>NZ_JTHN01000315.1 GCF_001399685.1 Paenibacillus sp. A3
CGCTATCGCTCCTCCAGTAGATACCCCACCTCCGAATGTTTCTCTATTTCAATCAAAAACCTCTTTCTCAAAAAGCATGCAAAAAGGCGCCAAAGGGCGCCTTTTTGCATGCTTTTATTTCGTAAGCGGATCGGCCGCAGGTTCCTCATCGAGCTCTATCCAGACGCTCGTCCATTTTTCCATTTCCCGGAAGACAGGGGCCAGAGCGCGGCCTTTGTCCGTGAGAGAATACTCGATGCGAACGGGAGTTTCCGGATACACGTCCCGCTTCACAATCCCCTCGTGTTCCAAATCTTTCAATCGCTCCGATAGCAATCTTCCACTGATTTGAAGGGCGGTCTCTATGGTGCAGAACCGCTGAGGGCCCTTAAGCAGCTGATGGATAATAAGCCCGGCCCATCGCTTGCTGACGATCCGCATGCCTTTTTCGAATCTGGGGCACACTGAAGACTGATTCATATCCCGTCACCTCGCTATAGTTCTATTATACCTCACGAACAACAAAAATAATATAGTTGCGAACAAAAAATTAGTTACTTGACATAGATAAATTATCATTATATACTTACTTACATAAAGTAACCTTATTACTTAGGGGGTAGCATGATGATTCCAGCTTTATTTTTAGCGCACGGCTCTCCAATGCTTGCGATCGAGCAGACGCCTTATACCGATTTTTTGGCGAAATTGGGCGAGCAGTACGAACCCCGGGCGATTGTCATCTTTACGGCACATTGGGAAAGCGAGACGTTGACGATTTCATCGATAGACGATGTCTACGATACGATCTACGATTTCGGCGGTTTTCCGGATGAGCTGTACCAGGTCAAGTATCCGGCCAGAGGGTCCAAAGCGATCGCGGCGATGCTGGAACAAAAGCTGACGGCAACCGGCATCGAAGTCCGCACCGATTCGGCAAGGGGGCTTGATCACGGCTCTTGGACGCTGCTCCATCGCATGTATCCGAAGGCGGATATTCCGGTAGTTCAAGTATCGGTGAATCCTTATCTTGCCCCTGAGCGGCAATACCGGATCGGCGAAGCGATTCGCGGGCTGGGACGGGAAGGAATCCTGGTGATCGGCAGCGGGGTAACGGTGCACAATCTTCGAATGTTGAACTGGGGCCAGAAGACGCCGGAGCCGTGGGCGATCGGCTTCGACGACTGGCTGCTGGAGATGTTGCAGTCCGGCGATTTGAACGCGTTGTTCCAATATGCGGAGCAAGCCCCGCATGCCCGTCAGGCCGTGCCGAGAGCGGAGCATTTCGTGCCGCTGTTCATCGCGATGGGAAGCGGGGAAGGGCAAGCTCAGGTGATCCATCGGAGCTATGATTTAGGCACGCTCAGCTATATGTGTTTGCAATTTTAACGATAACTAGTCGAAAATAAGGAGAGAGAACTTTTGAATAAGAAATACGAAGTTAGTCTGCTGTTGATCCGTTTGGTGCTTGGCATTTCGTTTTTGATTCATGGAGTGGTCAAATTTCAGAGCGGGATCGGCAACATCGCCGGTTGGTTCGAAAGCATTGGTCTTCCGGGCTTTGCAGCCTATGCTGTAGGGATTATCGAGGTGGTCGGAGGAATCGCCTTGATCCTGGGCCTTGGCACACGGATCGTTTCCGCTTTGTTCGCATTGCTTATGATCGGCGCCATCGCGAAGGCGAAATGGGCCGGCGGATTTTTGGGAAGCCCTCAGATGGCCGGGTACGAATTGGATTTGGCGTACTTCGTCATGGCGCTGGCTTTGGCAATTGCCGGCAGCTCGCTGCTGTCGCTAGGCAGCCTGTTGCCCACAGGTAAATCGAAACGCGTCGATGCGTAAATAACAGATAGGAAAAGAAGCAGGTCTGCAGATCTGCTTCTTTTGCATGCTCGCAAAGATATGCAGCCTTTTCGACATCTTCAGGATATTCGAGCTATTTCGACAAAAAGATGTAGACGGTATATAGGCCACGTAGGTATAATATAGAAAAGAAAAGGATCAAATTGGAAAGAAGGTAAAGACTATGCAGCAAATGATCGGCACCTATGACTGGTTTTTGGTCTTTCTTTCCTATGTGATCTCGGTCCTGGCTTCCTATACTGCACTGGAGATAGGGGGCAGAATCAATGCGGCACGTGGACGTACCAGGTTAATATGGCTTAGCGGCGGAGCGCTGGCGATGGGGCTTGGGATCTGGTCGATGCATTTTGTAGGAATGCTTGCTTACCGGATGCCGACGGAGGTCCATTACGACGTAGCCCTTGTTCTGCTTTCGATCGTATTTGCCGTCATCGCCTCGTATATCGCTTTGGCTGCCGTCGGAGGCAGGCATTTCGGATGGCGCAATTGGACCGTGGGCGGTCTGTTTATGGCCTTCGGCATCGTAGGCATGCATTATACGGGACTAACGGCGATGAAGATGAATGCGGTCATTCAGTACCGCCCGCTGCTGTTGAGCCTATCTGTTGTTATCGCAGTGATTGCGTCCATGGCCGCCATGTGGCTGACTTTTTATTTTCGCGATGACATCGGCAGATCCCGCATTTACCGTAAAATCGGCAGCGGCTTTATTATGGGCGCGGCGATTTCGGGCATGCATTACACGGGGATGGGGGCAGCCCGCTTCATCAGTCTGGATCATATGAACTGGATGAACAACGAGCTGAGCGTCGAAACGTCGTTGATTGCTTATGTGATCGGCATGATGACGCTGTTGCTGCTGGGGATTGCGCTTGTGACGTCGTTCGTGGACAAGAGGCTTGCGTACCACGCGGCCAAGCTTCACGAAAGCGAGCAGCATTTTCAATCGTTGTTTGATTATAATACGGATGCGGTATTTTCCATTGATTTGGAAGGTCGATTCATCGCCGCAAATCCGGCGGTCGAGGCGATAACGGGCTATTCGGCGGAGGAGACCGTAGGACGCAGCTTAAGCCGCATCTCGGAGCTTTGGAGTACCGATGAGCTGAACTGGAGGTTTGCGGAATCCGTAAAGGGCATCCCCCAGAAGTTCGAAATGACCATCAAGCATAAGCAGGGGCAAGCTATAGATCTGAGCGTCACTTGCGTTCCCATTGTCGTGAACCGGGAGGTCACCGGACTGTTCGGGATATGTCAAGACATCACAGAGAAGAAGCAAGCGGAGCGCCGGATTAACGACCTTGCTTACCGGGACGATCTGACAGGGATGCCGAACCGCCGTTATTTGCTGGAAACGTTGAACGGACTGGCGGAGCCGGAAGAAGAAATCGAAAGGGCGCTTCTGGTTATCGATATCGACCGCTTCAAACTGATCAACGATTCGATCGGGCAAAAGCAAGGGGACAGGCTGCTGCGGCAGCTGTCGGACCGTCTGCACCATGCCGCCGGCGAAGGCAGGGTCATCGCGCGAATCGGAAGCGACGAGTTTGCTGTGCTGCTGCACGGGATTGCGGGAGGAGAGAGCGAAGCGGCCGCAGAAGCGCTGCAGCTTCATGAGAGCCTCCAGCGTCCCTTTACGCTGGGAGCGCACAAAGTGCATCTCAGCCTCACGATCGGCTTCGCGGTGCAGCCTGTCGCCGCTAACGGAGAAATGCTGCTGAAGCATGCCGATTCGGCGTTGTTTTATTCCAAAAAACAAGGGCGCAACCGGATCCAGGCTTATTCCTCGGAAATGGACGAAGCGTCCGAACAGAAGCTGGCGCTTGAGAACGGCTTGAGGCTTGCGCTGGAGCGGGATGAGTTCGAGGTGCACTATCAGCCGCAGGTGAATATGCAGGGGCAGGTGATCGGAGCCGAGGCGCTCGTGCGCTGGCGGCATCCTGAGCAAGGCCTCGTATCGCCTGGATTATTCATCCCGGTCGCCGAGGAAAGCGGGCTGATTCATCTGATCGGAGAGCGCGTGCTGCGCATGGCCTGCCGGCAAAACAAATTGTGGCAGGAAGCCGGCTTCCCGCCGATGCCCGTTTCCGTCAACCTGTCGAACAAGCAGTTCGAGCAGCCGCATTTGATCGAAACGATTCGGGAAGCGCTGCACGAATCGGGTCTGGAGCCGAAATATCTCGATTTGGAAATTACGGAAAGCATGATGGCTGCAGACGCGAACAATGCGGAAACGACGCTGCGCCGGTTGAAGCAAATCGGCGTGCAAGTCAGCATGGACGATTTTGGCACGGGCTACAGCTCGCTCAGCTACTTGAACCGATTCCCGATTGACAAGCTGAAAATCGATCAATCGTTCGTACGCGATATTGCCCACGGGTCCAGCGGGGCGTCGATTGTCGCTACAATTGTAGCCATGTCGCACCATCTCGGCCTGCAGGTCATCGCGGAAGGCGTGGAGACACAGGAGCAGATCGACTTTCTGCGCGACAAAAAATGCGATCTGGTGCAGGGCTACTATTACAGCCGGCCGCTGCCGCCGGATGAATTTGAACGATACTTGCAAAACATGGCCCGTTCGGCTGAGCCGGCGTGAGCCAAAACATAAGGCCTCTCAAACGTAACTCTTCAACGGCGGGGATGTTGCAAAGAGGGCTTCTTGGCGTTATACTTGTATTTTTTTTACCGGATGCTTATAATACAATTTACAATCGTTTTTTGTCACAGACATGGCAAACTTGGCGAAAGTCAAGGACGCAAAGCTATAGGGACTAAGGTGTAACACGATGTCAGCCAGCTGCCGAAGGACAAGAGGAAATAGTCGAACACGGCCTCCCTTTTGGCATTTGGGGCGGTCTTATTTTTTTGTGTATAAAAACAACGGGTTGGGGGCTAGTTCGGCGTGAAAAAAATCTTGATCGTGGACGATTCGCTATTCATGCGGATGATACTGAGAAACGTAATTCAGGAATTGGGTTACGAAACGGTAGCCGAGGCGAGCAATGGACTGGAAGCGCTGACATTATACTCTGAACTGAAGCCGGATCTTGTTACCCTTGACATCACGATGCCCGAAATGGATGGGATCACGGCACTCGAAGAGATCAAGAATATGGACCCCGACGCCAAAGTAATCATGGTGTCCGCTATGGGCCAGCAGGCGCTGTTGATTCGGGCGGTTTCGATGGGAGCAAGCGACTTTATCGTCAAGCCGTTCAGCAAGGACCGGGTCCGTGAGGCGTTAAAGAAGGCGTTTGCGAGCTAGGATTAACAACGCATAGGTGCAGCCGCGAAAGGAGCCGGCAGGAACGGTGCCTTTCTTTTTTGAGTTTCGCGTCTTCTCTTTGGTACAATAGAATTCGTGAAAGCTACTATTCGAATGAAAAGAAGGAGCTGGTCGTATGGAGATTTGGTATCATGGTCATTCCTGTGTTCAATTGACTCACGGAGGACATTCCTTAATCATCGATCCTTTTATTTCCGGGAACCGTCTGGCCACAACCAAGCCCGAGGATGTGAAGGCGGAATATGTCCTGCTTACCCACGGCCATCCCGACCATATTCTCGATACCGTACCCATCGCAAAAAGCAATAACGCAACGGTCATTGCAACGTTCGAGCTGGCGACTTACATGAGCTGGCAAGGTCTGAACACCTTCGCGATGAATATCGGCGGCAGAGCGTCGATCGGATTTGCGGAGATCGAGATGATTCAAGCGTTCCACAGCTCGGGAATCGTACTGGAGGAAGAGAAAAAGATCATCTATGGCGGCATGCCAGGCGGATATGTGATCAAGTGGGACGGGCTGACGATTCTTCACAGCGGAGACACGGCCTTATTCTCCGATATGAAGCTGATCGGTCAGCGCCACAAGATCGATCTGGCGTTCCTGCCGATCGGCGACGTCTTCACGATGGGACCGGACGATGCGGCTCTAGCCGCCGAATGGCTGGGTGCGAAAGCGGTCGTGCCGCTTCATTTCAATACGTTCCCGCCGATCGTTCAGGATGCGGACCGTTTCGCCGCCGGACTTCGGGATAAAGGCATCCAGAGCCGGGCATTGCAGCCGGGAGAAAAACTTACGTTATAGCTTGGGGGAAAAGACATCATGGATTTGAGCATCATGCCTGTACATACAGAAGAACAGCTTCGCGACTGCTTTGCCGTACGTATTCGCGTGTTCGTGGAAGAGCAAGGGGTTTCTCCGGAAGAAGAGATGGACGATTATGATGCTTCGCCAAGCGCGGCAAGGCATTTTCTGATCATGAACGGAAATGAACCCGCCGCGGCTGCCCGCTGGATCATGTACGACGGGAAGACGGCCAAGCTCCAGCGGATTGCCGTGATGAAGCCGTACCGCGGATACGGACTCGGACGTCAGATCATTCAGGCGATGGAAGAGGATGTCCGGACGCAGGACGTTGCGGCGATCATCCTGGACGCTCAGACCCAGGCAGAGGCGTTTTACGAGAAGTTAGGCTACAAAACGGTTTCTACCGAGCCGTTCCTCGACGCCGGAATCTGGCACGTGCGTATGCGCAAGGAGCTGTAAAGAAAGCAAAATTGCATGACACGCTGATGTTCGGCGTGTTTTTTTGCGTGTACAAGGTGACAATAATGTCACTCATGTAAGCCGAGTCGATGGGAAGACCGCCGTATTTTCCGTTATAATTGTTATAAAATATGACAGCATGGGTGTGAACGACAAAATGCTTCAAGCTTATTTGTTTCCAATCGGCTTCGCGCTGCAGACGTTTCCGCTGCTGGCGTTCGTCTTTACGCTGCCGTTTTTGATCGTACAGTACCGGAAATACGGCTACGTCAATAAAATACGCGTCATTGTCCTGTATTCTTTTTTACTGTATTTATTATGCGCCCTGTACTTGGTCATCCTGCCGCTGCCGGATACCCGGCATACTTGCTCCGGGACGACGGGCTCGTTCAATCAATGGGTACCGTTCCAGTTTGTTCGCGATTTTCTGCGGGAAACCGGCCTGCAGTGGAACAATCCGGCAACCTATCTTAAGGTGTTCGGGGAACGGGGGGTTCTGCAAGTAGCGTTCAATGTACTGCTGCTTGTCCCTTTGGGCGTGTTTTTGCGCTATTATTTCCGGCGCCGCATTGTGCGAACGGCGGTTACGACGTTTCTGGTGTCGCTGTTTTTTGAAGTGACGCAGGGAACGGGACTGTATGGGATTTACGATTGCCCTTACCGTCTGTTCGATGTGGACGATCTGATGCTTAATACGGCAGGCGGCCTGGTTGGTTATGCGATAGCTCCATGGTTGACGGCCTTTATGCCCAAAAGCGATACGCTGGACGAAGGCGTCGATCTGTCCGTTACGCGTGTCAGCTACACCCGTCGTTTTGTTGCGTGGTTGATCGATTGGGCGGTATTGTCGCCGTTCGTTCTATTTTTCCTGGGGCGGCATATGCTGCTTCCGATCGCTGGAGCGGTCCTCTTCTATTTTGTCGTCGTCCCATACTTGACCGAAGGCAGAACGCTGGGCAAGCGGATCGTACGCATTCGCCTGAACGGAAAGGACGGCGGACTGACGCTGCACGCGCTTTTGGTGCGCTGTGTTTCGTTGTATTTTCTCATTGGCGGTCCTAATGTGCTGTTTATCGGCGGCGGAATGAACCATCTTCCTTCGATGGTGATGATCCCGCTGCTGCTTGTCGCAGGGCTCCTGAACCTTGTTGTCGGCATTCATGCGCTGCTTTGCTTCGTACGGCGGGACCGGATGCTGTTCTACGAGCGGTGGAGCGAGACGAAGCATTCGATCACATAGTAAACCAATCTTGAAGATGGCCTTGAGGCGCCGTTGTTGAAAACGGCACCGCGGCTGTCTTTTTTGTTTGGGCTGGTTTGGAAATTTGGTTATAATTGTTTTTTCTTTTGGAAATGGATGGCCGAACAAGTGTTTCCTGTGATAGAATGTTTGTACGATAAAGGAGGGACGGAAAGGTTGAAGAAAGCAATGCGAAAAATACCGGTTCGTGAATACGCCCTCTTGTTGAGCCGCTATCTGAAGCCGCAGCGCAAAAGCATGATTTTGCTGGCCGTCCTGCTCGTAAGCGGTATTGCCATGCAGCTGGTGAACCCGCAAATTATCCGTTATTTCATCGACACGGCGCAGTCCCAGTCAAGCACCAGGCCCTTGCTTATCGCAGGGGGTCTGTTCATTGTCGTCACCCTGATTCAACAGGTTGTTGCCGTGGCCGCAACGTATGTAGGCGCGAATGTCGGGTGGCTGGCAACCAATCAGCTGCGCGGTGATGTGGCGGATCATTGCTTGAAGCTCGATATGACGTTTCATAAGTCGCAAACATCCGGTGCGATCATCGAACGGGTGGATGGGGACATCAACAATTTGTCTAACTTCTTCTCCAGCTTCGTCATTACGCTGCTGAGCAATCTCGTGCTGGTGGCGGGGATGCTGGTGCTGCTCTTCCGGGAAGGGTGGCTGATCGGCGTCGGCATGCTCTTTTTCGTCGTGTTCGCGATGGTTGCCATCCAATATATCCGGAAGTTTGCGGTGCCTCATTGGGGGAAGCTGAGACAGGTGAGCGCGAAGTTTTACGGCTTTTTGGGCGAGCACCTGGAAGGGACGGAGGATACGCGAGCCAACGGCGCGACCGGGTATGTGATGCGCCGGTATCACGAGCTGCTGCGCGAATGGCTGCCGGTGCGCGTGCGGGCGTTTCTCGGTTGGGCGTCGATGTGGATCACGACCCTGATCGTGTTTGCGATCGGCAACGCGGTTGCGTTTGCGCTGAGCTTTTATTTGTGGAAAAAGGGGTCGATTACGCTCGGTACCGTGTACATGATCTTCTACTACACCGAGCTAATGGCCAAACCGATCGAACAAATCCGCACGCAGATGGAGGATTTGCAAAAGGCGGACGCCAGCATCGTCCGGGTGAAGGAGCTGCTCGAGACGCAATCGGTGATTCAGGACGGACCGGGTACGCCGGTGCCGCAGGGAGCGCTGTCCGTGGCGATCGAGGGCGTCCGCTTCGGCTACGAGGCGGACAGCCTGACGCTGCAGGACGTGAGCTTCCGCTTGGAGCCGGGGCAGGTGCTGGGCTTGCTCGGCCGGACGGGCAGCGGTAAAACGACGCTGGCGCGCCTGCTGCTGCGTTTCTACGATCCGGGAGAAGGGCGGATTGTTCTCGGGGATACGGATATTCGCGAGGCGAAGCTGCAGCAGCTGCGCAGCCGGGTCGGGATGGTGACCCAGTCGATCGAGCTGTTCCAAGGGACGGTCCGCGACAACCTGACGTTCTTTGACGAGACGATCTCCGACGAGCGGGTGGAACAGGTGCTTCGGGAGCTGGGGATGGAGTCGTGGCTACGTTCGCTGCCCGGCGGCTTGGATACGATGCTGGAGTCCGGGGGCGGAGGCTTGTCGGCAGGCGAGGCGCAGCAGCTGTCGTTCGCCCGGGTGTTCTTGTCCGATCCGGGACTCATCATTCTCGACGAGGCGTCTTCCCGTCTGGACCCGGCGACCGAGCAGCGCATCGAGCGGGCAATGAACCGGCTGCTGCTGGGCCGGACCTGCATTATTATCGCCCACCGGCTGGCGACCATCCAGCGGGCAGACCGCATTCTTATACTCGACAACGGTCGTATCGCCGAGGAGGGAGACCGGGCAAGGCTCGGGGCCGATCCGGATTCCCGCTACAGCCGGATGCTGAAGGTCGGAATGGAGGAAATGCTGGTATGACGACCTTTTCTTTTTTATGGCGGCTGACGCGTTACCGGTTGGGGCTTTATATTTTGAACGCGCTCGCTTGGTCTTTGATTTACTTGGCCCCGATCGTTCCCGGGCTTGTAACGAAGGCGTTCTTCGACGAGCTGTCCGGTCATTCCGCCTACAGCTTCGGAATTTGGACGCTGGTCCTCTTTCTGCTGATGGCGGCGTTGGCACGGGTCGTGCTGATCGTGTTCGGCTTTATCACGGACGTCCAGTTCCGTTTCCGCGTCGCGGCGCTGCTGCGCCGGAACCTGCTGCGGCATGTGCTTAAAGAACCGGGGGCGCGGGCGATTCCGATCTCGCCGGGCGAGGCGATCAGCTCGTTCCGGGACGATGTCGAGCAGGTGGAGGAAACGGTCAGCTGGTCGGTGGACTCGTTCGGGCTGACGCTGTTCGCTGCGGTATCGTGCTACATTCTTATTCGCATTAACGCAGAAATGACGCTTTGGGTGTTTTTGCCGCTTGTTATCGTGGTCACAATCGCTCAATTGTCGACGACAATGCTGCAAAAATACCGGGCGGCGAGCCGGGAAGCGACAAGCCAAGTTACCGGGGCGATCAGCGAAATGTTCTCTACGGTGCAGTCGATTCAGGTGGCAGGCGCGGAAGACCGGGTCATCGGCCGCTTCAAGCGGTTGAACGACCAGCGCCGGGAAGCGATGCTGAAGGATCGGCTGCTGAGCACGACGCTCGAATCGATTTTCTCCAACGCGGTTAATTTCGGCACCGGATTGATTTTGCTGCTGTCCGCGCAATCGATGCGGGACGGCAGCTTTACGGTCGGCGATTTCGCGCTGTTCGTTTATTACCTCACGTTCGTGACGCAATTCATCCAAAATTTCGGGAAGTTCATGACGTACTTTAAGCAAAGCACGGTTTCGAAGGACCGTCTGGTGACGCTGCTGCAAGGGGCGGATGAGGAAAGGCTGACGGAGTACCATCCGCTGCATTTGCGGGGAAGCCTGCCGGAGATGGACGAAGGGGCTGCGGTTACCGGCGGCCGGACCTTGGAGATGGTGGAAGTGCGCAGCCTGACGTACCGCTATCCCGAAACAGGCCGGGGGATTGAAGGGATTGACCTGACGCTGCCGAGCGGTTCGTTTACTGTCATTACCGGACGGGTCGGCTCCGGCAAGACGACGCTGGCGCGCACGCTGCTTGGGCTGCTGCCCATGCAGGCGGGAGCTATTCGCTGGAACGGGGAGCCTGTGGCGAAGCCGGACGACTTTTTCATTCCGCCGCGCAGCGCCTATACGCCGCAAATCCCGCGGCTGTACAGCGATACGCTGGAGAACAATATTTTGCTCGGCATGCATGCCGAGCCGGAGCAGCTTGAGCGGGCTATCCGCTCCGCCGTGTTGGAACAGGATCTGGGGTATTTGCCGCATGGCCTCGACACGGTCATCGGGCCGCGCGGCGTAAAGCTCTCCGGCGGGCAAGCCCAACGTACCGCAGCTGCCCGGATGTTCGTACGCGATGCGGAGCTGCTTGTCTTCGACGATCTGTCGAGCGCGCTAGACGTCGATACCGAAGGAAAGCTGTGGGAGCGGCTCAAAGAACTGCGGCAAGGCGCGACCTGCTTGGTCATTTCCCACCGCAAAGCGGCGCTGGCCCGGGCGGACCGCATCGTCGTCCTGAAGGACGGGCGCGTCGATGCCCAAGGCACGCTGGAGGAGCTGCTGGAATCGAACGCGGAGCTGCAGCGGCTGTGGCACCGCGGCGAGGCGTAGAAGGGGCCGGTTGAGGCTAGGTACGTTTTTGGGAGGACGCTGCGCTTCGGCCATTTCCCGGGCAAGCGCAGGAATCGACACGCTTCTGCAGTGCGGAGGAGTATGAAAAATGCCCGAACCATTGCGGCACCGGGCATTTAGATTGTGGCAAAACCGATGTAGTTTTTCAAGGACATCGGCATAGTTTGAGCTACTTTCTGGACAGCTCTGCGGTATTTTTTGCAGAGGATGGAAATAGAGCATCGTATTTCCGCTAATGGCAGTCGGGAAGAGATGCTTTGGGAAATAAAGGAACTCAGATGCGCAATGTGCCCCGTTTGGGCGGTGGTGAGGAATTTCGACATGTGTAGAGCATCTGAGTTCCTCTATGATTTTGTGATGGCTTGATTTACCTCCGATAGCGCATTTTGGATGCGCTTTTTTATATGGGCTACTTCAGTTGCATGATTCCGGGTGAGTATGTATTATTGTCTAATAACAAGCCGAGGATAGGCCATCCGATTCGTAAGGGGATGTTGTATCCTCGGCTTTCAATGCTTCTTCACTTGTACGGGCACCTTTACGATTCGCGAGGCGGCCAGCACCCGGTTCTTGGAATCGACGACGCGTACTTGAACGTTAAGTGTTGTAGCATTAGCCGTCAAAGCCTTCGGCAAGTTCACGCTAAGCGAGGATTCACTCTGCCAAGTTGTCTGCTGCGGTTCGCCGTTGATGAAGACGGTGCAGCCAAGGCCGTATCTTCCGCCATGGACGGTAAGCTGCGATCTTCCGAAAGCATCGCCTCCGACGGTTAGGGAAGCGGGGCTTACCTGTTCGATCAGCGGTTCGCCGTAGCCGAGGATAAACGGCTTCCCTATCGTATCGCCGCCTGATGCGCGAGTACCACTAGTTGTTCCATTTGCATCTCCGCCAGTTGAGCCAGCCCAACCCGTTGCACCACTAGCGTCGCTATTACCCGACGCGCCACTTGTGCCGCTGTCCGCCGTCTCAGCGCTACCTGTCGCGTTTCTCGCATCCCCGTTGTTCGCATCAGCACGGCCAGCTGCTTTACTCGCATTGTCATTACCTGCCGTGCCACCTGCGCCGCTGTCCGCCGTCCTGGTTCCACCTACTGTTCTACTCCCGTCTCCGCTGTCGCCCCCAGTACCGCCGCCAGCTACGTTACTCACGCCGCCACTGCCTGCCACGCTTGCGGTTCCGCTGCTTGCAGCTACCTGCCTCTCCAGCTCCAGGATGGCCTTCTGCCGATCCTCATACTGCTTTACCAAATTCACGTCGATGTTCATCGCTTTATAGTACGTTTTCGGCGGCAGCACCGGCATTTTTCGGTAAAGGTCGGACAAATAGTCCGTGTACGGACTGCCCGGCCGCTTCGCCAGATTCAAAACGTATGGCCCGAGAAACGACGGGCTCATATGCAGTTCCTCTTTCGCTTCCTTCGGCAAGTAGTTGCTCCAGATGACGACGGGAGTGTTGTGCATTTTTTCCAAGAAGTCAGGGTCGTCCTCGCCGCTGATGTAATTCGATTCCTTATAAACCAACAGCTTTTCCAAGGAAGGGAGATGGTCGCCGAAAAATACAATGATCGTCGGTTCCTTCAACCTGCTGAAATGCACAACCAGCTCCTGCAGCGCCCGGTCGGCACCCGACAAGCCTTGCGCATACGTCTCGGCAATGCCCGTGGTCGCGTTGGACATATGACTTTTCACTTCGATATGGTTCTTTTTAAACTTGCCTGGCCAGTAATGATAATGGTTTTCCATCGTATTGGCAAAAATGAAGTCCGCGCCGGGACTTCGTTCGGTCTCCTGGATGATGCGCCGCACGACGGCGTGATCTCCGATGTACGGGCCGACATATTCGTCCGGATTGAAGTACTCCAGACTAATGAAGCGCGAAAATCCGAGGTGCTTGTATACTTCCGAGCTGTTGAAGAACCAATGGTAAAACGGACTGATCGCCGTCGTCGTATACCCTTGTCCCGCTAACAGGCTGGCCAGCGAAGCGGTCGGCTGCTTGATGTATTGCTCGTACGGAGTGGAATCCTCCGGAAAAAAGCGCATCGAATGCCCGGTCAGCACTTCCAGCTCGACGTTGGCCGTACCGCCGCCGAACATCGGGGAAAGCAGGGTGCCGTGGGTGAATTTCTCCTGCAGCGCATGGAACATCGGCGCCGGGTCCTCGCTGAATTTCAGGCTTTTGATTTGGGTGATGTCCCAAAACGCTTCGCTCAGCAGGATGATGATGTTCGGGGCCTTTTGCAGATCTTCGGGCGACCAATCGGTTTGAATTTCAATCTCGGGCGGCGGCAAAGGGGCGGGAGGTCGAATGTAGCCCGAGGCTTGCAACATAATAAGAAGAAATAAGCCGCAGGTCAGAGCCGTAAGGCGAAAAAACAAAGGCATAGGCGGATCTCCCGTTTGAATGCGTTTTCGTTAAAGTAGTGCTATTATACCATGGACATTCGTCTTGTAGATAGTGCGGCGGCGGCGCATCAGGGGAGTTGTAGAGCTGCATGATTTATTTTACTGTATTATTGATAATCATTCTCAATAAAAAAAGGCTGGTGAATGCCATGAAAGCTCAACCGGTTAAGTCCGTGACAGAGCAGCCGCTTGCGTTCGCCCTACGGGAGATCCGATACGCAGAGAAGGCCTCCGAATGGTCACAAGATTCGGGAGCCGAGGAGCTTCGGCTTACATCAGGCATGCTGCTACTTATTTACAGGCGGCAAGGGACGTCTGCACCGGAACGGGCGGACGGAGCGGCTTTTTTACGGCAAATGCCTGCTTTTGTCCTTGAATAAATCTGATGATGAACGGATCGCTGTCCGCTTCCCGTAAGGATCCTTCGGCGAAGCGGGCTTTTTTATGTCCGTTTTTCCCTGACAGGGTCGTATTACCGAAATATAACCGATCCGTCAGCGAAGCCTATTTTCCTTCAAGGCCGAAATAAGCTATGATGATAGGAGGTCAACTTTATTTTTATCGACCGCATAACGATGCATGACCGCTGTGCAGCACTCGGAGGGAACGAAACTGGATACTTTCGCTTGTCTTTATGTGATTCGCGGAGAGCCTTTCCGCTCGGGGACGTGCCTTAATCTGACCGCCGCCGAAACGGTTATCGGCAGGGCATCGAACTCGTATTCTCCGGACTTCGCTTTTTCGAACGCGTTTATTTCCCGTAAACATATAGTGATCCGCAAAGAAGAGGAGCGTGCGGTTCTGTACGATCTGGGCAGCACGCACGGCACGGAAATCAACGGTGTGATCGTCGAACCGAATCAACCGTATCCGCTGAAATCGTTTGATATCATCAAGCTGGCCAAAGGGATGACGGTACTGCATTTTTCGTATCTTTTCGCCGATCAGACGCTGGAGTTCGAGCCGCTCAGCATTACGCAGCGGTGGGACGAACCTCACGGCCCGCTGACGATCCATTGGGAGAAACGGGAATGCGTAGTTGACGGTAAGCGGATTGCAATGTCCGAGAAAGAGTTTTTGCTTATTCAACTGTTGTACGATCATGCCAATCGGCTCGTGCCGATTGCCGAAATCAAGCAGGCCGTATGGTCGGAGCGCTCGGTCGGCGAGGACGGGGTTCCGGATGTAACGATGGACGAATTGAATGCGCTGGTGTACCGGATTCGCAAAAAATACGGCAAAGACACCTTCCTCATCAGTGCGGTTCGCGGCAGCGGATACGTGCTGGAGCTTCATAACAAATAACGACATCATCGGAAAGTGGGTAAGGGTCAATGAGATGGATTGAAGTGGAACCTGCCGGCCCGCTGAACGGCTGCGTACATATTCCCGGTTCTAAAAACAGCTCGCTCGCCTTGTTGGCCGCCGCCTCGCTGGCGGACGGTCTGGTGACGCTAGAGGGCATTCCAAATATCGACGATGTGAAATTGATCGCCCAGATCGGCAAAGACATCGGCCTGACGATCACCCGCCGCCCATCCGGCGAAATTGTGCTGGATCCGCGTTACATCCACAGCGCGATCATCGATCCGGGCAAGGCGTCCGCTTACCGGGCGTCCTACTATTTTGCCGGAGCCTTGCTTGCCAAATTCGGGCGGGTGACGGTCGGGTTTCCGGGCGGAGACAACTTTGTCTCCAGGCCGATCGACCAGCATATGAAGGCGTTCCAAGCACTGGGCGCGACGGTGGAGTTCCGCGAGGATCATTATATTGTAGAGGCCAAAACGCTGCGCGGGGCGGACATTTATTTCGATACCGTGACATCGGGCGCTACGATCAACGCCATTCTGGCGGCGGTCCGTGCTCAAGGCCGGACGAATCTGTATCATGCCGCAGTCGATCCGGAGGTCGTCGATACGGCGGCGTTCCTGAACTATCTGGGCGCGCGCATTTACGGCGCAGGGACGGACCGCATACGGATCGAGGGCGTGCCATACTTAGACGGGGGAAGGCATACGGTGATTCCCGACCGGCTCGTTGCCGGAGCATTCCTGATGAGTGCGGGCATCACCGGCGGTACCGTGACCGTGAAGGATGTCATTCCCGAACACCTCGGGGCATGTATCGCCAAGCTCAGTGAGGCCGGGCTGGAGATGGATTGGGACGAAAACAGCATTACCGCTCGCAGCACCGGGCAGATCCGTGCGACCCGGGTCCGCGCGACGATGTATCCGGGCTTCGCTACAGATCTGCAGCAGCCGATGACGGCTTTGCTGACGCAGGCCAAAGGCAAGAGCATCGTTACGGAACGGGTGTACCCGAACCGGTTCAGTCACGTGCCGCAGCTTCGGCGCATGGGAGCGGAGATCGAGGTCCGCGGAGAGAGTGCTTTTATCCAGGGCGGACGGCCGCTTGTCGGCGATTGGGTGCATGCGACCGATGTACGCGCGGGCACGTGTTTGGTGCTGGCGGGCCTCGCAGCCGAAGGCTGCACGCGCATTACGGGCGTGGAGCATCTGGAGCGCGGCTACGAGGACGTCATCGGCAGCTTCCGCGCACTGGGCGCCAAACTGTCGCTGCATGAGCGGGAGACGGAGCAGGATGGCCGTGCTGCCGGGATGGCGTGACAAGATAATAGAAACGGATGGGCAAGCTTTAAATTGCCTCAATATTGTAACGTTGCACCTCTCTGCGGAGAGGTTTTTTTGCTGTCCGCCAACTTGTGCGGATAGGGTCTGTCGATAATCGTAAGAAGGCACCGGAACCCGCCAGTAGCCGCCCGGAACCTCCACGGAACCACCGAGAGCCTCGGCGGGGCCTCCTCTCACTAATGTCTAGATCGAGCGCGAGCAAAATAGAAGCGGAAAAGTTCCTCTAAATCAGCTTTTTGACCTCCTCCTGCAAATACAGAGGAACTCAGATGCGCTAAATGCCTGATTTTAGCCTTACTATATATATTTCGACACACATAAAGGAACGTACGTTCTCTATTCTGGAAACAGGCCATCTAAGACAAAAATAGCACACGGCAGTTCCGCTATGTTGCCGAAATAAACAAAACCATCAGACTCGGTAAAATAAGGTTTAGACGGACTATCGGTTATGAAACGATGGGGTTATTGATTATGTGATGCTTCATTGATTTTCGACAGGATTGCAATACCAACGAGAAAAGCAGTCATGATAAAAAGTGCATAACCTACCCATCGCAAGCTTAAACCGCATAATGCTGATTTTGAGCGTATGAATAGCAATCCCGCACCTATCAACAACGTGATAACTATTCCAAAACTGGCCAAATAAATACCCTCCCATAGGTCCTCTTCTTTTCTAGACGTTAATTATGCAAGCTAAGTTTCGATATCCTCCCGCCCGTTCGCATCATCTCCAACTTGGTCTGCAATTTTACCGGACACCGTTATTTTTCCGTACGGGCCCGGGCGCCGCAGATGCCGCGAATAAATAGTGTGTATTAAATATAAATAATACATACTATTTACAATGGAATAAAGCTATGATATGTTTTATACATCATTAAACATCCACAACGTTCCATGTGTGTACTCGCGGTCTGCGTGCCGTAGGTTCTAAAATGACGGGAGGATTATCAATCATGCAAAGTGTAGTGCCGTTTCATTCGGGTCATGCTGGCTTGAAGCAGCTTCTTGGCGGAAAAGGGGCCAATCTTGCAGAGATGACGAACGCCGGTTTGCCGGTGCCGCCGGGCTTTACCATTACGACGGACGTGTGCCGCTCCTATTATGAAGCGGGCATGCAGCTTCCGGCGGGGCTGATGGAGCAGGTCCACCAAGCGATGCGGGAGCTGGAGCAGGCGAAGGGCCAAGGCTTCGGCGATCCGGCCAAGCCGCTGCTCGTGTCCGTCCGGTCGGGTTCGGTGACTTCGATGCCCGGTATGATGGATACGATTCTCAACCTGGGCTTGAACGACGAAACGGTGCAAGGGCTTGCGGCATTGACCGGCAATCCGAGATTTGCGTTCGATTGTTACCGCCGTTTGATCCAAATGTTCGGTAACGTCGTGTTCGACATCGAAACGTATCAATTCGAACGGCTGCTGCATCACCTCAAGCAGCGGTTAACGGTAAGCCAGGACAGCGAAGTGAGCGCCGAAGGCTGGACGGAGCTGATCGGAGAGTACAAGGCAGTGATCCGCAAGGAAGCGGGACGCGAGTTTCCGCAGCAGGTGGAGGAGCAGCTCACGCTGGCCGTTGAAGCGGTATTCCGTTCGTGGAACAATGCGCGGGCGAAGGTTTACCGCAAGGTGCACCAGATTCCCGACGAACAAGGGACGGCCGTCAACATTCAGACGATGGTGTTCGGCAATATGGGCAGCGATTGCGGGACAGGCGTCGTGTTCACGCGAAATCCGTCTACCGGGGAGCCCGTGCTGTACGGCGAATACTTGATGAACGCGCAAGGGGAAGACGTCGTGGCCGGTGTGCGGACGCCTGTTCCGATTGCGAAGCTCGGCGAGGAGATGCCGCTTGTTTTTGACCAGCTCGTGCGGACGGCGGAGAAGCTGGAGCGGCATTATACGGACATGCAGGATATCGAGTTTACGGTTGAGCAAGGCAAGCTTTACTTGCTGCAAACGCGTAACGGCAAGCGAACGGCTCAAGCTGCGGTCAAAATCGCCGTCGATCTGGTGCGCGAGGGCGTGATCGACACCGGCGAAGCGGTCAATCGCATCGAGCCGTTTCATCTGGATCAGCTGTTGCACCGCGCGATCGATACCGACAAGCCGCTGCATGTGCTGGCGGCCGGCCTGCCGGCGTCGCCGGGAGCCGCATCCGGCGTCGCGGTGTTCGACGCGGACACGGCCGAGGCGTGGGCCCGCGCGGGGCGCAAAGTCATCCTCGTGCGCTCGGAGACGACGCCGGAGGATATTCACGGCGTGCTGGCGGCCGAAGGCGTGCTGACCAGCCGGGGCGGCATGACCAGCCATGCGGCGGTCGTTGCCCGCGGGATGGGCAAGCCTTGCGTCTGCGGATGCGAAGCGCTGCGCTTGACGGAACGCGCCTTTGCCGTGACGACCGCTGACGGAGAAGCCGTCATGGTATGGGAAGGCGACGCGCTGTCCATCGACGGCGCGACCGGACGTGTCATCCTCGGCGAAGTCAGCTTGCGCGAGCCCGAGCTGACGGGCGAGCTGGAGCAGCTTCTCGCCTGGGCGGACGAGATTCGCACGCTGGAGGTGTACACGAACGCCGATACGCCGGAGGATGCGGCCAAGGCGCGAAGCTTCGGCGCCGAAGGCATCGGGCTGTGCCGGACGGAGCATATGTTCATGAGCGCCGAGCGGGTGCCGGTCGTGCAGGCGATGATTTTGGCGGAGACGGAAGAGGAGCGGGCGGAAGCGCTGGCGAAGCTGCTGCCGATGCAGCAGGAGGACTTCGAGGGCATTTTCCGGGCGATGGACGGGCTGCCGGTGACGATTCGCCTGCTCGACCCGCCGCTGCACGAATTTTTGCCGAACATGGAGCAGTTGGTCGTCGAGCGCGAGCGCTTGAACGGCCAGCCGGACGCGGATCCGGAACGTAAAGAGCGCCTGGAGAAGCTGCTGCGCAAAGTCAGGACGCTGCATGAGATGAACCCAATGCTCGGCACCCGGGGCTGCCGTCTCGGACTCGTGCTGCCGGACATTTACGAGATGCAGGTCGAGGCCGTCTTCCGCGCCGTGCTCAGTTGTCTGCGTGAGCAGCTCGATGTCCGGCCGGATATTATGATTCCGCTGGTCGGCCATGCCAACGAGCTGCAGCGGATGCGCGAGCTCGTGACCCGCAGGGCGGACGAGGTGCTCGGCGAGTTCGCCCGCACGTTCAGCTACCGCATCGGCACGATGATCGAAGTGCCGCGGGCCGCCGTTACGGCAGGGGACATTGCGCAGCATGCCGATTTCTTCCCGTTCGGCGCGAACGATCCGAC
>NZ_JTHN01000316.1 GCF_001399685.1 Paenibacillus sp. A3
TGGCGGATAGCTGCAGTTCCTCGGCCAGCTCGGTCACGGTCACCCTCCGCTTGCCGCACAAGGCATGCAGCAATTGGATTTGCTGCCTCGACAAGTCTGCGTCGGGCGGCGACCAGCGGCGGGCATGGCGTACGGCGGCGGCAATCAGTCCTTCCAGCTCCGTCAGCTTTTGCTCCAGATTGCGCAAGGCTTCCCTCCTCTTTTTATTTTTAAATTAAAATAGTTTTATAATGCAATGATTTAACATTAAATAAATTAACACGGAAAATTTTTAACGTCAATCAAAATTTTTCATGGCAAAAATGTGGCGCAGAAAACTTTTTGAAACCAAAGGGAGGCAACCTGCGTATTACTTAATATTTTGTCGAACTCTATCTTTACCGGGTAACAATTTAAGGGGGCTATTATGGTACACCGACAAGATTTATATGAGCTGGAGGAAGCGTTCCGCTTAATGTTTCGCAAAGTGAAAGCCAGTTGGACCCGCTTTGAAGCCCACGGCGTCTCCGCCTCGCAGGCGGTTATTCTGGAAAAATTGCAAAACGAAGGTCCGCTGAAGGTCTCACAAATCGCCGACGCGCTCTGGATCACGTCGGGCGCGGTGACATCGCTATCCGATAAGCTGATTTCCGGCGGATTCGCCGAAAGAACCCGCTCCGAGGAAGACCGGAGAGTGGTCTATATGGAGATTACCGAGAAGGGAAAAGAAATCATCGAGGAGCTTCACCTGCACCGCCAGCGAGTGGTCGAGGAATATTTCGGAAAGCTGCCCGACGAGGACATTAAACATTTGACCCGCATCTGCAAAGCGATATTGACTGAAACGCAAGAAGTGAACGTGTAAGCGGCGAAGGCAACCCGGTCGGGAAGCCTTCGTTTTGCTTTTCTATCATTTTTTCGCGAAACGTTCATAAACTGGTAGCATACGGCAGGAAAGGATGCGATCAACTTGGTCCATACGATCTCGTTTCTCATGTGCCTGATGCTGCTCGGCATGATCATTGTCGCTTTTATGGCTGTGCTGCTGGAGTTCGTTCTGCGCGATACGACGGATTACGATATGGAATTTTTGTGGAATCATAAGTATACGCTGGAGGATTTGCACCTGGACGGACGGAAAGAAGAAAAATGACATATACGAGGCTCCCGGGCGGAATATCGCTCGGGAGCTCTTGTTTTTATAACGCGCTTCTTTCCCGGCAGACAAAAGCCGTATGAATTCAGCCCTGCACATGTCTTGCCCGCGGAATGAATACGTGCTATATTATCCAATATCCCAATCATCGGATGTTTGGAGGTTTGCAGGATGGAATTGAAACAAACCACACGCTCCACGCTGGTGGAACAGGTCGTTTCCCAGATGGAATCGCTTATCGAATCCGGTCAATGGCCGGTCGGATCGCGCATCCCGGTCGAGCCCGAGCTCGTCAAGCAGCTGGGCGTCAGCCGGAATACCGTTCGCGAGGGGGTGCGGGCCCTGATCCACGCCGGACTTCTGACGGCACGCCAGGGCGACGGCACTTACGTGCGCTCTTCAAGTAGCCTCGGTCCCGCTCTCGTGCGCCGGCTGCGGCGCTCGAACGCCACAGAGACGCTGGAGGTCCGCTGCGCGCTCGAACAGGAGGCGGCAAGGCTGGCTGCCATGCGGCGTACGCCGGAGGACATCGAGACGTTCCGCTCCCTGCTGTCGGCATGCGATGCCGCTGCGGCGGCGCAGGACATCGAAGGCTACATCGAAGCGGACCTGAAGCTGCATCATGCGATCGTCCGGGCAACCGGCAATAGCGTCTTGATCGACCTGTATGAGCACATGACCGATGCCTTGGAATCGTCCATCGACCAGACCCTCGACCTCTCGGTCATCGTAGACGGAGCCTCTCGCTCGCACTGCCAAATGGTCGACGCCATCGCCGCCCAAGACCCGGTTGCGGCCGCCGAAGCCGTACGCCGCTATATCCGGGAATCGCTAAACCTTCTGCAAGAAGATGTGCGCAAGGAGGGGTCCCTATGATTCCGGCCCAAGATGCCGTCAGCTCCCGAGTACAGACCCGTACCGGTCTAAGCCTGCTTATTATCGGCATCGTCTTGATCGCCGCCAACCTGCGCGCTCCGTTAACGGCCGTCGGGCCGATTATCGGAGAAATTCGCGGGGAAACGGGGATCTCCAATACGTGGGCGGGCATGATGACCACCTTGCCCCTGCTTGCTTTCGCGCTCCTCTCGCCGCTCTCGCCGCGGATTGCCCGGCGGCTGGGCATGGAGCCTACGCTGTTCGCCGGTCTGATCGTCCTGCTGGCAGGTATTTTGCTGCGCTCGCTGTCTTCGGTCGCGGCGCTGTTCGCAGGCACAGCGCTCATCGGTATCGCCATTGCCGTCAGCAACGTGCTGGTGCCGGCCTTGATCAAGCGGGAGTTCCCGAACAACGTCGGAACGATGACCGGGATTTATTCCGTATCTATGAATCTGTGCGCCGCCGTCGCTTCGGGGGTCAGCATCCCGATTTCGCAGGGGCTGGGCTTGGGATGGCGGGGGGCGCTCGGCAGTTGGGCGCTTCTGGCCATCGTCTCCCTCGCCGCTTGGCTGCCGATGCTTCGTTCGCGCCAGCGTCCGCAAGCGGTACAGACGAGTGCGGCCGTCAAAAGCGATTCGCTCTGGCGCTCTCCGCTGGCTTGGCAAATTACGCTGTTCATGGGATTGCAGTCGCTGTTTTTCTATGTCAATATTTCCTGGTTCCCTGCCATATTGCAGGATCGCGGCATGAGCGCGGTGTCCGCCGGTTGGATGATTTCGATCATGCAGTTCGCAAGCCTACCGGCGACGTTCTTTATGCCGATCCTTGCCGGGCGGCGTTCCGATCAGCGGGGCTTAGCCGTCGGCGTCGCTTCCCTATTTTTAGTTGGATATCTCGGGCTGCTGGTTACCGATACGGCCTGGCTCGTTCCACTCTGGGTCATTCTCGTCGGCATCGGCGCAGGGTCCGGCTTCGGGCTGGCTGTCATGTTCTTCGCCCTACGCACGAAGTCGGTTCGTCAATCCGCAGAGATGTCCGGCATGGCCCAATCGTTCGGGTATTTGCTGGCTGCGGTCGGCCCGACGCTCTTCGGCTTCATTCACGACTCGACAGGCGGCTGGACCATTCCCCTGCTCCTGCTTCTCTTCGCTGCAGGCGGGCTGCTGTTGGCCGGTCTGAAGGCCGGGAAATACGGCTACGTGATGGCTGAAGCTGACAAGGAAAAGGAAGCTGCAAAAGGGAATCGCTGAGCAAGTACGTCAAAACGCGGGAAGTCCGGGGAGGGCTTCCCGCGTTTTTTCATGTTATTCTCCCGACGTGCGAGCGCAAAAAAAGCCCGATACGATCGATCGGGAACGATCTGTATCGGGCGATAATGCCGTGTATTCATCTCGGTCAAGCCGGCTGTACTTGTCCTGCGGGTTGCGGCTCCGTTGCCGGCAGCTTGCCTTGACGGACGAGCACCCTTAACAGCGCTTGGGCGATCTCCGGGTCGAATTGCGTTCCGCTGTGCCGCCGAAGCTCTTCGGCCGCCGTCTCCGTCGACAGCTTAGCCCGGTACGATCGGTTCGTCGTCATCGCGTCGAAGGAGTCGCTGGCCGCGAGTATGCGTGCTCCCAGCGGGATTTCTTTACCTTTTAAGCCCTTCGGATAGCCTTTACCGTCCATCCGTTCATGATGGTGCCGGACCATCGCGGTGACGCCGAGCTCCTGCAGCCGTTTGATGCCTTTGATGATTTGGTAACCGTCCTCCGCATGACGCTTCATGATGTCGTATTCCTCTTCGGTGAGTCGGCTTTCTTTCTTGAGTATCGATTCCGGCGTGCCGATTTTGCCGATGTCGTGAATGAGTCCGGCCAGATGAACGGCTTCCGTCTCCTGCTTGGACAAACCGAGCTCTTCGGCGATTTCCCGGGCGTAGTCGGCCACATTCTTCGAATGGAACGCCGTGTACGGGTCGCGCGCGTCAATGCTTTTGGAGAACGAGAGAATCGTGTTCATGAACAGCTCCTCGTACTCTTCGCGCTGCCGGAAGTTGCGCCGGGACACAATGACGACCCGCTGCACGAGCAATGCGAGCAGCAGCAATCCCCCCGCTCCGGCCAGACCGGGCCATCCGGCCCCTGTAAAATACACCCACAGTGCCGTAACTCCCGTCGAAAATGCGCCGACCAAATAAACGTTAAACACGAACAAAGCAAATATGAGCACGGGAACCGCATATAACCCGAGCAGCGCCGGCGACTGGACATTCGTGTTGATCCAGACCGCAGCGAGCAGGCTGACGAACATGACCAGCCACAGCCCGTAGCTGATTTTCCTTCCCAACGATACCGGACAAAAATACGTATTGCCGCCGATCCGAATCCCCGTATGCCATAGCTCTTCAGCTTCCACGGCATCCGTCCCGGATTCGGATTTGATCCATTCCATCTTCACTATCGTTCCCCTCCCGTAGTATGGATTGGCAGAACCGGGTAATTCGACCTACATTACCCTAAGCGTACACCCCGGGATGGGCCTTGTCAACGAAAGTTGCGCGACTAAAGTCTCAAAAACGGGACGGATACAGTAGATTAAGGTTTAGGCAGCAGTGCAGCAAAATACGATGGATGCCGGATCAACCGCTTACGGATTCGGCAAGGAGCGCTGGTATTCGTTCCAAAGGGAGAGGACATCGGAACCCGTCAGCTTCTGGAATACGCTCTCGTTCCATTCCACGCCGTCGAATGGCGACAGGCTCTGGTTCAGCTCCCGTAAAAATCCGGGGCGCTTATGCTCGTCGATCCAAACGAAGAAATTGCCTGTCACCCCGTAGCCGTCCTTCCAGGTGCCTCCTTTCCTTACTGCCAGACGGTCGTGATAACCGACTTTGAAGCGGATCGCATCGGCCATGCCTTCGATCATATACCCAATCTGGCCGTAGCGGTTGTCATCCAATTGATAAAGATGCGTCAGCTCATGATACAACATTCCCACAATCTCATGCCGCAGCGGCGTGCTGGAATTGCTGACATTTTTCAGATGCCGCGAGCTAATGGTGACATGCCCCTCCACAGGGATCCCGCCGGCCCAAGCGACCCCATCCTCGTCTTTGATGAAAATAACGACCTTTTTCGGGCCCACATCCATCCGGTTCGGGTGTCCGTACAAGATTTCGTTGAGTTTCAAAATAATCAGCTTGATTTGCTCTTGGGCATCCGGAAGAGCTTGATCGAACAGCTTGCCGTTTCCTTTGGCATCCATATTGCGGATTTCAATGCTGGGCAGAATGCTTTGGAGCGGGCTGTCCTTCGGGATGAACTCGATTTCCGCAAGCTGCAGCTTGTTGCCTTCGCTGGCTTTCATATTTAGTTTATAATAGCTGTATTTCGCGTCGGAGCGAATGCTGTAGCTCGTCCGCTGATAGCGGTACCGGAATTGCTCTCCCTTGCGGGTATCCAGCGTGACCCACTGCTTCCCGTCGTTCGACGCCTGAAGCGTCCATTCGGCCGGATCGCGTTCCGGAACGTCGTTCGCCGAAGTCAAAGCATAACCGTCGATGGCCATCGGCCGGTCGAAACGATAAGTGACCCAGCCGGACTTCTGGGAGGTGAACCATTTGGTCAGGCTCGACCCGTCGTTCAGCTTGTCCTTGCCTTCGTTCGGCAGTTTTTCGCCGCTAGCCGTAATCTCTACCACCTTGGCCGGTTCGGGCCACTGCTGGGCATCGTATAGCTTCAGCTCCGCAAGCTGAAGAATCCCTCCGCTATGGTTGCTTAATTCGAGCCGATAATATGAATACGCCGTTTGATTCGAGAAAGTGTACGTTTTCGTCTGGAATCGACTATCAAAGCTTTCATTTTGGCGGGTATCCAGCACGGTCCAGTCCGTTCCGTTGTTGGAGCCTTTCAAGGTCCAATCCTTCGGGTCCCGCTCCGGGAAATCGTTTGCAGAGGTAATCGAATAGGAAGTAATCACATAAGAGCCTTGGTTCGGAAAAGCATACTGAAGCCACCCCGTGCTTTGAAAGGTCAGCCACTTGGTCTTCAAAAGATTATCGAACGCGTTCTCCTTCTCCTCCTCGGCCGGGCTTTGGCCGTTGGACGTCACCGTGCCGCCTTGCGTTCTCTCGATGGGAAAGGCGGCCGCTTGAGCGGAAGCATCGGCAAAGACCGACGTGGTCGCACCTGCAAGCATCATGGCGGCTAACAAAAAAATTCGAGTCTTCTTCATCCTAATATTCCTCCTTATCGTATACTGGTCTTTCAACCTTAGAAAGCCTATGAAACGTTGATCGCGCTACCCTCCTCTCTGCACAAGCGAGACTATTAATATATTAACAAAAATACTATATTGTTCCAATACATGAAACAACCGCCCGTCCGGCATCCTAAGGA
>NZ_JTHN01000317.1 GCF_001399685.1 Paenibacillus sp. A3
AAGACGCCATCGTCCCGCTGTGCGGGGTGCGACTGGCGTCTTTTTTGCCGTCAAAAGGTCCTGCCGAGGCGGATCATATCCTTCCGCCGGTAAATGCCGAGAACGAGGCCGATGACCGCCATCTCGACCAGCGTGTGGGTGCCGCCATAGCTGACAAACGGAAGAACAACCGAGGTAATCGGCAGCAGGCCTAGCGACATGCCGATGCAGTAGCCGAATTGCGCCCCGAGGATGGAAGTGGCGGCCACGATCAGCATTTTGCCGTAGCGCTCGCGGACCTGCCCTATCGAATGGAGCATCCGAGTCACGAAATAAACGGCGGCGCCTGCAACCGCGATACCAACGCCCCAACCGAAGCTGTAGACAAGATAAGTAAAAATCAGTTCACCATGTACATACGGCAGCTTCGGATTGACCGCCCCGAATCCGTGGCCCCACCAGCCGGCGCTGTTCAGAGCCTCTCTCATCTGGATGTACATATACCCCGCGCCCGAAGGATCTCTATCGGGATTGAGAAAGGCTAACACTCGCTGACTCAAGTAATACCGGATCAAGAACGCTCCACCCAGAAGAAGCAGTGTTCCTCCCGTTTGCAGCAGCGCAAGCCACCATTTACGGGTAACGACGCTGCATAAGATCCCGTAGCTTACCAGATAAAATAGAATCGTCGGTAACGAAGGCACCATAATATAGAGCATGACCGGTACGAGAACAAAAGCAAGCATCGATTTCAGCCAAAAATTACGCTTCTGCCCCCGCCAATCGAGGAGCAGGCCAGCCGCCGCAGCCATAAATAAATAGGAGCTGATAACCGTCCAATCCACCACGAAACTTCCAAACGCAAAATAACTTCTCGCCCCATTCACCTTCTGCCCGAACAGTATAGTACAAACCATACCAACGCCGGCAACCCCATACATAAAGAGCGACCAAGCCTTCAGCTTCCGATAATCCATAAAATAAAACAGCAATAAAACCGGCAGTCCTAGCGCGATGAAAAACATTGTACGGATTGCGAAACCAACTCCGTCGAGGCCGTTGGAACGCATCGCCGCATAGCTCGATTCAATGCTGTACATCGCAAAGACCCCCAGCCCCAGAAAGGCGATCAAGCCGAGCAGCAAGCCCCAATGCATCCGCGGCTTGTGAATGCGATGCAATTCCCTGCCGACCGCTACCGGGTCGCCCATCTGCCGAATCGCCCAGGCGACCGCTTCCTCCCGGCTCGCGCCTTCCGCTTCCTTGTCGAGTACCAGCTCCTCCAAGTGGCTTTCCAGCTCCCGCCGGATGTCCTTATGCAGCTCTCTCGCCCGAATCTGCGAGCAAACGCTGCTCAAATAATCCCGCACGTTCTCGTGCTCACGGATCATGCTTTTCCCTCCCCCAAGACGAGATCGACCGCGTCGCGGAACTGCTTCCACTCCGCCGTTTTCTCCTGAAGATACCGCTTGCCGGCTTCGGTGATGCGGTAGTATTTGCGCTGCCGTCCTTGCGCCTCTTCCCAGTACGCTTCGACCCAGCGCTCCGCCTCCATGCCGTGCAGAATCGGATACAGCGTCCCTTCCTTCAGCGAAAATATTCCGCCCGAGCTCTTCTCCAGCTCCTTGATCAGCTCGTACCCGTACATATTGCGCCGCCCGAGCAGCGTAAGAATCATCGTGCCGGTGCTTCCTTTCAGCAGTTCCTTGCTGAGCTTCATGGCAGAACGCGCCTCCTTTCCAAGCCTA
>NZ_JTHN01000318.1 GCF_001399685.1 Paenibacillus sp. A3
GCTTACGACCGCGTTGTCGTGCGTGATGTAGATCGCATAGACGCGTACCACGAGCGATTCGGCGGCCTGCTTCACTTCGGAGCCGTTCGCAACCGACGCTTTGACGACTTGAATGTTATGCTTCGCAAACGCCGCTTCCGCCGTCTTCACCATGAACGCGACATTCGCTTCGCCTTCGTTCGCCACGATTCCGATCTTCTTGACCTTCGGGAAATCGGCGGCGATGAAGTCGATCAGCTTTGGTATGGCGTCCGGGTGCGTATCCGCGGCGCCGGTTACGTTGCCGCCCGGCTTGTCCAGGCTTTTAACGAGCTTCGCGGATACCGGATCGCTTACGCCTCCGAACAGTACCGGCGCGTCTTTCACGTTCTGCACGACGGCTTGAGCCGACGGCGTGGCGATGGCGAATACGAGATCTTTTTTGTCTGCGGCGAACTTTTGACCGATGGTCAAGTTGGTTGTGGCGTCGCCCTGCGCATTCTTGTAGTCGACCTGCATCGTTTCTTTGTCGATAAACCCGTTGTCCTTGAGCGCGGCCAGAAAGCCTTCGCGCGTCGCGTTGAGCGACGGATGTTCGACAATTTGCGAGATGCCGATTTTGACAACTTTCTTGTCCTGAGGCTTGGAAGCGTCTCCACCTCCGGACGGATTGGCGGGCGCCGGTGCTTTGGTCCCGCAGCCTGCGATCATGATCGGTACGGCGATCAGCAGGGATAACAGTTTAGCGGATGTTTTCAATGATTTCGGACCTCCTGGATTTAACGTGTACATGCTTTAAAGCGATAATGTTATCATAGTATGAGGGTGGTCATCCGTCAATCCATAATTGAACATCTGCTAAATTTAACAAATTCCAAAATGAAGCGAATGTACCCGGAGCAAAACTATAATTGGTTTTATTTTCCACGCACTCCGTACGGCAGGTTTTGACGTTTTCGGCAGCGAAATTTATTTCATTGTCGAAAATGATGTAGGCCCCGGAGGCGAATGCCCGTGAAAATTGTAATCCTGGTTGCGCTGCTGCTGTTGTACCCGCTTTTTTTGCGTTGGGTGCATATTACCGATCTGCGCGCCATTCCGCTTGTCGTCCCGTATGCGCTCGGCGCGCTGTCGGTCATGATCCTGCTTACGGAGCTCGGCAAAGGAGCCGCCCGCCTGTTCCGCAGAAAAAAATAGCCCGGACCCCGGGCGGGTCGCGAGCCATGATGTCTGACGTGTAGGTTTAGACCAGCCCCAAGGTTAGCGCCCATCCTAAGAAGGCGCCTGTGAGGACGACCGCCCAAGGCGGCAGCTTCCAGAAGACGAGCAAGCCGAACAGCACGGCAGCAGCCGCGAAGTCGGCGGGACTCTTCGTCCCGGAAATAACCGAGATGCGTCACCGGTCCCCCGAAGGAGGTCAGCCCCAGCTTTGCGGAAGCGGCGCCGATCTCCAGCAGCCGAAAAAAACCGCTTTGGGGCGGGAACGATCCGGCGGAGTTCATGTTTTCTTTATTCAATAGCGGAGTGGATGTATCGTTCGGACTTGCAGGCACGTGTCGTAAACACTCCTTTTTTGTAAGCATAGGGTATATTTGGTAGTTACTTTTCCATCAAAACAGATTTGCTGTTCCGATTCAAGTTATTTTTTTGTGATTTTTTATAATCCGGTCCTATGCGGGCTCAACCGCTGAAAAAGAAGGCATCCCTCCGGCTGTGGCAGGCACGGCTGGGGATGCCTTCTTTGGCTGACCCTCTGTTGGACAGAGGAGCTCCATTTACGGTTGAAACTCCCGGACAAGCCGTTTGGCCGGTCCATTCGGCGTATCGATCGTTTCGTATACGCGGATCGTCACGCCCGATTCGATCTGCTCCGTCTTGACGTTCGTGAACGAAATGCGCTGCGTGCCGGTAATCAGCTTCTGCGTGCCGGTAAAACCGGCGGATTGAGAGCCGAGCACCCGGCCGAGCCCGTCGACAAGCTCGAACTCCATCTTCGAAAAGTTCTGGTCGATAATTACCGGCTCCCGCTGCTCGATCGTTAGCGACAAATTCAGATGATACGAATAGCCGGCCGATGTGCTGTAGGTCGTCGCCAGATTGTTCGCATCGATGTTGACGTCGAACGGATAGAAGCTGATCTTGCCGTACTCCTCTTCCCGCTGCGCGGCGATGCGGAACGTGCCCAGATCCAGCTTGGCCGGCGCGATCGCTTTCGGGTCTGTCACCCGGAAGGCGATATTGTCCCCTTTTTCGTCCGCAGGCACCATGAACGAATAAGCGACGACATAGCTCGTTCCGGGCATGATGGCGGAAGCCGCGGACGTCTGCCGGACGCCCGGGAACGCCAGCCCTTGCGAGTTCAGCAGCTCCGTGCCGATGTCCGGAAGCGTCAGAACCGAGCTTCCGCGGTTCGTGTACTTCACTTTGGCTATAGCCGTTTTGTACCCATAATCGGTATTTTCGTGCAAATGCAGCTCGACAAGCGACATGTCCAGCTTCGAATCGATCAGGCTGCTTGCCGCAAGGGGCAGCGTCGAACCGTACTCGTAGCTTTTGGCCGCCATCGTCGGGTTGTACTGCTGCGCAATGCCTTGGAGGCCGACGACCATAACCGGCCGCCCGTCCGTTTTCGAGCCGGATGCCGTGCCGGACGAGGAGCTTGTCGTGCCGCTTCCGCTCGTCCCTGTCTTCGTCTGTCCGCTCGTGCCGCTTACAGCACTGGTGCCGCTCGTGCTTCCCACGGCAGAGGACGAGCCTGCAGCGGAACCGCTGGCGGACGAGCCGGACGTTATGCCGGAGGATGCGCTCGTTCCCGCGTTTCCGGCGGCCCCGCTGTTAGTCGTATTCGCACCGGAGGACGCGCTTCCGCCGCTGGCGGACGCTGTCGTGCCCGAGCCGGCGCTTGTCCCTGCCGCATCCTCCTTCACGCGGACCACAAGCTGCGCTGCATCCGGTTCGACGCCGGACGGGAGCAGCGCCGTGTAGCTGAACGATACCGCGGCTTTCGGCGCCAAATAAGCGTCGCGCGAGGAACGCGCTTCCGAGGCTGCTGCCGAGCCGTCTTTGCCGAACTGGTAAGCTCCGGTCAGCGCAGGTACCGCGATCATCCGGTCGCTGTCATTGCGCACCGTCACGGTGGACTGCACGAGCATTCCGTCTTCCTGACGGATAGCCGTCGCTTTCTCGGCGACGACCGTCAGCCCGCTGCCCGTTCCGTATCGAGCCAGCGGCTTCTCGCTGCCGAGCTTGACCGCCGGCGGAAGCTCGCCAAGCGGCAGACTGCCGAGCACCTTATCCTCGCCCGCATCCGACGTCACCAACTGCAAGGTCAACGGGCCGACGGTCTGATCGGAAAGCTCGGCCTTCACGGTCCGCTGAACGGTTTCATTCGGCAGGAGCGAAGAATTGTCGGAGCCGGAAAGGACGGCGGCAAGCGTTCGTCCGTCAGACGTCAGCAGCCGGTATTGAAGGCCTGACGGAAGCGTTACGTCCGTTTTGCCGCTGCCGGTCACATACAGATTCACATACAGATACGGCTTGCCGTTCTCGACGACGCGGAAGCCGTCTCCCTGCACGAATGTAAGGAATACATCCTCTTTGGCTGCAGGGTCTACGTCTTTGAGCCGCACGACGGTCTGCGAAGCCGTCGATACCCCGCCCGGGAGCGAGTCCGCCACGGGCAGCGCGCCGATGTCGCGCGTCTGATCGGCCCCGCTGACGTCCCATGCGTACAGGTCCACCTTCAGCCCCTCGGCCTTGACGCCCGGAGCAAGCCGGGAGTAAAAATCGAACGTCTGCTCCTTGCCCGGCTGGACGCGGGCGCTTTGCTTGCTGCCCAGGCGCGCCGGATAGCGATTCCCCGCCTCATCCACCACCCGGACGCCGTAGCCGTTGAAATCGACCGCGCCGCTGCCGCCGTTATGAAGCTTCAGCGAGAACTGCATCAGCGGCGAATCGCCGCCTGCGGCAAGAGATGCGGTCTCCAGCGTAAAGTAAGTGTCGTTCGCTACAAAAACGCCCGGCTTTCCCGCATAAACGGACGGCGCGGAAGCCGACAAGCATACGGCGCTTATCGCGAGCGCTCCGAGCCAAGCTGTACGGGACGGTTTCGTTAACAGGTTTAAGCTTTTCAAAAGCTGTTCCTCCTTTAGTAAAAACTGGATGCCAAGATTAATCGAAGCGGAGCGCGTCGATCGGACGAAGCTTGGACGCTTTGTTCGCCGGGTACAAGCCGAAAACAACGCCGACGAGCACGGAGAACAGGAACGCATACAAGCCGATATCCATCGACAGCATGGTCGTCTGGTTCGGATTAAGCATAGGCCAGACCAGCGCCAGTA
>NZ_JTHN01000319.1 GCF_001399685.1 Paenibacillus sp. A3
GCCGCCCTCGCGCAGCGTGCAAGCCAGTCGGTTCGCTTGCTTGTTCAGCTTCCCGTATGTCAACTGCTTGTCCTCGTACATGACCGCCGTCGCTTCCGGGGTGCGCGCCGCCTGCTCTTCGAACAACCGGTGGAACGTCTTTTCCGGCGGCAGCTCAGGCATCGCCGGGTTGAATCCTTCCATAATCTGCTCTCTCTCCGAGTCGGTAAGCAGCCCCAGTTCGCTCACGCCGATGTTCGGATTGGCCGCAACTTGCTCCATCATTCGGGCGAAGTGACCGAAAATTCGACGGACGCCCACTTCGTTGAACGTCAACGCATTGTAGCTGAACCGAAGGAGAATCCGTTCGTCCGGGATGACGGTCACGTCAAAATCATAGTTCGTTTGCTCCGGCGCCTGGATATTGGAGATGGCCAGCGCTTTTTTGCCCCCGCCGACCAGTTGCTCGATCCGCTGCTCGGCCGGATAATTTTCGAATACCATGATATGGTTGATCAATTCCCGCTTCTGCTCGCTCAGCGCCTGAATCTCATACAGCGGATAAGTATCGTAGGCGCCCGAAGCCAGCGCTTGCTCCTGCGTTCTTCGCATCACATCCGCAAACGATTCCCCTGCCATGCTCTGAATGCGCACCGGAATCGTATTGATGAACAGACCGATCATGCTTTCCACGCCCGAAATGTCTGCCGGACGGCCCGACACGACGCAGCCGAAGACGACATCCTTGCTATTGTTGTACGTTTGCAGCATGAGGCCCCATACCGTTTGAACAAGCGTGCTGACCGTTACCTGGTTTTGTCTGGCCACACGTTCGACCCGCTCGCTCAGCTCCTGGCTGAGCTCAAAATCCATTTCGATCGGAATATAGCCTTCCTGCTTGTGCCGCGATTTCTCTTGGGGCAGCAGCGTCTGTTGCTCGTAGCCGGCCAAATAATTGGTCCAATAACTCGATGCCGCATTCATGTCCTGCTTCTCCAGCCACTCGATAAAATGGGCAAAAGGCGTCACCGGAGCCAGCTCGGGCTGCCTTTGTTCCTGGAACGCAAAGTAGCTGTCGAACACTTCCTTGAGCATGGAGAACATGCACCAGCCATCCGTCAGAATATGATGCTGGCTCCAGATGAAATGATAGGCTTGTTCCCCGGTGCGCAGAATCGACACCCGTATGAGCAAATCTTGCGCAAGATCAAACCCTTTGGCCTTGTCCAAGCCTGAGAAATCGGCGATATATTTCTGGCGATCCGCCTCCGGCAGTCCACTCACATCATCGTAATACACCTCGCAGCTCCGCTTGCGGAATACCACCTGTACCGGCTCGTCCTTCCAGCCGCTTATAAAATTAGTCCGCAGCGCCTCGTGCCGCTGTACCAGCAAGTCCAAGCTTCTGGAGAAAGCACCAACGTCGAAGCTTCCCTGCAAATCGAACGTTATCTGCTCGAAATACGCTCCTGATTCGGAATCCATCAGGTTGTGGAATAGCATCCCTTTCTGCATCGGGGTCAGCGTATACACATTTTCCAGTTCGCCCATCGCGCCGGTACGCTCCGCCAGCTGTTCGAGCTCCTCCACGGTCAGACCTTTCAGCAGGACGTCGCTTGGCGTCAGCTCCGGCCGCTCTTTCCCCAGGCAGTGCGCAATCACTTCCCGCAAACTCGATTGAAGCAGTGCGCCCAGCCGCTCCACCGTTTCCCGGCGGTACTGGGTCGTGCCGTACCGGATGGTCAATTCCAAAGCGCCTTCCGAAATCATGCCGTTCATGTCCAGCGCAAAGTCCATCGTCGCGTTCCTGCTGACGTCCGATCCAGTGAAGCGCGGAGAAGGCTTCATTCCGCTGCTGTCATAGTCCTGGTCGAATTGCCCCAAATAGTTAAAGCTGATTTCCGGCTCCAGGACAAAGCGCTCACCCTCATGCGAAGCAGACAAGTACCTCAGGATACCGTAGCCGATTCCCTTGTTCGGAATGCGGCGCAGCCCTTCTTTGACCTGCTTGATCTGCTGCGAAACGGCATGGTCTTGGCCTGTCTCCAGCACGATCGGAAATTGGCTCGTGAACCACCCCACCGTGCGCGTAATGTCGACATCCTTCACGATGTCTTCCCGCCCGTGGCCTTCCAGATTCACAAGCACCCGGTCCAGCCCGGTCCACTGGCGCACGGCCATGCCCAGCGCGGTAAGCAGCAGATCGTTCATTTCCGTATTGTAGGCACGGTGCGCCTGCTTCAAGAGCTGTTCCGTTTCCGGCGCCGTCCATCTTACGGTCACAACATCGCTGTCTTGAAGCAGCGATTTGCCCTGCTCGTAATCCTTCGGCAACGGAACATACTCGACTTGTTCGACCTGCCGCCAGTACGCCCGTTCGGGCTGCATTGCCGGACTATTGGCATAGAGGGACAATTGCTCGGCCCACGTCCGGAACGAATCCGTTTTATTCGGAAGCCGGATCGCTTGTCCGTTCAGAGTCTGTTCGTAGCCCGTGGCAATGTCCTCGAACAAAATGCGCCAGGACACGCCATCAACGACCAGATGGTGAATGGCGATCAGCAGATGGTCGCCGTCCGCGCAGCGGAACAGCCCCAGCTTCACCAAAGGCCCGTTCTCAAGGTCGATGCTGCCTTGAATTTCGTTCGCCTTCGCTTCAATCACTGCGGCGCAGTCCTCGGTGCCGGTCAAGTCCACGACTTCCAAGCTGTACAGCTCGCCTTCGTCGATCCCCCGGTTCCAGGCCGCGTAGCCGCCGTTTTCGGTTTTGCGGTATACCGTACGCAGCGCGTCGTGATGCTCGACGATCTTATTGATCGTCTGGCGCAGCGCCGCTTCGTCGAATCCCTGCTTGCGGTACTGCATAAAGGATTGGTTACTGTGATGCAGCTCCGCCGGATTTTGCTCGAAGAACCACCGCTGAATCGGCGTGAGCGCCACATCGCCCGTCACTTCTTCCTGGCTCGCGATTTTGCCGGCCGTTTGAAGATGCGGACTGAGCGCCGCTATGGTCGGATGATGAAACAAATCCCGCATCACCATCTTATAGCCGGTCTGAAGCAGTCTCGACGAAACCTGCAGCGCTTTGATCGAGTCGCCTCCGAGCGCAAAGAAGTTATCCAATATCCCAACCCTGTCTACGCCCAGAACGGCTTGCCATACCGAAGCCAGCGCCAGCTCCGCCGCCGTACGGGGCGCCGCATATTTCGCTCCGGCTTGAACGTTTCCTTCCGGTTCGGGCAGCGCTTTGCGGTCCACCTTGCCGTTAGGCGTAAGCGGCAGCTGCTCCAGTCGCACCAGACGCGCCGGAACCATATGCGACGGTAGCGTTTGATCCAAATACGATTGCAGCTCGTCCAGATTGAGCTCTTGCTCCGCAACCGCGTAGCCGCACAAATATTTTTGGCTTCGTTCATCGGTCCAATCCGTCACAACAGCTTGACGAACCCCCGCGAAACGAAGCATCGCCGACTCAATCTCGCCCAGTTCGATCCGGTAGCCGCGAATCTTCACCTGATAGTCGATCCGGCCGATGAAATCCACGTTGCCGTCTTCCATCCAGCGCGCCAAATCGCCCGTGCGGTACAGCCGCTCTCCGGGGACGAATGGGCTTTCCACAAACTTCTCTTCGTTCAGTTCCGGGCGGTTCAAATACCCCCGGGCCACGCCCGGGCCACCGATGCACAGCTCGCCCAATACCCCCACCGGTACCGGATTCAACTTCGCATCCACGATGTAGAAACGGGCGTTCAGCCACGCCTTGCCGATCGGCACGTTCCCCGCTTCCGGCAGCTTGTCCAGGGACTCGTCGTAGAAGCTCGAA
>NZ_JTHN01000032.1 GCF_001399685.1 Paenibacillus sp. A3
CCCTTTCGACAGTCATAAGGCCACAAATCGAGGGAATCGGTTTTCCAGCCGTAGCTGTGAAAGGCAAAGTGCATGACCCGACCGAAGCCAAAACACACTTGGCGAGAAACGACGAAAACTGCGGCCTGATCGAAAATTGCGTAAATCCAGTTTCATAATTTGTACCAATGCCTGAAGAACAATATCGTATGCCGGCCGTCTCTTAAGTCGATAAGGGGCATCACGACGAAGCTTTTGGTTCCGACGGGATATTTGCCGTCCAGTTTCGTAGCGAGCACCTTGGTGCCGGAATAGGCTTTGCCGGGACCGCTCGTCGGCGTTCCCCATTCCCAGATTCCGGTATCGCCGCCAAATTCAAAGCCTTGGATATGTTCTTCGAAATTTTGCTTATAACCGAGCTTGACGCCTTCGGAGATTTCAATGGACCAAACCGTCGTTTCCGTAGTATTCCCGCCAAAATCCGTCGCGCGGATCTTATAGTCTACACCGGGGACCGTCAGCAGCGATTTCGGAATATCGGCTTCATACTGGCCGTCCTTCGCATCGCCCGACACGAGCTGCATCGGTACGGATGTCCAATCGTCCGCGCCCTTCGCCCGAACCGACACTTCCGCACCGGTTATGCCCGTCTGGTCTTTGACGTCTGCGGCAACGGTCAGATCCATCACGTTGAAAGCCAGCGGAATGGGCGTATGCGCGATAACCGGCAGATCGGCGTCCTTCCCGTCGATCGAGATTATGCCTTCCACGGTTCCTATCCCTTGCTGCAAGGACGATACGGCATTCAAGGCGTTGATCAGCCCCCATCCGTAGCCGTTGCTGGGAACTTGGGGATAGTCGTTGTCCGTTAGCGGAACCGCCGTTTCCTTTAAAATGGCTTCCACTTGATCGGCGGTTAACGAATGATTGGCCTGCAGCAGCAGGGCGGCTACCCCGGCGGTATGAGGGCTTGCCATGGACGTGCCGTTTAAAGATTTGTACCCGCCCCCGGGCACGGCAGAGCGGATGCTTACGCCCGGCGCCGCCACTTCCGGTTTCACCGTTCCGTAAGGCGAAGGTCCGCGCAGAGAGAAAGCGGCCAGTTGATTCTGGTAATTGACGGCTCCGGTGGAGAACGATTCGGGATAGTTGGCCGGAGCGGTAACGGAACCAGGTCCGCCGTTATTGTCCGGAGGCTTCGTATTCCCCGCGGAGAAAAAGGCCATGATGTTGGCTGCCCGCCACGACTTGACGATGTCCAGGAAAAACTCGTTTTTTCCTGCCGGAATATTCCCCCAGGAGTTGTTCACGATATCGGGAGCCAATTCGGGGTGCGCGTTGCCGTGCTTATCCTTCGGCGCCAAAATCCATTCGCCGGCATCCAGAATGGCCGAATCCGTCGTTTGGCCGTTCGAATCAAATACTCGGGCGGCCATCCATTTGGCCTGCGGCGCTACCCCGATCTTATTGGCGTCTTCCGGATCGGAGCCGACCATGGTGCCCATTACGTGTGTGCCGTGGCCGTCGCCGTCGTAAGGCAGCTTTTTCATTTCGAGCGTGGCGTCATACCAGCTTAATTCCGGGTTGACGATATTTCCTTGCGCGTCGAACCCCCTCCATTTCGTTGGAGTGCGGGGTGGGTATAATCGACGCCCGAATCCATATTCGCCACGACGATTCCCGTTCCGTCAAAGCCCATTTGCCAAGCCTGCGGAACGTTGATATTTTTCAGGTTCCAAGGAACGTTGTCGGAGCCGGCCGGTTGCGGCAGGGCACGTCCGTCCGCTTGCTCCGGCGCTTTATTCAATTGGTATACCTGGTTTGGCAGCACCTTTTCCACATCGGGGCGGGAGGCGATTTGCTCCATGACCTCTTTGGTGCTCGTGACCGCCATCGCGTTTACGATGAAATAATGTTTATAGTCCTTGACTTGCCCGGTTTTTTCCATTCGTTCCAGGTCGCTTGAGATGCCGGCTTGGGCACGTTCCGCCGTATCCTGCAGCGTATGAATAACCGTATTTCTGACGGACGCTTTCCGCTTGGCGGACGTTTCTTTCATGAATGAGGACCGCTGCCGGGCTTGGGTGGAGATCCGCTCGACATCGACCTGCTCGTTAAATTTCACAAGATAGGAAACGAAAGCGTCTTGATCAAATGCTTCTTGAAGCTGCACATCGATTTTCTCTGTCGCCGCATGGAGCTTGCGTTCATCAGGCAATGGCCGAGCCGCCGATTCCATGGTATTGGCATTCGCCATCGCGAAGCCGGCGGGGGATGATGAAAAAAGAATTAAGAAAGCAAGCACGAGGTTAAACCACTTAGGTATGATTTTAAAATACACTCCCCCATGTCCTCCTGTATTGTTTGTTTAGAAACAGAACAAATTGTACTACACAAAGATTTTTTTCGTAAATACAAATATTTTGCACTAGTGCAAAAATAGCTGTGCAACCAAGTCAGACATCCTCCTAAATCAGGTAAAAAAAATGGTTAGTTTTCTATTGACAGGTTAGATTATCCAGTATAAAATACCAATCAGAGATCACTTGAACAAACGTTCAAAACAAACGTTCAAATTCGTGTTCGAATCGAAAGGGAGGTCTTCATGAAACCAGAAGCGCAGGGAAAAGACGTCAAGCTGAAAATATTGAACGCCGCCAAGAAGCTGTTCGCAAAAAAAGGCTTCGAGGGCACGACGGTACGGCAGATTTGCGATGAAGCGGGAGTGGCGCTCGCTCTGGTGTCTTATCATTTCGGCGGCAAGGAGAACGTGTTCTACGCACTGTTCGAAACGTTCGCCCCGGCGTTCCTGGCAGCGGAGTACGACCTCGAAGATCCTGCACAGGATTTGCAAGCGTTCGTTCGTGAGTTTGCGCTCTTCCGCTTGGCGGAGCCGGAGCTGATCAACATCCTTCAGCAGGAGGTCATGATGGAGAGCCCGCGGCTGGAGAAGCTTCAGTCGATCATCCACGTACTGTGGCGACAGCTGCGCCTCATTCTTGAAGCGGGCAAAGCCAAGGGGCAGTTTGAGTTTGATTCGACCCGCCATACAGTGCATTTTATCGTAGGTACGCTTGTGTTTTCGCGCAGCAGCCCGTTTCTCGACCCCGTATTTCAGGACGAGAACGAATCGAACCAGCCTACGGCGGCCGAGACCGAAAAAATGGTTGTGGAACTGACAACCAAATTCATTTTGAACGGAATCAAAAGCAAGATATAGAGAAGAGAAGCATCGGGAGAGGGGAACGGAGGAAATGAAGAAACAAGTGGCGGCGATCGTCGTATTGGCATTAGCGCTCAGTGGAGGAGGCTGGATGCTTGCGGCACAGGGGAAGGATGCGGTAACGCTGGCTTCTTCCAATAAAGGAAGCATTCTGACGGCAGAGCAGGTGAATGTTTCGTTTCAAGGCGTCGGCGGTAAAATCATCGATCTGCCGATCAAAGAAGAGCAGACGGTGCGTAAGGGCGACGTGCTGATGACACTTGATCCGACGGATATCGACCTGCAGCTCCGCAAAGCGCAGGCCGATGTGGAGGTTACTACTTTAAAGATCAAGCAGGCGGAAGACGGCATCCAAGTCGCCCAAAGCAAGCTGGGCAATGCGGTGAAGCAGGCGCAGCTCGGCTTGTCGCAGGCGGAGACGCAGGAGGCGCAGGTGGCGGACGGAGCAAGAAGCGAGGACATCGAACGGCAGAAGCTTGCCGTCGCGGCCTCGGAGGAAGCCTACACGCATGCGCTCAAGCTGTACAACCAACTGCTCAATACGGAAGAGACGTACGATAATAATCCGTATTCGTACAAGGATCACCGCGACGCGGTCGAGAATGCGCGCAGCCAGGTAGCGACGCTGGAGAATGCGAGAAACCAGCAGAAGGCCGTTCTGGATAAAATGCTCGCCGGCGCTACGGATAAAGAACGCAAGCTGGCGGCGCTGCAAGCGGACCGCGCCAAGGCGGTCGTCGAGCAGCAGCAGCTCGCCGAAGGCGATATCGCGAACCAGCGAATCGGCATTGAGGCGTTGAACAAGCAGCTGGAGCAATTGAACATTTTGATGGAATCGCTGAAGGTGCAGAAAGACCGCTTCACGCTGCGCGCTCCGGCTGATGGCAAAGTGGTCAAAATCATGCCGAAGACGGGCGAGAATGTCGGCTCCGGGATGCCGGTCGTCGTATTGGAAACGGGCAAGCTCTATTACGACTTGTATGTCGATGAGCGACAAGTCGGCAAGTTCCAGGCCGGTTCCGTTGTTCCGACGCATTTTGCCGCGCTGCCGGACAAAGTGGAGGGCAAAGTGCAGTTCGTCACGGCCGCGCCGCAATTCGCCGCGCTTCGCATGAGCCGGGAGAAAGGTACCGCAGATTTGAACTCGTTCCAAGTGCGTGTCTACGTAGAGCGGACCGACAAGCTGCTGCCGGGCATGACAGCGGAGGTACATGTCGATGAAATCCCTGCTCGATGAAACGAAATACGCGCTATCCGGCAAATTCGTCCTGGCGATTCTGATCGCTCCGCTTATCGTGGCGGCACTGTTCGGCTACATGTTCAAGAACGGTCAAATCAACGAAGCGCCGATGGCGGTCGTCGATGAAGACAACAGCTTGTACAGCCAGCAGTTTATCGACAAGGTGAACGCGTCCCAATATATGAATGTCGTGGACGTGTTCCACGAGGCGATCCCGCCGGAAAAGCTGATGGCGAATGAAAAATATATGGTCATCATGTACCTGCCGCGGGGAATGGAGCAGTACCGTTTCCAAGGGAAGCAAATTAATGTAGGCCTGCTCATCGACAACTCGATGCCGTCGGCTATCGGGAACATACGTTCCGGAATGCAGGAGCTCATTACGATCGAAAACACAACGCTGTCCGTAGGCAAGCTGAAGGTCATGGGCCTCGGCGACGATGCGGCGATGGGGATTGCCTCCCCGCTCTCGCTGCAGCAGCGGCTGCTGTTTAACCCGACCTCCGACTTTATAGGCTTTATGGTTGTCGGTTTCGTCAATGTAGTGGCTCTGGGGATTACCGCCATCGCCGGGGCATCGATCGTCCCTCGTTTGCGGGTGGAGGGCCGGCTGGAGGAGGCGCTTCGTTCGCCGATCGGGCTCTGGTCGCGCGTGCTGCCGTACGCGGTCATCTCATGCATCAGCTTGATGCTGGCCTTTGGACTTCTGAAGCAGCTTGGCGGGCTGAGATTTGTCGGGAATCCGCTGGAATTTCTGGTTCCGCTGCTGCTCTACACGCTGACGGTCACGCTGATGGGCATGGTCGTCGGTTGGACGGCGGCGGACCCGTCGAAGGTGGCGCTTCGCACCTATGCGATTGTGTACCCGTCCTTCATGCTGTCCGGTGTGCAGGTAGCCACGATTATATTCCCCGGGCCGATTCAAGCGGTCAGCAACATGCTGCCGCTGACCTGGCTGTTCAAATTCATTCGGGGCATCGGCTACCGCGGCGGCGCGCTTGAATATTTCGCAAGGGAACTCGGTGTATTTGTAGTGATGATCGGCGTGATGTCGCTTGCCGTCGGATTGCTGACGATGTGGGAGACGCGCCGGGCTAAGGTAAATTCAACAGTGGGAGAGGTTGCAGCATGACGAATTCGAACCATCAATGGAAAAAAACAGCACTATCCGTCGTATTGACGGCTTCCCTGCTCGGTACGGCATCCATTCCGCCTGCCATGGCGGCTTCGGTTGCACCGGAGGCTGTCGCAGCGGCGGACGCGTCGAAGCCGGCTCAGGCATCCGGCACGATCGCCGGAACGCCGCAGCTGCAAAGCTATGCGCTAACGGATAAGCTGCAGGTCGAAATCAAGAGCCTGCTGAACGAAACGACCAGTGAAGGCACACGCATCGCTGCGGTCGTGCGGGTTCGGAGCTCGGACGCCAAGGTGGCGAAAATTCCGGACCTGGAGCTGCGCGTTAAAACCGCCGACGGGTACGAATATCCGATGCAAGCGAGCGTGTTTAACGCCCATGCCATTCGGCCGGGCACGACCGAGGAATTGAACTTCCTCGTCAAGGTGGACCGTCGGGACCCGTCGGAGTTGACTGAACTCGTCTGGTATGCCGTCGATTGGTACTCGTATCCGAAGAAGGAGACCGTGCAGCTTGCAGTGCCGGTGAAAGGGCAGGAATGGACCGGACCGCTGTCGAGCTTCACGAACTCCGCTTCATCGGTGCTGCCGTGGGAGCGCTCCTTTACGTTAAGTCCGGCGCTGGAATCGCCGCTCGTTTATACGCCGGTTTCGGTGAACCGGGACAATACGCCGCAAGGTCCGGTAACGACGGTGAAGATGCGCGTGGAGAATCCGTCCGCGACCAAAGAGGCTGTTCCTGATTTTTCCATGGACGGCAAATCGAATGGGAACGGCAGGACCGATAAAACCGTCTTCCCGGGAAAACGGGTCGAGGCGTCGCCGCTGGTGCTTGAACCGAAGGAGCAGCGGTACATCCATTTCGCCATCCCGACCGATAAAGATACCGTGCTCACGAGCTTCAACGTACTGACCCCGGAAACGTTCCGCCAGCTCGATCCCAAGGGCCAGCCCAGCCAGGTTTCCTACAGCGTGGGACGTTATCAGGTGGCGCTGCCGGTCACGAGCAGCACGACGGAATTCAATGCGGCCAAGCCTTACGAACTGGGCCAGCCTTTCACATTTGATAGCTTGTCCGATACGATCGATCCGCACCTGTCCGTGTCGATGGTCGAGTTCCATCGTCATGAGAACGACGGCGAAGGCTATCAGACCGTGATTGCGAAGCTGCTGCTCACGAACAACAGCGACCTGCCGGTTCCGGTGCCGACGTTCCAGACGAAGTTGATTACGTCACAGGGCATGACGTATTCCGGCAATCGGCAAGCGGGGACGATAACGGAAATTATGCCGCAAACGAGCTATGCCGTCAGCTATGCGTTCAACATGCCGACCGAGAACCAGGACGAGCAATACGTTCTGAAGTTCACGGATGCGAAGACGGCAGCACCGGCCTCGACAGCGATCGGGGCGTACCGTGTGGCCATGCAGGAAACGAAGCTGGATCTGGCAAATATGTCGTTCTATCCGTTCAAGGTGAAGCTCAACGACTGGACGCTGAACGCGCGGTATAACGTACCTTCGGCGCTTTCTCCGAATACGCCAATCAGCTATACGTACCGTATGAAGCTAGATATGGACATTGCCCGGAACGAGCATGTCGTCGTCGATCCGAATTCGTCCAAAATGCAGTTGGAGCTGGTAGATAAGACGGGCAGAATATTGTCGACCAAGTCGCTACCGTTCAGCGGCGTCAACCGGTTGATCAGCGGCGTCCAGTTTATTCAGTTCGATACTCTGCGTACCGAAGAGCACGAGTATCCGCTGGACATTAATATTTACGAAGTGATCACGACCCCGACGGGCGAAGCGAAGCGGCTTGTCGGCGTTCTGAAGCAATAGGAAGGTTTTTAACCGCAACGTGTATATGACCTATCCGAAGAAGCAGGTTCTCTCAGCGAGAGCCTGCTTTTTTATGTCGGCGGTTCAGAAGCTGGAAAGAGTATGCTAAAATAGCAGCATAAGGAGCTCATATATAAACAGAGATGGAGACAGATCCGATGCGCTACGATACAAAAGAGACAAGGAACAGGTCGTTGAGCTTCGTTTTTACCGGCGCGAGCTAGATGCGGCGCTCCGGGCGTTTGAGCTTCCGGAAGAGACTACGCACGCACAGTTTAAACGATCCGAATAAGGAGAGATTGGCGTGAATACTGCCGAAGCATTGGGATACGGCAAGAGCGACACACTTTTAATCGTCAATGCCGACGATTTCGGAATGTGCCATGCCACGAACGAAGGGGTACAGCAGTTGTTGCTGGAGGGCGCTGTATCGTCGGCTACAGTCATGATGCCCTGTCCATGGGCAAAGGAAGCGGTGAGCTGGGCGGCAAAGCATCCGGTTTGCGACGTTGGCGTGCATTTGACCTTCACCAGCGAATGGCCGACCTACAAATGGGGTCCCGTCACCCGCTCATGCCCGGTCGCTTCACTCCTCACAGCGGAAGGCTATTTTCCTGCGGACAGCGAGACCGTCGAACGCGAAGCGGACCCGGACGACATCCGCCGGGAGATCGTGAGCCAGATCGAGCTGGCGCTGCGGATGGGTCTGAATCCGAGCCATGCGGACAATCATATGGGGAGCTTGTACGGGCTGCATACGGGCCGGGACTTTCTGGAGATCGTCCTGGACGTTTGCACCGCCTACGGGCTGCCGTTTCGCTTACCCCGGTTTTTGGAACCCGGCGACCCGGGCATTCCGCCGCAAGCGTACAAGATTGCGGAAGAGCGGGTAGCGCTGGCCGACCGGAAGGGCGTCGCGATCATCGATCACCTGCGCAGTCTGCCCTTCGTGCAGGGGCCGGGGGAGACGTACGATTCGTTCCGGGACAGCATGGCGGTGTTGCTTCGTTCGCTGAAGCCAGGCATCACGGAAATCATCATTCATCCTTCGCGGATCGACGAAGAGCTCAAGGCCATTCATTCCCATTGGGAAAAAAGGGGAATGGAGTTTGAGGTGTTCCGCGATCCAATCATTCGTCAGGTGATCGCTTCCGAAGGCATCCGTTTGATTCGCTGGTCAGAGCTGCAGCGCCTTATGCGAATGAAGGCCTAGCCAAGTTCAAAAATTGCAAGATCCCGCCAAGAAGGCTCCAAAAGGAGCCAGCGGGATCTTGTCGTATAGGAGAGTGCGGCGTGGCTAATAATGCTGCCAGTAAGCAGGCAGCTCCGCTTTGTTTTCCCGCAAAATATCGTCCAGCACCGACTTGGCCAGCGAAGCGGAGCCGACGAGCGGATGGAGGGTCAGCGCTTGAAGCGCGGTGCCGTAGTCCCCGGTGACGGCAGCTTCGACCGTCAGCTCCTCATAAGCTTTTACCGCTTGCAGCAGCCCGCGGATTTTCGCGTCGATCGGCGTCGTAAGCTGCACCGGATGGGCGCCGTTCGCGTCGATCACGCAGTTCACTTCTACCGAAACGTCGTCCGGCAGGCATCCGATGATGCCGTTGTTGCGTACGTTGACGGTTTGGATATCCTTTTTGTTGTTGTAAATGGAAGAGACCAGATTCAGCGCCGCTTCGGAATAATAGGCGCCGCCGCGTTTTTCGAGCTGCGGGGGTTTGACGCTCAGATTCGGGTCTTTGTACATCTCGAACAGCTCGTCCTCGACCTTCTTCACGGCTTCGGCCCGTGTGCCGGTCGTTTCCGCCGCATGGAGCTGCTCTTTCAGCATCTCGTCGCGCAAATAATAATAACGGTGATAAGCGCACGGAAGCGAGCCGAGAGATTTCAAAAATTCGAGATCCCAGCCGAAATCCGGGATGTTTTTCATCGTAAACCCGCTTTGCCCGCTTGCCGCTTGGAAGAGCACCTGCCCGGTCACGTCGACGCCGTCCACGATCACGCGGGTCGTCCAATTCAGATGGTTAATGCCGATCATCTCGATGTCCACTTGGGAGACGTCGACGTTCAGCGCCTTGGCGATCTGCATCCGTGTGCCGATCGGCAAATTGCAGAGCCCCATCGTCCGGATGCTGGAATGCTTCAGCACGGCTTCCGTCACGATTCCTGCCGGATTCGTAAAGTTGAGCAGCCAAGCATTGGGAGCTAGCTCTTCCATGTCCTTGCAAATGTCCAGAATGACCGGAATCGTACGAAGCGCCTTGGCGAAGCCGCCTGCGCCGGTCGTTTCCTGCCCGATCAGATTGTAGCGCAGCGGAATGCGCTCGTCCCGGGCACGTGCCGCAAGCAAACCGACGCGAAGCTGCGTCGTGACGAAGTCGGCATCCCGGATCGCCTCCCGGCGGTCCAGCGTCAAGTGGAGATTGATGGGGACGTTCGCTTTTTCCAGCATGCGCTTGGCCAGGTTGCCGACGATTTCCAGTTTTTCCTTGCCTGCTTCGATATCGACCAGGTATAAATCTTTCACGGGAAGCTCGGGATACCGTTTGATGAAGCCTTCGATCAATTCCGGCGTGTAGGAAGAGCCGCCGCCGATAACGGCTACTTTTAACGATTCCTTTTTCATGCTTCATACCCTCCGTAAGCTGCAAATTTGGAATGAATAGCTTCGCCTGCCGCCAAACCCAGATGGTCCATGCCGAGCAGCACGGCGCCGTAGACCGGAGCCATCTCCGGAATGATCAGTTCGATGGAGCCGTGCTCCTGCCGGACCGTCTCCTCCAAGGCGGCGAGCAAATGCGGATTGCGGCCTTTCTGCACGACGCTGCCAACCAGCACGATCGGAATCGTTTCCTTCCGGAAGCCGCCCAGCCTGCGGATGACCGAGCACGCCGCAATGCCGAGCTCCCGGCCGGTCTCCTGCAGGATGCGGATCGCCAGGGCGTCGCCTTCGTCAGCCGCCTCGTGCAGCACGATCGCGAGATTGCCCTCCCGCAGCGAATAGATATCCCGGTCCAGAAAATCATTCACCATCTGCTCGACGGTATCGAAACCGAAATAACGAGGCACTTTGTGCTGCAGAACGGACGGAATTTCCCGGTATTCCCAGGAGCGAACCGCCGCTTGGAATGTCCGCGTCGCCATGTAGTGGCTGCCTGCGGCGTCGCCGTACAGCGTTCCGAGGCCTCCGGTTTGAATCGTGTGGCCTTCCTCGTTGCGTCCCGCCGCATTGGTGCCGCTGCCGCAGACGAGCACGACACCCGCATTGTCCGGACAGCCGATGCGAAGGCCTTCCATCGTATCGCAGACGACGTCCCAATTCGCAAAAGGCAGCGTTGCCAGCGCAGGACGAAGAATCGAGAAATCGTGCTCCCGGTCCGCACCCGCAAGGCCGTACTGGACGAAGGCGATATCGGCATAGGTCAGGCCGGCCCCTTGGACCGCCAGCTCTACCGATTGCCGGATATGCCCCAGCGCCTTCTCGATGCCGACAATCTGGTGATTGCCGCATCCGGCAATGCCGCTTCCCCGTTTGTTCCCTTGCTCGTCGATAACGACCGCGTACGTCTTGGTTCCGCCGCCATCTACGCCGATGATATAGCGCATGCTGAAGCCGACTCCTTTCCTTCTCCAAGAAGTATTTGTTATTACAAATATTATTTATTTGTATTTGTCACTACAAATTTAACATGCCTTTCGTGCTGCGTCAACGGGTCATTTTCGGATAAAACAAGCCCTTGAATACCTATCTTCAACATTGTATCCTATAGTTGTATCTAAATTTGTATCGAATGTACTGGAACAATGACTACGGGTTCATATCGGAGGTTTTAACGTGGCGAAAACGAAAGCGGACGCTCCGCTCTATCATAAGCTGAAGGGCCGCATTCTGGAGTTGATCGAGTCGGGACGCTACCGGCCGGGGGACCGCTTGCCGACCGAATACGAGCTGTGCGAGCAGTTCGAGGTGAGCCGGACGACGGTGCGACAAGCGCTGCATCATTTGAAGCTGGAGGGGCATATCGAGCAAACGCAAGGCAAGGGCACCTTTGTCGCTTCTTCCAAAATTCAGCAGCCGCTATCCAGCTATATCAGCTTTGACGATTACATGAAGCGCCTGGGGCTATCCGGCGAAACGAAGGTGCTGGAATTCGCCGTGGTGCCGGCAACCGCGCAACTGGCCAAGATGCTGCACGTCGCCGAAACGGACCCGCTCTTCAAGCTGATCCGCATGCGGTATGTAGACCGGGCGCCCTTGAAATATTCCATTACGTATATTCCGTGGAAGGTCGCGCCGGGTCTTGCCTTTGAGGAAATTCAAGGCTCGCTGTACGACGTGTTCCGCAGCAAGTACGGGCATCAATTAAGCAAATGCGTCGACTGGATCGAGCCGATCCTGACCGACGATCAGTACAGCGAATATTTGGAGGTCGCCGTCGGGGCTCCCGCCTTGATGGTTCGCTCGGTTACCTATGATACGGCGGGCATGCCGCTGGAACATTCGCAGGAAATATTCCGCGGCGACCGCTCGAAGTTCGTGCTGGAGCGCGATCTCCAGTCGCCTTCCGCCAAGTACACGGGACTGCTGCCCGACCCGTGGCAGCACGAGCCGGACGGCGTCGAATGATTCCGGAGCACGACAAAGCGGCCCGGTTCCAACGAACCGGACCTGCTCCACGCGCTTGTCTTGCTTATTCGGGTTAGCCGGAATGATGCTTTCTGACGTATTGCTCCGGCGACGGCCCCACGATCGACCTGAAATCGCGGATGAAATGGGATTGGTCGTAATAGCCGAGCGCCAAGGAAAGCTGCGACCAATCGGGAACGGAGCCATGATGCATCTGCTCGGCCGCTTCATGAAGCCGGTAGCGCCGAATGACCCATTTGGGGCTTACGCCGACATAGCGGTCGAACAAGCGCTGCAGCGTCCGCTTGTGCACTCCGGTTTGGCGCACGGCGTCATCCACTTTGACGATGGTCCGGTCGTTTTGGATGCGGCTGACGATGTCGCTGACAAAGCTGACGTTGTCGTCCGGCGCCGGGAGCCGCTCACTAAGGAACGTTTCCATTCGGCTCACCGCCGGCTCGATCTCCTCTTGGGCAAAAATTTCTTTCTCCAACGGACCGCTGTCCATACCGAACACTTCACGAAAGCTGACGGAGCTGTCCGTCAACCGGGATACCGGCTCGTTCAGGAAAGGATAGAAGCCTCCCGGCTTGAATTTCAGGCCAAGCACCCAGCCTTGGTCCTGCAGCAAATGAGAGGAGGTTGCGCTGGCAACGCCGTAAATGCGCGTAAGCTCCGGTTCGAACACCAGGTTGACGTTCGGGTGGGTCAATACCGTCTGACGATACGGCGCTTCTCCGCGCAAGTCCCATTTAACGACCCAATAACGCTGAACAAAAAAGCCAATCTCCGCTGAAGGCCGGAAGCGGGATAACACAAACTTTTTTTCGCCGGTTTTCGGGTGCAGTATTCCTCTTGGGGTCTCATCGGCAGTCGTATGCATCAAATCTCTCCCTTGTTCCGTCTTGCGGGAAAATCGTTCTGTCGCGTTTTTCCTATACGCTTGTCCGCAGCCGAATGTATAGTAAGAGTAGCAGTCGGGGCGTCCGATTGCAATTCCAAATTCATTGATGCGCGGAGGGATAAGGATGGATCTTGTTTACCATTACTATATCGGAGCGTCGCCGGAGGACGTTTGGCAGGTATTGATTTCGGACGAAGGCGTGAAAAAGACAATGTTCGGCTGTACGATCCGCTCCACCTTCGAGGTCGGCGCCGATTACGCGTATGTGGGACCTGGAAACGACGGAGACGAAACCGTCCACGTCTACGGCAAGGTGCTCGCCATCGAGCCGAACCGTCTGCTCAGCGTGACCGAGCATGCCGGACCGTCTTACCGAGAAAACCACGCCGAGCTGGAGACCCGGATCACGTTCACGCTGGAGCCTATGGGCATCTGCACCAAGCTGACGCTGGTCAACGACCGGTGGCCGGCCGATCACCCGTCGTACGAGAACGTCCAGCAAAGCTGGCCCATGATTTTGAGCAACATCAAAACCTACGCCGAAACGGGCAAAACGCTTGATTTCGGTTATTGATATCGTGTCAAACGGGACGGAGACTTGCTTCGTTCCGTTTTGTTTTCTGCGATTTTTGCGGCGGCATAAGCCACGATCAGAAGGATCGTAATCCAGACGGACCGTTCGAAGGCGATGCGAAAGCGCGCTTGCGTCCACAGGTCGTCGCCGATGATCAAATAAGCTACCCGATTGGAGATGCATAAGCCTCCGTCATGCATGCCGGGAATCAGATTGTAAAAGTAATTTTGCCCCAGACCGAAGTTGGCTACAAGCGATAACAGCACCGACAAGAGCAGGGCCGTGGAATAGACGGCCTTCGCGCCCAGCCGCTTGAGCACACCTGCGACCAGCAGCACGGCAAGCAGCGTTAGAGCCGCATAAAGCATACGGCGACCCTCCTTTTGCTAAAAGATGTCCATCTCTATCAGCATAGTAAGAACGAAGCGGTGTGACAATGACGCGCCGCTGACAATTGGATTACAAAAGCAGGTGCCGGGCGAGGCTCGAAAATCTGCTCCGCGACATGAAGCTCCCGAATTTAGCGATTTTAGCCCTTCATGCTGTCTGCCGACAGGCCGGGAACTGGCTGCGGTTTCTTTTTTGCTTTCCCCAAACCGGTCATCCATTGCCCGAGGAACGGAATCCTGGACAGCGCAAATGTGGCCAGCACCGACATCGCCGAGCAAAGAATAAAGGCAAGGATCATGCGAAGCGTGACGTTCACCTGCGGGAGCAGTACGTCAGAGAGCAAGGTAGAGCAGGTCAGCACCAACGCATGGATCAAATATGCGCCATAGGAATAGTGGCTGACCATCCAGAGCATACGGCGCGTAAGTCCCTTCGCGGATTCGGCGGCCCGTATTCCGAACTTATATGCCACAAGAATCGAAACGATCAAGAAAACCGCCGTCACCGGGCGCAGCAAAAGCAAGTCCTCGTAGTGATTCTGAGAAGCGGGGTTATTTTCGAAGCCGGCAACGACACGATACGTCAAGTAAGCGGACAAGCTAAAAAAAACGGCATACACCAGCGGCCCGTTGCGTCTCAGCCATTCCCTCCAGTGCGTTAGCGCCAAACCGGAGACCGCTCCAAGGACGAAGTAGTAGAAGAAATAGAGCGAGTTGCGGTCTGCATATTCGGTCAGCATCGGGGTCAGCACCGGCAGATTCCATTGCTCCGCCGCCTGGTAAATCGGCCATATTAAAGTCATGCCATACACATATACGGCAGCCAAAAGCACCATAGCGGCGATCGCGCGCCCAGATGTCAAGATCCGGCTTTGCACATTACGGATCACCCAGCGCCAAAGCGGAAACGTCACGTAAAACGGAATGATCATCACAATATACCATAAGTGATACGAGGCTTTGCCGGTGAATGCCAGCCCCGCGAACTGCTGTACGCCTGTGAAGAGGCCGGTGCTCTGCAGCAATGCGGGAGCAGCATAGATGAGGGACCAGAATAAATACGGGACGCCGATGTCCTTCAGCCGCTTTTGCAGAAACGAACCGTAACGAAGCGGCCCGTCATAATTGTAAAACAGCACGAGACCTGTAATAAAGATGAACACCGGAACGGCAAACTTGGAAATAAGAAGAAAAAGTGTAAACATCACGCCATCCGAAAGCGTTGTATCCGGCTCGGACAAATAGTGGCCGATCGAGTGCTGCAGCACGACGGCCAGAAAGGCAAGCGCCCGTAAAACATGTATTTCTTCAATGCTGTTTTTTTTCATTTCGATCTTCTCTAACCCCCTGATGACAGTAAACCTGCTGCTATGATTCAAACAACTCTATCATTATAGTGCAAAACGTAGCGTTTATGAAAGAAATGACGGGTTCTGGATTTCTGGAATTTTAGGAAAAATATCAATTTCTTTTCGCGAGCGCTGGTTCATCTGCTTCAGGTAAATGCGGTGGACGCCGTCCGTGTATGCGGCGGATGAAGTGATTTATCGGCGTCCTCTATGAAGCTTCGGGCCGAACCATACGACGGATGCCCCGGTTTTGGAAGGGGATTCCGGCTTCGGAGCTTTCGGCGGATGCGGAGCGAACAGGCGGGAAGGGGCGGTTTTGCGGGTCCGCGATTTGGCTCTCCGGCTGGCGGGCATGGTTTTGGTGACGGTTCGTTGTGCGGGTCTCGGCAGGTATGGCGATCTGATAAGCTGAGCCGAATCGTCCGGTGTAGAACCGGTCGGAGTAGAAACATTCGGAGGGTCGACGGATTCCGGTATGTCCGATAGCGGCGAGAACGATAGCGTCCGGGCCGCTTGATCATAAGCAAGCAGGCACAGCTGCCCTTTGTCCAGACGGAGCTTGGCCGCAGCGCCTGCCGACAGCACGAACTCTTTGCTCAGCTCATTTGCGGGCACCGAGAGGCGGAGCTTGACGGAAGCACTCCCGTGTCTGGCCCGCACGGTCCGACTCCTTCGTGCGCCGGCCATGCCAAGCTTGTTCAGTAACGAATACCCGATTCTTACTCTCGATTTCGTTCGGCCCTTTTCGGTAAGCAGGATGACCTGCTCTTTGTTCACGGTAATTTTGGTCAGGGTAACGGTATGTTCAAGCTCGTTATATTCCAACAGGCAGCGGGCTCCTCCCCGCAGGTAAGCAGCTTTGGCCGTAGCCGGTCCCATTTCGATGTAATGAAACGGGCATTCGTCGTCGTGTCCCCGCACGATGCGGATTTGTTTTACCGGACTGCCGCCGTTTTTCAAAACGACCATCGTTCCGTCCCGAAGCTTATGCAGCTCGTGTTCGTAGCCGTTCGCACAATCCGCGACCAGCGTCATCGTATCCTCGCTGTGCCCCGGATTCACCACGACATCGAATAGTCCTCTTGCCACTTCGATCCTCTCCCGTATTTCCGATGTAAGTTTCTGTCGACCTGCTTGCATCTCTATAGGGTATGTCATCCGCCGTCCCAAGGTATGTACACGTGTCCCTGGGCAACTATAACGAAAAAAGGCCGCGATCCCGGAAACACGGTATAATGGAGCTGGAACAGAAAGCAGCCTGGCTGCTGCGCGAGAGGAGAAGGAGCGATTATGGGGATGGCCCGCTATACACATATGTTGTTCGACCTGGACGGGACCTTGACCAATCCGAAGGAAGGCATTACCCGGTCGGTTCAATATGCTTTGGGGCGTATGGGAATCGAAGAGCCGGATTTGGACAAGCTGACGCCGTTTATCGGTCCTCCGCTGCAGGTGTCGCTGCGCGAGTGGTATGGGTTTACCCCGGAGCAGGCCCGGGAAGCCATTGGCTGGTACCGGGAATATTTCACGGAACGGGGCATGTTTCAAAACGAAGTGTACCCCGGCATCCCGAAGCTTTTGGCGGAGCTCGGGGCAGAGGGCCGCAAGCTGATCGTCGCGACATCGAAGCCGATCGTGTTTGCAAAGCAAATTTTGGGGCATTTCGGGCTGGACCGTCATTTCGCCTATCTGGCGGGCAGCGAGCTTGACGGGACGCGCTCGGACAAAGCGGACGTCATCGCCTATGCGCTGGAGCTGGCGGGCTTCCCGTCCGTTTCCGCCTGCTTGATGATCGGCGACCGGAAGTACGATATCGAGGGAGCCAGGGCTCACGGAATGGATTCGGCGGCCGTCGCTTACGGCTACGGCACCGCCGAAGAACTCAGGCTGGCGCGGCCCGCATATACCGCGGAAACCGTGCATTCGCTTGCGGAACTGCTGCGCGGATGAGCCGCCGGGGCTATGTGGGCGTCGACGGCTGTCCGGGCGGCTGGCTCGCAGTGGCGCTGTCGGAGGACGGACAGAGCTGGGCGGCAGACGTATATGAACACCCCCATCGCCTGTGGGAAGCCCACCGGGGGGCTAAGCTGCTGCTGATCGACATGCCGATCGGCTTGGCCGACGGCCGGGAGCCGCGGGCTTGCGACGCGCTGGCGCGGGAGCTGCTGAAGCCGGGGCGGGCTTCCTCGATCTTCGCCGCGCCGGTACGCGAGGTGCTGGGAGCGTCCGGCTACGCCGAGGCGAATGCCCTGCAGCGGGAGGTCAGCGGCCGCGGCTTGTCGCGCCAGTCCTGGGGCCTCGTACCGAAAATTCGCCGGCTGGACGAGCTGCTCCAGCAGGATATGGAGGCGCGCAGGCGCTTCCGCGAGTCGCATCCGGAGCTGTGCTTTGCGCAGCTTTTCGGCGGGCCGATGCGCCACGGCAAGAAAACGCCGGAAGGCTTCGCCGAGCGGCTCGCGCATTTAAGGCGGGTCTGCGCGCACGCCGATGCTATCGTCGCCGAGCTGCTCACGAGGTATATGCGCAAGACGCTGGTCCGCGACGATATGCTCGACGCGCTAGTGCTCGCGGTCACCGGCCGGTTCAGCGGCGGCGTATTGCGCGAGGTGCCTGCCGAAGGCGATGCGGACCGGACGGGGCTGCGTCGTACGATTTCATTCTACAAGCCGGAGGGACGCACGTTTGCTGCCGGGTTGCAAGAACATGTCTAGCAGTCCGTGCTTCACGGCGACTGCAAAGGTCGGGATTCCTTGAAGGTAAAGGGATTCCGGCCTTGTACTTTTTCCCGGACCGAAAATGGGCAGCTTTTCTCGAAAAAACATAATTGACAATGATAATCATTATCACTTAATATGGTTGAGGAAGTACATGGAACATTACGGAAAACGGAGGAGCTTGGAAATGAAATTGATTATTGTGTTTGCCAGCATGACGGGCAATACGGAGGAGATGGCCGACGAGGTCGCAGAAGGGGTCCGCGAAGCGGGGATCGAGCCGGTCGTCAAAAACGTGATGGATGCAAGCGGTCACGAGCTGGGAGAGTACGACGGCATTATTCTTGGAGCCTATACTTGGGGCGACGGCGAGCTGCCCGACGAATTTCTGGATTTCTACGAAGAGATGGACGGTCTGGAGCTGAGCGGGAAAAAGGCGGCTGTTTTCGGTTCGGCCGATTCCTCGTACGCGCAGTTCGGAAAGGCGGTCGACCTTCTCAAGGAGAAGCTGGAGGAGCTCGGAGCGGACGTTGTCGCAGAAGGGTTGAAGGTGGAGTTAAATCCGTCGGATTCGGATAAAGCCGCCTGCCGGGCAATCGGCAAACAGGTGGCAGACGCTTTGGCCTGATACGGCTGCGGCTGTCCGGCATCTTCCTCGGTCAAACGCTCCTCTTTCGCAACGGCCCTCTACGCTTTGAATCTCAAACACGCCGACCGGTGTGAGCAGTTTGGCACCCTCGTTGATCCGCGCTTTCTCCCAGCATCGGCATTGGCCTCCCGATCCTAGTATGGCATACGCTTGGAGCTCCGAAGGGAGCGTGATAAAATCAGTTCAGACGAACTTTGTCGAAGCTAGATTTCACGCTATGCCAGATCAGGAAGGGAGAGAGGGAAAACGATATGTTTACGGCCTTTATATTCGATATGGACGGCGTCATCATTGACAGCGAGCCGCTTCACTTCAAGGTGGATATGGAGGTGATGGAAGGGCTTGGCGTCCCGATTACGAAGGAGGAGCTGGAAGCGTATGTCGGGATGACCAACCCCGAGATGTGGACCCGAATCCGGCTCAAGTACGGCTTGGGGCCATCCGTCGAGGACATCATCGAATTGCAGCTGAAGCGGAAGCTGTCGTACTTGGAGGCTTCGGACGAGCGGCCGATCGAGGGGATCGCGGAGCTGCTCCATTCGCTGCATGGCAGCAAGCGGATCGGTCTGGCTTCTTCCTCGCCACGGGTGTTCATTGAGGCAGTGCTGACTAAATTCGGTCTGCTTTCGTATTTCGATTTTGTGATCAGCGGCGAAGAGGTGGACCATGGCAAACCGGCACCGGATATTTATTTGAAAACCGCTGAAATGCTCGGAGCCTCGCCCGACCAATGCATCGTTCTGGAAGATGCCCGTCATGGCGTGGCTGCGGCCAAAGCTGCCGGCATGACGTGCATCGGGTTTCAAAATGCAAATTCCGGGAATCAGGATTTATCAAAAGCCGACTGGATTGTCGGCTCGATCCGGCAGATCCGGCTTGAAGAGCTTGAGAGGCTGATCCCATCGGCCGAAGCGGGAGCTTAAATCGCCGCATAGTCGGTCTAATCACAGAGAAGCGCACCTTTTCGGGCAAGAGCGTCATTTGTACCCGAATCGGGTGCGCTTCCGTTTTCCTCTCCTTCCCCAGAAGAATCTACCAGAACCAGTCCCCATTATTCAATCGCTTGCCTCCTTATCAGAGGCTCATCTATGGCATAGACGCAGCGTGCAGCGCATAAATTACCAAGTACAGGGGAAATGGAGACGTTGTCGGACAACCTGGCCGATCGTGTGCTGCAAGCGGGCAAAGCGACGGTTCTGCGATTCGTCCGTCAGGCGGTTAACCGTTTCCCCAATCGGCCGCCGCCGAGGCGTCATGCATGACCGGCGAAAACGTCGGCGTCGGCCCCAGACCAAGGCAACCTTGCATGGAGGTGGTTTTAATGCCCGACAAGCCTTGGCTGCGTCACTATCCTGCCGAGGTGCCGCCGACGTTCGATTACCCGCGACATTCGCTGGCTTGTTTTTTGACGGAGTCCGCCCGTACATATCCGCAGCGCGCCGCCTTGGATTTTATGGGCAAAACGATGACTTACCGCACGCTTCTGGAGCAAGCGAGCCGTTTTGCAGACGCGCTCGTCCGGCACGGCGTGCGCCAAGGTGACCGGGTGGCGCTCATGCTGCCGAACTGCCCGCAAACGGTCATTGCGTATTTCGGCACGCTGCTCATGGGCGGCATCGTCGTGATGACCAACCCGATGTACACCCCGCGCGAGCTGGAGTACCAGCTCAAAGATGCGGGAGCCCGGACGATCGTCACGCTGGATCTGCTGTACCGTCGGGTATCGGAAATTGCCGAGTCCGCCGAGCTGAGGCATGTCATCGTCACGTCGATTAAGGATTACATGCCTGTCCCGCAAAAATGGCTCTACCCGTTGTTCGCGAAGAAGCAGGGGCTGGACCGGAAAGTCGTATACGGTAACGGTGTCTATCCGTTCCGGCAATTTATGGAGCGGGGTTCCCCGGAGTTTCGGCAAGCGGAGGTGGATGCGGAGCGCGATCTGGCTTTGATCCAATATACGGGAGGCACGACCGGGCGGGCCAAAGGGGTGATGCTGACGCATTATAACCTGATTGCCAATTCGATTCAAAGCCGGCTGTGGTCCTACCGTTTGAAGCCCGGACAGGAGACGTATTTGTCGGCGCTGCCTTTTTTTCATGTGTTCGGGCTTACGGTGCTGCTGAATCAGTCCGTTTATTTGGGCGGAACGCTGGCCCTCCTGCCGCGGTTCGAGACCGGTCTGCTGCTTGAAACCATCCGCCGGACGAAGCCGACCGTGTTCCCCGGCGCGCCGACGATGTATATTGCGCTTCTTCAGCAAGCCAGCAAGCCGCGGTTCAACCTATCTTCGCTGAAGCTGTGCATCAGCGGGGCAGCTCCGCTGCCGCTTGAGGTGCAGGAGCAGTTCGAGGCCATCTCGGGAGGCCGCCTCGTCGAGGGCTACGGCTTAACGGAAGCGTCGCCCGTCACGCACGGGAACAACATCTGGGAGCGGCGGAAAATCGGCTCCATCGGTATTCCGTTCCCCGATACGGACGCGCGGATTGTCGACCCGCAGACGCTGGAGGAGCTGCCGGTCGGAGAGGTCGGCGAGCTTGCCGTCCGCGGCCCCCAAGTGATGAAAGGTTATTGGAACCGGCCGGAGGATACCGCAGCGGTGCTGAAGGACGGATGGCTGTACACCGGCGATATGGGAAGGGTGGATGAGGACGGCTTTTTTTATATTTTGGACCGTAAAAAGGACTTGATCATCGCCGGAGGCTTCAATATTTATCCGCGCGAGATCGAGGAGGTGCTGTACGAGCACCCGGATGTGGCGGAAGCCGTGGTGGCCGGCGTGTGCGATCCGTACCGGGGGGAGACGGTGAAGGCGTATCTGGTTATGAAGCAAGGCAGCGAGGCGGGAGCCGAAGAACTCAACCGGTGGTGCCGGGAGTGGCTGGCCGCTTACAAGGTGCCCCATATTTACGAATTTCGCGACCATCTTCCCAAAACGATGGTCGGCAAGGTGCTGCGCAGAAAGCTGTTGGAGGAAGAGGCGGAACGGACGGAAGGCGAAACGCCCGGCGATTGATGGCAGGGTGCGGCCGGGGCACTGAACCGAAGGACGGTTCGTCCGATTCATGAGCGATAAGCGGGGTGAGCGAGCGTGGCGATACGGAATGACATCGAGCTTCTCGTCGCGCGGATGAATGCCGATCCGGGTCACAATGCTGGAGCCCATATTTAAACAAAGAGTGCTTCTGCAGGCAGCTGTACACGCTGCGGCAGAAGCACTTGGCTTTTGCAGGGATCGGAGGTACGGCAGCCGATCACAAAATTTGCTCCCCGAGCAGGGAGCCGATCAATTCGATGGCGAGCTGAGCCGTCTTCTGCCCCGTATCGAGCGACGGATTGACCTCGACCAGCTCGGCGGACGTCACGATTCCCGATTCGTGCAGCAGTTCAAGGGCCAGGTGCGCTTCCCGGTAGCTGAGCCCGCCTTTCACCGGCGTTCCCGTGCCGGGGGCTTCGACCGGGTCGAGGCTGTCGATATCGAAGCTCAGATGTACGCCATCCGTGCCTTTGCCGGCCACCTGAACGGCTTCTTCCATCACGCTGCTCATTCCGCGCCGGTCGATGTCGTGCATCGTGAAGCAGGTGATGCCCTGCGCTTTGATGGAGGCTTTCTCGCCCGGATCGAGATCTCTTACCCCAAGAAGGACCGTATGCTCCGGCCTGATCTTTGGACTAATGTCCCCGATCCGGGTCAGCCGTTCGTCGCCTTGCCCAAGACTTGCGGCGAGCGACATGCCGTGGATGTTGCCCGAAGGCGTCGTATCGGGCGTGTTCAAATCGGAATGGGCATCGATCCAGATCACGCCGAGCCGGCTATAGTGGGAGGCCAGCCCTGCCAGCGTACCGATCGCGATGCTGTGATCGCCCCCGAGAACGAGCGGGAAGCTTCTCTGCTGCACGATACGGGAGACGCCGGCGGCCAGCGCTTCGTTCACGGCCAGCACGTCGTGCAGATGCTTCAGGGCCGTAAGAGAAAGCGCATCCTGATCGAGCTGCGGCTCCGGCCAAGTCAACAGTCCGGCATCGTTCCATTGGACGCCGAGCCGGCGTAATTTTTCCGGCAGACCGGCTTGCATAATAGCCTCCGGTCCGCCGCAGGCCCCCCGGCGTCCGGCCCCCAAGTCAAAAGGAACGCCGAGGAGAGTGATTGAGTTTGCGCGGGTCATGAAGTCCAGCTCCTTCTTCTGTGCTTAGTTTAAGGCTCTATGCGCTCTCATGCTGCGGCAGCAATACTTCTTCGAGCCGCTCCAGCGCCATATCGAGCTCTTCCTTGGCAATGATCGGCGGAGGAAGAACAGCTCAAGCACTTCCCGGTCGGCCGCTACGGCGGATACGGGCAGCACGCCGCCCTGAGCGCTTTGCCCAGTACATACATGTCGGGCACGACCTGTTCCCAGTCGCAGGCGAACCGCTGGCCGGTCCGCCCGAAGCCGGTCTGAATCTCGTCGGCGATAAACAGCACGTTCCGCTCCTTGCACAGCTGCCAAGCTTGGCGCAAATAACCTTCCCGCGGCAGGTTAATGCCTGCTTCGCCCTGGATCGGCTCGACGAGAAAAGCGGCCGTATTCGGTGTGATAGCGTTTTCGAGCGGCTGCAAATCGCCGTAAGGAACAATCTTAAAGCCCGGGGTAAACGGTCCGGCCGAAGCCCTTCTTGTATTCCGGCGTTGTGGAGAAAGAAGTGACCGCAGGGTCCGGCCGTGAGAATTGCCTTCGCAAACAATCACTTCCAGGGAGCGCCATAATGCTCCGCCAAACGAATGATATCCGTCGTTCGGCTCACGTTAATTCACCTCGGAGATTGATTCGAAGATGGATGAAAACAGCCTGCTATAACTATATTCCACGCGGACTTCGACTGTACTTCTTTTTGAAGAAAGCCGAAAAGGGCCTGCCCATTATCAGGTCTTTATAAAAAGACTGGGAGGCGGCCCCTTCATATTTGTTTCGATCATCCAGCAGCGATTAGGAGGATGTTCATTTTGTCTGCTTTAATGCGGCAATAGCTTCCCGGAAGGCAACTACTTCTTCGAGCATTTCACTCTCTTGTGTGTTGACGCTGGTCTTGACGATAACGATGTTTTCCTTTTGGTTCACATAAATGGATTGGCCATAAATACCGCTTGCAAGAATTTCTTGGCTGTCACCGGGCAGCCACCACTGATTTTTATAGTATGGCATTCCCGGACTGCCGACATAGGTTTCTTTGACCCAGTTATCGGATATGATCCGCTTGCCGTTCCAGAGGCCGTTATTCAAGTACAAGCGGCCGAATTTGGCGTAGTCGCGCAGAGTTGCATTGAGGAAGGCGAATGTCATGTCATCGCCGTGCAAATCCGTGTTCCAATAGGCGCGGCTTTCCATGCCCAGAGGCTTCCATATTTTTTCTTCCAAATATTGCGCAGGCTGCTTTCCGGTTACTCTGTGAATGAGCATGCCCAGAACCTGGGTGTCCGATCCTTTATAGGTAAATGTCCCGGGTGGGGTTTCGGAAGGGAGAGTTGTCATTTTGCTGTTGAAAGATTTTCGATTCACAAATAATTCTTTGTACCACACGGTTCTGTAAGGCTCTTCAAAAGCGGGATATTTTACACCGGATGCCATGTTGAGGATATGTTGAATCGAGACGCCGTTATACCCCGACTGACTCAGCTCCGGCAAATAATCGGTGATCGGATCGTTTACGCTTCGAATATACCCTTCGTCTATGGCAATGCCGATTAGGGCAGAAGTGAACGATTTGGATATGGACCAGGACGTATTCAACGATTTCTGGGTATTGCCCAGGTAATAATTTTCCACCAATATTTTATCGTCTTTTATGATAAGAAGACCTGTTGTTACGGTGCGTGCAAGCAAATCTTTAAATTGTCGGGACTCTCCATTATACGTGTAAGTGAAATTTGGCAGTTTGCGGATATCTTTTTTGAACCGGTACACATTTTGTTTATCATTCTGGATCGTTCGGCTTGGGAAAACTTTATCCATAGAACGAAAATTTTGCACGATGTTCTTTCGGTCAAACAAGGTTAAAAACTTGGAAGGATTATAAGTTGCGGAGCTGACGGACAACTGCTGCTCATCCTGCCCGACTTCTTGGTCGCTTTGCATTTGGAGATTCTCGTAATCTTCCAAGCTCGCAATCTGCGATTCCTCCGCATGCGAGATGGAATAGAGAGGAGAGAATGAGCCAAACGATCCGATGACAAAAGTACCGAGAACCGCTGACATCAACCATGGTTTCTTGGGCATGTACTGTTACACCTCTTCTTGTAGTAATAGATTCATAGAAAACGATTACATGATTTATTTTACAATATTTAATAAAATATTACAAATAAAGAATATACTTCCTCAATGAGGGTGACCTAAAGAAAACAACACTCTGCCTAGAATTTGTCGCTTCCATATTTGGATGAATGGGATTACAACTTAATTAACGTAATATTTTATCATGCAACCCAGAAAATGGTTTCTCACTCGCCGATAAAAGGGGGGATTTCATACTATTCATGAGCCGGTACGATATGTAACTGATTTTTCGTCCAACAGAGGCAGCAAAACCTATTTACCAGAAGGAGGACTGTTTATATTGGCAGCAAAAAAAGGTTTGACCCTGATGCTGAGCGCGGCGCTTGCCATGACTTCCTGGGGCTTTTTTTCGGCTTCGCAAGCGGAGGCCGCCGGGGTGCACCCGTCGCTACCGGATTGGTCCCATGCGGGCTATAAGGGCGGGGCGCCGCTGCCGACCGGAGGGACGGTCATCGATCTGGCCGCCAAAGGCGTAAAGGCCAATGACGGCAAGGACGATTCCGATGCGCTGCAGGCGGTCATCGACGCGATCCGCAGCGGTTCGTTAACCGTCAACGGCGCCAAGGTTAGCGAGACGAACCGGGCGATTCTGCAATTTCCCGCCGGGGAAATCAATCTGAGCAAATTCATCCGGACGGATGCCAGCTGGGTGACCTTCCGAGGCGCAGGCACCGATCCGGCCACGGGAACGAAGATTGTGTTCAGGCCTGCCAGCACGTATGCCTCGGACAACGGCCTGCCCGTCATCGACGGCAAGCTGTGGCCGGGGTACGGCGCTTTTCGCGTGGAGGACCGGGATAAAGATCCGGGCGAGCCCGACTATGAAGGCAGCATCAACTTTCACTGGAAATCCGGCGTCAAAGTAGCTAATGCCGGCGGCGGAACGAAGGGCGGCAATCAAATCAAGCTGGCCAGCGGAGGCGGCAAAAAATTCAAGGCCGGGGATACGATCTACGTCGGAGCGGCCAATACGGCGGACTTTTATCAAATGATGGGCGCGCCGCAAAATTACTGGATCAATCAGCACATGCGCAGCCAAATGTTCAAAGTGACAAGTCTGAGCGGGGATACGCTGACGATCGACAAGCCGCTGGAGTTCGATATTCCGTACAGCAACGGCGGGGCGATTCTGGGAACGACCTACTATAGCAAGGTGATGCCGATCAAGCTCGTGGAAGGCGTCGGTTTTGAAAATTTTTATTTCACCCAAGACATCTCCTACACGCAGTACAGCAATAAAAATGTAAACGATTACGATCCGGTCACCAATCCGAACGGCGTCGGCCTGAAATATACGAACGAGGCCCCGGAATATGCGATCCATGCGATTGTGTTCAAATGGGCGCAAAACGGCTGGGTGAAGGGCATCCGTACCTACATGACGGGCTCGCACCCGATTGTCACCGAATTCGCCAGATATATGGAGTTTCGGGACAATGTCATTTTCGGTTCGTGGAACAAAGGCAAAGGCGGCCACGGCTACTTCCGCGGCTCCAAATTGTACGACAGCAAAATTATGAACAATACGATCGACCGCGTCCGCCATTTGACGCTGCAATGGTCGGCCACGGGCAACGTCGTCTCGGGCAATACGATGACGGTGGATATGAATCTGCACGGCGGCTGGGAGCGCCGCAATCTCATCGAGAACAACGTCATTACCGTTCCTTTCCGCCATCGCAGCTGGGGCGAGGGAGAAGGCGGCTCGGAGCCGGAAGGCGGAACTTGGTACCCCATCTGGTACGGTGCAGGGCCTCACGCGTCCAAATGGTCGGGCTCGACCGGCGAGCAGAATGTGTTTTTCAACAACACGATGAGCAAACAGGAAACGGACGGCGGAAGCTACACAACGTATACGCCTTATAACGATCCTCACCGCATCTATCAAATCGGCTGGGACGGAAGCAAGTGGGCGCATCTGGAGAAGCCAGCCGGGACGCTGATCGGCACTTGGACCGATAACGAGAAAGTGGACTACGCGCTCGCTCCGAACAAAGGCGTCTACGACTGTTTGACGTTTTCGGGAAGCACTTTATTGGGTGGCGGAACGGCCGTATTGAACTGCAAAGGCAGCAATCCCGGCGATACGCAAGCGCCGACGGCACCGGCCAATTTGACGGCAAACGGCGTCACGTCCTCCTCGGCGGCGCTTTCTTGGAATGCTTCCACGGACAACGTCGGCGTCACGGGCTATGACGTCTACAACGGCGCAGCGCTGGCCGCAATCGTAACCGGCACCGGCGCAACGGTCAGCGGGCTGAGCCCGAATACGACGTACACGTTTACGGTTAAGGCGAAGGATGCCGCCGGCAACGTCTCCGCAGCAAGCAACGCCGTTAAGGTAACGACCAGCGGAGGCACGCAGAACCCTGTACCGGTTACGCTGACGGCAGCCGAAGACAGCTTCGTTCGAGGCGGGACGTATGCCAACGACAACTACGGTTCCTCGGACACCATGAGCGTCAAGCTCAGAGCCTCCAATGCCTCCTACGACCGCAAGGGCTATGTAAAATTCAATCTGTCTTCGATCGGCGGAAACATCAGCTCGGCGATCCTGAAGCTGTATGTCACGAATATTCACAGCAACACGACGTCCTACAAGTTGGAAGCCAGGGGGCTGCAAAACGACGCGTGGAGCGAAGCGACGATGAACGCCGCGAACCAGCCCACGGAAGCAGGAACCTCCGTAGGCACGGCAACCGTCAACCAAAAAGGCGCATACGTCAGCTTTGATGCGACCGCTTTTGTGAAAAGCCAGACCGACGGAACCGTCAGCTTCCGGCTTGTCGGCTTGGACGAGGATTTGGGCGCCGATTACGCGACCAAAGAACATGCTAATGCGGCCATACGCCCCATTCTTGTCGTGCATGCAGGGGGAAGCGGCGGCGATACGCAGCCGCCTTCGGTTCCGGCCGGGCTGTCGGTTACGGGCAAAACCTCCTCCAGCGTATCGCTCGCATGGAATGCCTCTACCGACAATACGGGGGTCGCGTCCTACGAGGTGTATAACGGATCGGCGTTGGCTGCTGCGGTGACGGGAACAACCGCGACCGTTGGCGGATTAAGTCCGAATACGACATACACCTTCACGGTCAAAGCGAAGGATGCGGCGGGCAACGCTTCCGGCGCAAGCAATCCGGTCAGCGCGACGACGGATGCGGTCGGAGCCGGGTGCTCAGGCGCGTTGAACTCGACGCCGGCGATTCAATACGCGATGAAAAACGCGAAGCCCGGCGATACCATCAGCATTGCTCCGGGAACTTGTCTTGGCGACGTGTCGACGTCCGGGGATACGCCCAGAACACCGGATGATCCTTATGGGCCGGGACTGTTCTTTTCGCCGAAAAACGGGACGGCTGCCGCTCACATTGTGCTGAAAAGCTGCGATCCCGGAAAACGGGCAATTTTAACAGGAAAAGCGGTAAACGACGGTTCCTATGGCATTCATTTGACGGGGGATTACTGGGAAATTCGCGATCTGATCATTACGAACGCCCAAAAAGGGATCGTGGTCGATAACGGCAACAATAACCTGCTGAACAACGTTGAAGTGCATCGGATCGGCGACGAAGGCGTCCATTTTCGGGACGGCAGCTCGTACAATACGCTGGAATACTCCAAAATTTACGATACGGGCAACTACCAGCCGGGGTATGGGGAAGGAGCTTATGTCGGCTCGGACGAGAGCTCGCCATACGAGCATACCGTGATCGGCAATACGATCCGGCACACCGTCTTCGACGGCGGGATTACGGCAGAGCACATCGATATCAAAGAGGGCGCCGACGGCACCGTGGTCGAGTACTGCCATTTCAACGGAACCGGCATGACGGGAGACAACAGCGCCGATAGCTTCATTGACGTGAAGGGCGTCAATTCGGTGATCCGATACAACGAGGGCTATCGGAACGGGAATGCGAAGGTGGCGGACGCGTTTCAGGTACGCACACACGGCTCCAAGTACCCGACCGGAAAGAACAATACGTTTTATAACAATAAGGTGAATCTCGATAATGCGCCAGGATACGTTGTCAATGCCACGAGTGCCGCTACGGGCACGAAAGCGCACGACGACGTCCGAATCGGAGGCGGCAATTTATACAACAAAAATGTGAACAAGTAAGGGCCGGGAGCAGGTGCTGACTTTGACGTGACTTGCGACCAAAGAACATGCGAATACCGGCATCCGACCTGTTTTGTCATCAACGAAGGTTCACTTGGCGCATCAACATGGAGGCATTCTCTCTTCGATGGGGGAATGTCTTTTTTCTCGCGCAATGTGCTCAGTGAGCATAAATCGTTAAATTTGTATTATGGTCTGGTAAATGTAACCAACTATGTTAAAATAATATGGAATCCTAAAACACAGAGAGGGATAATCCAATGAACAAAACGAAATCAAATGAAGTTGTACAGAGCCATTTCCTGAATACTTTAACCGAGGAGAGGATACCCGTTACCTTAATCACCAAAAATGGATTTCAGATGAGAGGGGTAGTCAAGTTTTATGATCAATATACGATTGTTCTAGAGGTGAATGGTAACGATACTCTGATCAACAAAGCTGCCATATCTACGATTATTTCAAGCAAGCGGGTTCCTATTTGACGGCATGGCGCTTTCTTTAATGTTCGAACACCAATCCTCCATTACAACGATTTCCGAGATGTTGTTCTAGAGATGTATGGAGAAATACTGTGATCAATGAAGTAGCGATATCAACGATTGTATCAAGAAAACGTGTGCCTCAGGTTTTAATGTTTCGGTAGCACATTCTACTCAAACACTAGCATAATATGGTATAATAATCCAATCACAATAGAATGGCTTTATGGGCGGTCGGCTAGCCTCTCGGAAGGGAGGTGATGCCTGTGGAGGTATTTCAAGCGCTACAGTTAATGTTCCTGTTTGGAATGTTCATTTTAGCTTTGCTTACTTACCTTAACAAAAAGAAATAGGCCGCCCTGTTAGCAGAGGGATGCGACCTATTTTCTAACGCTACACCTTTGAAAGCCACCGCCCTTAAAAGCGGCTATTGTGTATGGGAGTGTAGATGTTACCAGCATCTGCATTCCCTTTTTTAGTATACGCTTGATGAGAAATGTAAATACATCTACTTACATTACTATTATTATACAGTACGTTAAACGTACTTACAAGATGAACGCTCATTCTTTGCCTAGAGCTTAAGATGGTCTAAAATGCCTATTTGATTCGACAAATAATTCCAATAGTAGTATTATAGATTCATGTAACAAGATTGGATGGTGTTTCTATGGAACTAGTTTGGAATGTTATTGGGTTAACTCTTCTAAGTTCGACTTTGTATTTATCATTAAGAGTATTTTTTAAAAAAGTGGATTAAACATTTATCGAAATGGCGAAAGTAATTCGTGCATTTATTTCATCCGCTCCGGGCTTTCTTTAATCGTCCTGTCGGTCTTTCAGTTTCCTTGGATCCACATCGTTCTCGATATCAAGATCGTCTCCGAATGTTTTCTTGAACGCTTTGGAGATAGCATCCCATTTCACAATCTTGAAATTTTGATTGATCACCGCTCCGTCCTGCAGATTCTGATCGTCCTGAGCAATAAAAATCCCTCTAGGGTAAGTGCTGCCGAGTCCGAAACTCAAAACATCAATGCCGTCGGTTTCGCTTGTACCGTCGATCTTAGGACCGTCTGCAATGACGAAGCTTCCCTTATAGTCCCCGTCTTTGCGATCGAACACGGCGTAGCTGCTGCTGCCCTGACTTGAGGCGATGAGGTATCCATCTCCATCCTTGCCGTAATACAAGGTTAGTCCTTCAACGTCGGCCGTCAGCCGCTTATTGTCAACCGCTGCGACCAGCTTACGGGACTCACCGCCGTCCGGTTCAGCGCTATATTTCCAAATGCCCACCTCTTCTTCCGCGATGTACAATCGGCCGTATTCGTCGTCCGCCACCATTCCCTCCGATTGGGATGCGAGTTGAAAGGCTCTTACCTTCTTGCCGTTTAGGGCGCCTTGGCCATTATCATACAATTCGTACTGCTCAAATTCGCCTGCTTTACCGAGAACAAGCGCATAGAATTTTCCCGTTTTCAGACTGTGATACAGGCTAAAGCCGTAAACTTCGCTCATCTTGGATACGATCGGCGTACCGTTAATCTGCTTGAGCGCTCCGCTAGAGGAGTCAATGGCAAAAATATCGATAGTATTCGTCGTACGGTTCGTCGCTGCTGCAATGTCTACCTTTTTCCCGGCCAGAGGCACACCGTAGCGTACGTCGATGTTGTTCATTTTGCCCAGCGGATAAGAATATTTTTGTTTGCCGTTTAGGTCATAGACCAGAATTCCGCCGTCTTTATTCGTTGCGATAATCTCGCTCTTCGACGGGTCGGAGGGGTGTACCCAAATCGATGGGTCATCGGCTGCATCGCTGCCGCTGCTTACGGCATCGGTCTCCGCTGCGGCAAGCACGTTGGCCCGGGGTTCGCCGGCTGCATAGGCATAGCTTCCGTATAATGATGTCGGGACTGCGGCCGGAAGGGCAAGGGCGAAGGCAAGAACGGCAACGACTATGGACTTTGTTTTTCTCATCCACTTCACTCCATCCTATTTTTATTAATTTCCAATATTTAGGATACCAATAAAAAGCTAAAGGTAGGTTGAGTGAATGTGAAGATCTTGTGACGATAATTCAGATCATCACATAGAGACATTTTCCCATCGCGGGGAAATGTCTCTTTTCTTCGATGGATGTAAACTTTTGTGTACAGGCACTTCCGGGCTTTCGCCCACATACACTAATACTAATCTTTGCGCGGAGATTTCCGAGACCGTTGATCGGCAAACACCTTAGGGGGTGGCTGGAATGCCCGGATTATTCAGTGCCGTAGCTTTATTTATTAAACAGCTTACTTTACTCGTTTCCTACGTGAAAAACAACGCGTTTCCCCAGCCCTTGGCGGAGGATGAAGAAGACAAACATTTGAAGCTGATGGCTCAAGGCAATCAACACTCGCGCAATGTGCTCATCGAGCATAACCTTCGGCTTGTCGCGCACATCGTCAAGAAATTCGACAACACGGGGGAGGATCTGGAGGATTTGATCTCCATCGGTACGATCGGTTTGATCAAAGCGATTGAATCGTTTTCCCCCGACAAAGGGACCAAGCTGGCGACCTTTGCGGCGCGGTGTATCGAGAATGAAATTCTGATGCACCTTCGCTCGCTGAAAAAGACGCGCAAGGACGTATCGCTGCACGACCCAATCGGTACGGACAAGGAGGGAAATGAAATTACTTTGATCGATATCCTCGGCACGGACTCCGACGAGGTGGTGGATAAGGTGCAGCTTAAGATCGAGAAGAGCAAGATTTACAAAAATCTGGATATTCTCGACGAGCGGGAAAAGGAAGTCGTTGTAGGGCGGTTCGGACTAGAGCATGGTGGAGAAGAGCGGACTCAGCGGGAAATTGCGAAGGAGTTAGGCATATCGCGAAGTTATGTGTCAAGGATTGAGAAAAGAGCTCTCATGAAGCTGTATCATGAGTTTTATAAGGCGAAGAGATAAACACGGTAATAGCTTGCCTTGTTGGCAGACCTCTATGCCTTCTTTGGTAAAAACAACCAAGTATAGGATGGAGGGGTTACGTGTGTTAAACGAATTCTTCGATATTCTTCGCACACTACTTGTCTAGGCTATTTCATGTGCATAGTAATCGAAGGAGTGGTTTACCTATGCGGTAACGAACAATTAATAAAAGTAGATGGAATTGATCGCCAGCCAGCCTCTCATTCAGCTGGTTGGCGATCAACTTTATAGAAGTTTTAATTTCGGGGCCCCCCGCAAAGTACCTGAATCCGCTTTGAAGCCAAGGCGCCACTTTGAGGGGGTGTTTCTTTTTATTTTAATAAGTTGTAAACCGCTTGAGCCGCTTCTGCTCGTGTCGTGTGTTCAGCCGGTACGAACAGCCCTTCTTGGCGTCCCGTCAACAGCTTCGCTTTGATTGCACTATGAACATAAGGCAAAGCCCAATCGCTGACCATTGAAGCATCAGAGATTTCCGTTGAAGCTTTTTCTAATTTTACACCCGCTCGATATTCATAAGCGCGGACAAGCATAATGGCCATCTCTTCTCTGGTAATGCTTCGATTCGGATCGAACATTTGCCGGGAATCACCTGTGACAATGCCTGCTTTATAAGCGGCGGATACTTCCTTGGCATACCATGCGTTTCCAGCCACGTCACCGAACGGAGCCGTCTCGGAAGACTTGAGATGAAGTGTCCGTACGAGAAGCGATGCAAACTCAGCACGGGTAACATCTTGGGTTGGTGCAAAGCTCGAGTTCGTCACTCCGTTCACGATATGCCGGGCGGACAGCTCTTGAATCGTCGAGTATGCCCAATGCATGCTTGTGACATCACTATAATTTTTTTCCAATGAAAGGACTGCGTAATGGCCGAGACGGTCAATCCCGACTTCGATTGCGGTATTGCCGTTTGTAAGCGTTCCGCCCAAGTACGTAAGACTTCCGTCATCCAGAATCTTATAAATACCGGCCAGCTTCGGATTCATTCCAACTGGAATCGGGAATGTAAGTGTTACAGGCTTTTTCAACTCAGTCATTTCATACTGCTTCCCGGCTGCATCGGTCACGAAGATCGCGAGGTCGAATACCTTTCCGCCTAGCGTATAAAGACCGTTATCCTTGCTGCTCGCTTCTTTTAATGTCCGGTTCGCTTGTTCTGCTGAGACCGGTTCGATTTTCACCGTAATCACAGCGGAGTCATCAACCGATGGCAGCAAGCTGGTTGCGGATTTCAACAGATCGGCAGGAACGATCAGTTTTACACCGTGTGCCTGGACATGTAATGGACGCCCTTTAAGCTGGTCTACCTGCGCGATTGGAATGATAATGCGATGTTGTCCTTCCGTCAGTGCGACGGATACAGATGCAGAGTTTTTTTGCAGGTCTTCGTCCTTGACCACAGCCGAGTTACCCGGCAGCTCCGGCTTCATTGGCGGTACTACTGCCGTTGGAGATGAAGGTGACGATTCTGATGACCCCGACGAATCTGGCAATCGATGAACTAGTATCACATATTCTTTAGTCGTTCCGTTCTGCGCCGTGACAAGGACAGAGATACGATTCGAGCCGACGAGCAGGCTGCTGCCGCCAGTAACAACGACTTGGGATGTGGCATGCTCGGCGGAATAAGTCACCGCCGCTACCGTTGTGCCATAGGATACATCAACCGTATAACTCAGCTTGTCCGGTGCGAATCCGTTCAATGTGATATTATTGACACGCAAATCAAGCAGGTTAGCGTTGGTCGATAACGCTTGAGGTTGTCTGGTTATCGCGATGCTATAAATACTCTTGGTTCCGTCTTGAGCAGTTATCGTAACCGTAACCGTATTTACTCCGACAATTAATTTATCGCCACCGGCAATCACAACGGTTGCAGCTGGATTTGCGGTTGCGTAAGTTATGCTTGTCACCGTAGTCTCATACGGTACCGACAATGAATAATTGAGCTTGTCTGAAGCGAATCCATCCAACGTCTTTCCGTTTACGCGCAGATCGAGCAAGGAACTGTCGGACGATAGCCCCTGAGGCTGTCTGATAATCACGATGCTATAAATGCTCTTAGTCCCGTCTTGCGCTGTTACCATAACCGTAACCGTATTTTTACCGACAATTAATTGATCTCCGCCAGTAACCGCCACGGTTGAAGCAGGACTTGCTGTTGAATAAGTTATGCTTGTCACCGTGGTCTCATACGGTACCGATAATGAGTAGTCAAACTTATCCCATGCGAAACCGCTCAACGTCACCCCGTTAACGCGCAAATCACTCAAAGAGGCAGGCGGTATGTCGGCACGGTTCAGATTGATGACATACGATCTGACGTTTCCGTTCGGTGCTGTTATGGTCACTGTCACGACATTATTGCCAACCTGAAGGTTGGAGCCGCCATTGACAACTACCGTTGCCTGAGGTTCTGAAGTCGTATAAGTAACTTTTGCATTCGTCACGCTACTCGGAACGTTCAGCGAATACTCCAATGTATTCGGTGTGAAGCTGTCTACCGAGACACCGTTAATTTTCAGATCCGTCAGGTTCGCGTTCCCGCTTGCAACCTTATCACCGGTAAAATCGATCTCGCTCATGCTTGTAAATGTTTTGGATGGATCCGTATTGTAGGTTCCTGTAACTACGAATTTTACGTAGCGGCCCTGCACAGCCTTATCCAAAGAGACAAAGTCTGTATATACGTTGCCTGTCCAAGTTTTTCCAAACGTGCCAGAGGCTTTGTTGGCTGCATTGCTCAAGAAAACAGGATCGTTTAAGTCGGCCGGGTTATCGGACGCGTACAATTCGAATGTTTTCGGAATTTCCATCGCACTTTGGTTAGGTCGGCTCTTTCTCTGAATACCATTCAGTTTATACGTGCTCTCCATATCGATAATGACCCAGTGCGGGAATGGTGCAGCGGGCGCTTCCCATTTAGAATGCCAGATGGTTGTTTCTTGACCGTCCAAGATGTTGCTGGCTATAGCGTTCTCATTGTCTGCATAAGAGCTAAAAGAATGGATAGAGAAAGCCGTTTTTGGAACGAATGTATAGATGATGCCATTCCGGGCAGTTTGCAAAGCCCACATCAAATCGAGATAGGCTTGATCGATCGCAGCTGCGCTGTCGCCAGAAGTAATAGCCTTAGCGGTAGCAAGTCGAGCCTCCAGTTCATTTTGTGCCTGTACGGGAAGTGATATTCCTGTAGTTCCTTTGACATACGCAATGAATTGTTCAGCTTCCTGAATTTTAGCTGTCAATTGATTAAAGTTGTACAAAGTTGTCGACCGGTACGAATCGGATAACGCTTTGGCTTCCGTGGCGGATAGGGCGCGCTTCCATATCTTTAAGTCGTCCAGCGTAACGGTTGCTCCGCCGTTTCCTTTATTACCGTCTGCACCGATGATGACGTGATAAGGAGTATCCATACTGGATGTACCCAGTGCGGTGATATCCTTGGTCGCCTTCATGACACCGTCGACGTAAGTGGTGGCCGTCTTGTTCGTCCTGTCTACGGATATGGTGAAGTGGTGCCATTCTGTCCCTACACTTTGAGCCGAATAATCGATACGATTGGTGCCGTCTGCCATGTTAAGCGTCATGTTGTTCGTAGTCGCAGGCCCAATATACCATCCGGCATTCTTACCGGAATTCCAGTTTTTGTTAGAGATTACCGTTTGATCGCCTGCCAAATTGCCGGTGTGCCAGAACGATACGGTGAAATCGCCATTACCGAACTTCAAGTCGGATCTGTCTCCAAGATCGATATAATTGGCATTGCCGGCCGCAATGCTGGCCGCTTGTCCGGATCTGCCTGCCACATAAGTGACATTACCGGCAGAGGCGGCCAGACCTGTTGCACCGGCAGCATCATCATTCAAATTGCCGTCAAATTTCATGTCGGACACAAGCTGCTTCCACATCGTACCAGGATCGATCGGCGTCAATTCCGGTGCCGTGCCTTCCGTTCGTAAGTAGGTCTGCAAAGGCGCGCTTTTGTTGCCGTAAGCATCCACTGCCGCTATGGTAAGGACGTAGGACGTAGCCGGGCTCAGACCCGCTATCGGGATATTCATTTTGTTCGGAATCGGAGAGAAGTAAAAGTCCGATAAAACATTGTACGACTTTGCGACTTCTGCCGTACGCTGGTTATACACTTTGATTTCATAATGATGCATGGATTGATCGTCCTTGGCTTGCTTGAATGAGAGCATCGGCACGTTATTCGAACCCGGCAACACTTTAAGGTCGGGGTTCGCCGGGAATTGCGGTGCCGTTTTGTTGCGGTTGCTTGAGGTATATGTGAAATTGCTTTTTATTTCATCCTTCGTATTGCCTATTAATTTCACTACCCATTTTTTTCCCGCTAATGCGCCGGCACTGTTATAAGGAGTTGGGGAATTATTGCCTTGCCATTTGCCACCCAGATAGATAGAGCCTGGATCTCCGTTATACTCCACGCGTTCAATCTCTACGCGGTCCTTGTATACCTCAATGAGTTGGGATTGGTTGACAGGGAATTCGAATCGCCCATCCATCAATCCTTCTTCCGTGACAGCGGAATAGCCATGATCTACCTCGATGTATGACATGGATCCAAGATTGATAGCGGTAAAATCTTTCTGATAGATCGAACGATCATCGTTAATAGTCAAATGCGAATGGCCGGATAAAACTATGACTTGCGGATAATCCTTCAAATCCGTATACAGGTTCTGATTGCTTCCTTGCTGGCCGTCCATGGCGGTGCCGGACACAGGATGATGCAAAGTAATGAAGATAGGCTTATTCAGATTCGCCGGATCGGCTGTTATTGCTGCGAGCCGACCCTTCAGCCAGTTTCTTTGTCCTGTGTCGCCGTTATAATTGTTCCCGTTCAAAAAGAAAAACGAATAGCCGCCGATTGTTTTCTCGTAATAGCCATTCGGTTGATCAGTAAACCATTCCGCCGGGTAATAGTTTTTCACTTCGGCTACGCTTGCGTCATGGTTGCCGATCGCAATCTGAACGGGCATGCCGGACCAATTTTTGCGTGCCAATTGTTCTTGCAGAACATCGCGTGCAAATTGATGATCCGGCCCTTTGCCATCACCGTTGTCATTGATGATGTCGCCCGCGATAACTATGGCATCCGGATTGGGAAAGATGGAAGAAAGAACATCGAAATTGCTGGCATACCTTGCGCGTGTCTTGGCATTCTCAGCCTCCGTGCCGGGACCGACATGGATATCCGACATCGCGGCGAATTTCAGCAGCGGTTTTTCGGTTGTTTTGATGATGTAGCCGTATGTAGCGGGTTTGCTCCAGACGCCGTCTTTCAAGGCGATCACTGAGATATTCGTCGACTCCGTGAGGACAATCGGCGTTCCGTTAAACTTAAGGCTTGTTTCGTCAGGCATGGTCCCGTCCAACGTGTAATAGAGGTCGGCACCTGATGTGGTGGAGCTAAGCGCAACGGTAACAGATTGCTCATAGCGTCCTGCGGGTACGGAAACGACCGGCGTGTCGACTGTAGCTGCTGCGATCGCTGCCGGGATAGAGCCTGCTCCTGCTGAACTAACAACAGAAGTTGCTATGGTGCAAGCCAGGAATGCGGATACAAATTTCTTGGTTTTCAACAAGTGAAGTCCTCCTTTTTACAAGCTTGAATGATGGATTGATGTAAATAGCTTCATGTGTGCTCGTACGGATGACTTAGATAGGCATTCCCTCCTTTAACTACAAAACAATATAAAAACATATTAATTAGTTGTTTTTATAATTGTTTTATTGCATTTTATTTGTATTTTGTTTTTGTGAGATTAAATAGAGGTGATGTTTTTGTAAAGGAAAAGAGGGCTTTTGAAAATCAAATAAAAAACGGCTTCGTATTTTCTTAATAATGCGTTGATGTAGATATAACAATCAGAAGTTAAATTAAATAAAGGGAAAAACACGGTAAACAAATGATCCAAATTTAAAATTTGTTGTTTTTTGTGATGATTTATTATTGATGAGGTGGCCCGATGAGTTTTCTAAGTGATTTTCGCACAATGGTGATTGGCATTTTACTCGAATCGTTTCCCTTTATTTTACTTGGTGTCGTGATTTCCGCTTTGCTCCAAACGCTGGTAAGTGATCAACTGCTGCAGCGATGGATACCGAAAAAAACGATTCCCGGCATCCTTTTCGGATGTTTGCTGGGTATCATTTTTCCGCTTTGTGAATGCGGGATCATCCCTGTTGTGCACCGGTTGATTCGCAAAGGCATGCCGCCTTATATCGGCATTGTGTTTATGATGGCAGGGCCGGTCATCAATCCGGTCGTATTTACTTCCACGTTCGTGGCCTTTCAGGCCCAGCCAGAGATGGCTATCTCCCGCATGGTGCTGGCGTTTGCCGCGTCGGCCTTCATTGGGCTATGGGCTTCTCGGGGAGTACATGCTTCTGCGCTCCGTAATACAGTGAACAACGCTAATGAACAGGCCGCTGCAGGCCAAAAAAACATCAAGCACCCGCATTCCGACAAAGCGCCAAACGCAGCATGGAAAACGAAATTGCACGAAACGTTGGAGCATGCTGCCATTGAAATGTTTGATGTAGGCAAATATTTAGTTTTGGGCGCTACCGTCACAGCTTTGCTGCAAACCGTTGTAAGCAAGAAGTGGCTTCTTGCGTTAAGTGATGGGGACTGGACCCCGCATTTGTTTATGATGGGGCTTTCCTATGTCCTTTCCATTTGCTCCACAGCGGATTCTTTTGTCGGAGCTACGTTCATTCCCGATTTTAGTTTAGGTTCAGTGCTTGCTTTTCTCGTATTTGGCGCCATGCTTGATATCAAAAGCACTTTGATGCTGCTAAAAGTCTTTCGCTTCAAAACCGTCGCTGCGGTTCTGATCATTTCAGCGGTCGTTGTTCTGTTGGGGTCTGTCGCCTTCGATCAACTGTATATGCACTTATAACATGGAGGCGGGGTAATCATGAAAATAAGTTCCGCGTTTGCGCATCGAACGATTCGAGCTGCGGTCTTGATCGCATTTGTTTTTTTTATTGTCCGGATTAGCCGGTCGGATGCGTTGAGCTATTATGTGGCTCCAAGAATGGAGCTTTGGGTAAAAGGTCTTGCCTTTGGTTTGTATGTACTGGCCATGCACCAGCTTTATTTGGCGGTTCGGGATGTCTTGTCCAAAAAGAAAACTGGTGCGATCATTTGTACTTGTTCATCACATAGTCACGATCAATGGAAACCAAGCGTTATTATCATGTATGCGGCTTTGACCGTTCCGCTTGTTCTTGCCTTTTTCATTCCCGATGCGGTATTAGGAAGTCAGATGGCGGCCAAAAAAGGGTTGAATTTAACCCCTTCAGGCATATTGCTTCATAGCAATTCCGGTGATGCAGCTCCAAACTTAATTCCCAATCATAAGTTACAATTGGATTCGGGACCGTCTTTTCCGTTCAATGAATACACAAGGCCCTATGCCAAACAGGCTGCGGATATGTACAATCAGCCTCTCATTACGATTAACGATGATATTTATATTGAATCGCTGACGTCGATGGACTTGTATCAAGAGCAATTTATCGGTAAAAAGGTGCAGATTAGCGGTTATGTTTACCGTCTCGACAGTATGAATAAAAACCAATTTGCCGTGGGAAGATTCGCGATGCGGTGCTGTGTCGCAGACTCCGTACCGCTTGCTATCCTTGTAGAAACCGATACCCCCGAACAATGGCAAAACGATATGTATGTGGTCGCTCTCGGCACCATTGAAAAACGTAATTTTGACGGCAAAAGCGTATTGGCTATCGATGCCAAATCGATAGACACCCAAAAAGTGCCTACAAGTCCTTACGTTTATGGAAATCCGTATTTTGGGGATTGATGAGATAAGGTTTGCAAAAGACTTCGTTCATCGCCTATAATACTGAATAAACGTTCAGTGTTATACTGGCGTCCTCTTTAAAGAATCTGTCATCCAGAAAAGTGGTGAAGTAGATGTGAATAAAAAGAAACAGCAAACCGAGCAAACGAAGAAGAAGATCGCCGATGCCGCAAGAGCTTTATTTGCCCAAAAAGGCTATAAAGCAACATCCATAGAAGATATCGTGAAAGCAACCGGGTGCAGCGCCGGGAACATTTATTATCATTTCAAGAACAAGGAAGGGCTTTTTTTATATTTAATTGAAGAGTGGAACACGGAATGGGATAAGACATGGCTGGACAAAGAAACGCTGTATCCCACCACGATCGATAAATTATATGGCATGGCCGAGCATTTGGCGCTTGATCAACTAAATCATCCGCTAACTAAGGCCGCTGATGAATTTTTCAACAACTCCGAGAAAGCTCCAGATGTAGAGGAGCGAATTCATGAAATGGTCAAAGGCTATCTTGACTTTAATCGGCAGCTGCTGCAGAGGGGTATCGATAAGCATGAATTCGAAACCACCAATGTTACCGGACTCGCCATTATTTTGGACAGCCTGATGCTTGGATTGAATCAACATAGCCGGAGAATGGAAAGAGAAGAAGCGCTGGAGGCATATCGATTGGCTATGGATGTGTTTTTGCATGGCATTACCAAGCCAACCCGCTAGCCTTTTTTTGCCCTCATCCTGAATAAATATTCAGTATTTTTTTAAAGAAGTATGGAGGAATTAAGAATGAAATTATTATCAAAAAATCGGGGAGCCTTACCGATCCTCATGTTCAATCTATTTCTGGTCTTCTCGGGGATCGGCCTTGTTATCCCCATTATGCCTAAGTTCATGGAAAGTTTGGGCATCACCGGGGGGATTGTCGGCCTGTTGGTTGCGGCTTTTTCACTGACGCAGCTTCTTTGTTCGCCGTTGGCCGGCCGATTGGCCGATTCCTTCGGTAGAAAAAGGATGATTGTCATCGGCTTGACCGTGTTCGCCTTCTCTGAAGTGTTGTTCGGGATAGCAAGTTCATCTGTTCTACTATTTGTTTCCAGGCTGCTCGGCGGCATTAGTGCTGCGATGATTATGCCGGCCGTTATGGCTTACGCGGCAGATATCACGACAAAGGAAGAAAGGGCGGCGGGGATGGGCTACATTAACGCAGCCATTACAACAGGCTTTATTATCGGACCCGGCATTGGCGGTTATATTGCCGAATTCGGCATCCGCGTGCCTTTTTACGCCGCGGGGGTTGCGGGGATTTTCGCTGCATGTATTACATTGTTTATTCTACGGGAGTCGCTCCCTTCAAAAGAAAATATAGTTGATACTCCGTCTGGCGCAAAAGAATGGGGCGGTCTTCTCTCGCAATTGAGATACGCTTATAGAGAGCCGTATTTTTTAAGCTTGATCATCGTTTTTGTCATGTCGTTTGGGCTTGCTAATTTTGAAACGGTCTTTGGACTGTTTGTGGATCACAAATTTGGGTTTGGGCCTAAAGATATCGCCTTTATCATAACGTTCGGATCGATAGCCGGCGCTGTAGTTCAGGCTACGGCTTTCAGCTGGATCATGAAGCGCTTCGGGGAGCAGCGTGTCATATCGCTCTGCCTGATCTTTGCTAGTTTGTTTATTCTACTGACGCTTTTTGTTCACACATTCTGGTTGATTTTTGCCGTTACCTTCATTGTATTTCTGGCAATCGATATTTTACGGCCGGCCATCAGTACGCAAATGTCAATGGTGGCAAAAGATCAGCAGGGCTATGTTGCCGGCTTAAACTCTGCCTTTACCAGTCTCGGCAATGTTGTGGGTCCTATCGTAGCCGGTTTTTTATTCGATCTGGACGTTAACTATCCGTATACACTGGCGTGCCTGATATTGTTTATTTGTTTTGTTTTATCGGTAAAAGGTAAAAAGAACAACTTGCAGGATGTGAATGCCGCCTCCTGATGGGGAAGAGCTGTTAATATCATGGAGAATACGGCTTCACTTGTAGCTCACGTGCTATGTTACGTCCCATAGAGGGCATTGGCACGGACTCCGACGAGGCGGTGGATAATGTGCGGCGAGGCTGCTGTCTCCCGCTTGCCGCGGGACGATGGCGGGCATTTCAAAAGAATCAATGCCGCCATCGTCCGATGTCCCCCGGCACGGGGCAAACCCTTAATCCGACAAAGCCTTCATAGCCGAAAAGAAGCGGTTGATCGCAATCGATGCGGCGCCGGCGGCCGAGGAATTCATGCCCAGCTTGGCGTAAACGACGCTCATTTTTTGGCGATGGAACGAGAGGCTATGCGAATTCAGCGTTTCACGGATGGAATCTGCCATCCATTCGGATGCCAGGGACATGCGGTTCCCGATGACAATAAGCTCGGGATTAAACACATTCACCAGATTCGTGATGCCGACTCCCAGCCAATGTCCCGTGCTTGCAAATAAATCGATGACCGGACGATTTCCCCGCTTGGCCAGGCTCAGTAAAGTGTTCAGGTTGATTTTGTCGATTGCCTCGGTGACCTGGATCTTCTCGTCAACGAGCTGAAGGGATTTCGCTTGTTGAAGGAGCGCCTTCTCCGAGGCAAACGTTTCCCAGCACCCGCGGCTGCCGCACCCGCAGAGGGGCCCGTCCTGCGCCAGGGTCATATGCCCCACTTCGCCGGAGAAGCCGGACACTCCTCGATACAAAGCGTCGTTCAAAATAATTCCCGCGCCGATCCCGATCCCGACACTGAGGTATATCATATTCGAGACGGAACGCCCGGCGCCGAATTCCTTCTCGCCCAAAGCCCCGACATTCGCTTCATTATCAATGGCGATCGGGAGGTTGAATTCCCGCTCTAGCATATCTTGGAGAGGGACGTCCGTCCATCCCAGATTGGGGGCGGACAGCACATTTCCTTGATCGTCGACCAGACCCGGTACGCCGACGCCGATTCCAATAATGCCGTAGGGAGACGCAGGCGTTTTTTTGATGAGCGAATGAATGCATTTCTTGAGCTTCTCCGTCACCGTCTCCACGCTCAAATCGATCATTTCGATTTTTTTCTCCTTGACAACGCTTCCGCCCAAATCGGTGACCATCGCCAAAATATAATTCACGCCGAGATCGACGCCGATCGCGTAACCGGCCTGCTGATTAAACAGCAGCATCATCGGTTTTCTTCCGCCGCTGGATTCGCCGAGCCCGATTTCGGTGACAAAATGGCTTTCGATCAATTCGGTGACAAGGGAAGACACCGTCGTTTTATTTAAACCGGTTTTCACGGAGATGTCCGCTCTGGAAATCGGGTAATGATGACGAATCGTATCCAGAACAAGGTATTTGTTGATTTTTTTCATCAATTGCAAATCGCCGGTGATTTTCATGCCATCCTCCAAAGCCTGCTATTGTCGGTTCTTTTTCTTTATCATAACACGGATTGCAAAAAATAAAAGATGGACTTACTTTGTCTACTGGACAAACAAAGTGTCCGGTGCTAACATGAGATTAAGCCACTTTTCCAACACAGGGAGGAATCGATATGAGTTATTTCAATACGGTGGGCAAGATTCAGTACGAGGGGAAAGATTCCAAAAATCCGTTGGCGTTCAAGCATTACAACAAATCGGAACTCGTGCTTGGCAAAACGCAAGAGGAGCACCTTCGCTTTGCCGTAGCCTACTGGCATACCTTGACAGGCGGGGGCAGCGATCCGTTTGGCGCCGATACGGCCATCCGCCCTTGGACGAACTACACCGGGTTGGACTTGGCGAAGGTACGCGTCGAGGCGGCCTTTGAATTTTTTGAGAAAATCGGCGCTCCTTATTTTTGCTTCCATGATCGGGATATTGCGCCCGAAGGCGATTCGCTGAAAGAAACGAATCACAATCTGGATGTGATCGTGGCCTCCATCCAAGAGCACATGAAAGCGAGCGGGGTGAAGCTGCTGTGGAACACGGCCAATATGTTTACCAATCCGCGATTCGTTCATGGCGCGGCAACGACCTCCAATGCGGACGTGTACGCGTATGCGGCTGCGCAGGTAAAGAAAGGGCTGGAAACGGCGGTAGAGCTGGGCGCGGAAAATTATGTGTTTTGGGGCGGCCGCGAAGGATACGAGTCGCTGCTCAATACGGATATGGAGCTTGAACTCGACAATTTGGCGAGATTTTATCATATGGCTGTCGCTTATGCGCAAGAAATCGGCTTTACGGGGCAATTTTTGATCGAGCCGAAGCCGAAGGAGCCGACGAAGCACCAGTATGATTTTGACGCGGCGACTACCATTGCTTTCCTGCAAAAATACGGGCTCCAGGATCATTTTAAACTGAATCTCGAAGCGAACCACGCGACGCTCGCCGGACACACCTTCGAGCACGAGCTGCGTGTAGCCCGCTTGCACGGCATGCTCGGTTCCATCGATGCGAATCAGGGCGATCTGCTGGTTGGCTGGGATACGGATGAATTCCCGACCGATCTGTATGCGGTTACTCTCGCGATGTATGAAATTTTGAAAAACGGGGGCCTCGGATCGGGCGGCGTGAACTTCGACGCGAAGGTCAGAAGATCGTCGTTCGAGCCGGAAGATTTGTTCCATGCGCATATTGCGGGAATGGATGCGTTTGCCAAAGGGTTGAAGGTTGCGGCAAAACTGATCGAGGACCGCTTTTTTGAGAAAATTACGGATGAGCGTTACAGCAGCTTCAAGAGCGGCATCGGCCTCGACATCGTGTCGGGCAAAGCGGATTTCCGCCAATTAGAGCAGTATGCGCTCGGCAACCCAACCATAAGCAACAAATCCGGCAGACTTGAGCGGATCAAAGCCGAGCTGAACGAGTATATTTTTTCCTTATAAGCGGGGGAACGATCACTCCTTGGGGAGGATAGGGCATGAAATATGTTGTAGGGATTGATTTAGGCACGGGCTCCGTCAAGGCGCTTCTTGTCGATCAGGAAGGGAAGGTTCGCTGCGAGACGTCGCGGAGCTATCCGTTAAGGCACGAGCAGCCCGGCTACAGCGAGCAGGAGCCGGAGGCATGGGTAACCCAAACCGTGGACTGTTTGCGCGCGTTGGTGCAGGAATCGGGGGTGGAGCCCAAGGATATCGAAGGGATCAGCTTTTCAGGACAAATGCATGGCCTGGTGTTGCTGGATGAGCAGGGGCAGGTTCTTCGCCCGGCGATTCTGTGGAATGACACGAGAACGACGGCGCAGTGCAGAACGATCGAAAGCAAGCTTGGGCCGAGACTGTATCACATTACGAAAAATGCCGCCCTGGAAGGCTTTACGCTTCCGAAAATCATGTGGGTGCAGGAGCATGAACCGGAGGTGTTGGGCAAAGCGGCGATGTTCCTGCTCCCCAAAGATTATTTGCGCTATCGTCTGACAGGCAAGCTGCATATGGATATTTCCGATGCGGCCGGCACGCTGCTGCTCGATGTGATGCGGAAGCAATGGAGCCGGGAGATTTGCTACGCCTTCGGCATCGACATGAGCCTGTGTCCGCAGCTTGCGGAATCGCTGGATTTGGTCGGCTGCTTGCTGCCGGAAATCGCGGACCGGACGGGGCTTTCGCCGGATACGAAGGTGTATGCGGGAGGAGCCGACAATGCGTGCGGCGCGGTAGGAGCCGGTATTTTAAGGAAGGGCGACGCTTTGTGCAGCATTGGGACCTCGGGAGTCATCCTGTCCTACGAGGATCAAGAGAAGGATTTCGCGGGGAACATCCACTTCTTTAACCACTCGCAGCCGGGCGGCTATTATGCGATGGGCGTCACGCTTGCGGCGGGATACAGTCTGGATTGGCTCAAGAAAACAATTGCAGCAGGGGAAAGCTATGACGCTTTTCTGGCGAAGGTTTCCGAGATGCCGGCCGGGGCGGGAGGGCTGTTATTTACGCCGTATCTTGTCGGGGAGCGCACGCCTCATGCGGATTCGGTAATCAGAGGCAGTTTTATCGGGCTGGACGGCTCGCATCGACGCGAGCACTTGGTGCGGGCCGTGATGGAGGGGATTACGTTCTCTCTTCATGAGTCGGTCGAGATGTTGAGGGAAGCGGGAGTCGAAGTCGGGACGATCGTCTCCATCGGCGGCGGGGCCAAAAATGAGGTTTGGCTGCAAATGCAGGCGGATATTTTTCAAGCTCCAGTCGTGAAGCTGAAAAATGAGCAGGGCCCCGCTTTAGGAGCGGCTATGCTTGCCGCGGTCGGCTGCGGCTGGTTCGGAAGCATAGCGGAGTGCGCAGACCGGTTCGTCGGCTATGACCGGCAGTTCGAACCGGACCCGAAACGTACGGCGGTGTATCAGGACTTATTCGGAATTTATCAATCGGTTTACGCAAGCACCCGGGACTTGAATCGGAGATTGCAGGCGTACCGATAATCAAAGCATCATTCAACTGCAAACAAAAAAGGGCGGACGAATTGGCATTCGGCTTGCCCTTTTTCAGTTTGGAAAACTATGGGCCGATAAACAATTTTTATTGCTTTGCTGCCGGTGTGTATTGAATCTGCTACAATAAAGGCGAACATTTGATTTTATGGGAGGCCGGCACCATGATGAAGCGACTCTTCCATCGCTTTCAGAAGAGCCTGAGGTACAAGCTGATGCTTTTGATGGTGACGATTGCGATTATGCCGTTAATCCTGGTCACCCTTTTTGCGGCGAATACGACCAAGCAATCTTTGAGCCTGGAAGTGATCCGCTCCAACGAATCGAGAATGGACTGGGCGGCGAAATATTTGGATGAAAAATTCGATCAGCTGCAGGCGGTGAGCTATTCCCTTCTGCTTGACAAGAGCCTGTTTCCGAATGGAAATGGGGCAGCAGACAGCGTGAATAGTCCGGATGCGCAAGACACTTATATTCAAGAGAAGCTAAGATCCTTGTACTCATTCGGAACCGAACAGCCAAGTGATGATTTTGGACAATCAAGGAAATATGATGTATAACCCTTATGCGAATTCGCAGCAAGAGGCTCTGCCCAATGAAGTATTGAAGAAGGCTGCAGCAAATTCGGACGGGCCCGGACACATGGAGCTGAAGCAGGGGTTATTGTTTTACCAGCCCGCCGTATCGGGTCAGCTTCGGATTATCAAGTTTATTCCGATGCATTATTTGACGAAAGGCGCTTCGTCCACGCTGAGCTTCAGTTTCTTTACCGCCGTCATATTTATTGTACTGGCTATCTTAGCCGCTATTTTGACCGCTTATTACACAACGAAACCGATCATCCGGCTGACGAAATCGATGAAAGCGGTAGAATTCCAAAACTTCGATGTCAGCGTCAGCGGCATACGCAGCGATGAAATCGGCACGCTGGAGCGGCGGTTTAATTCCATGCTCCAGCGAATCAAAGAGCTGATACAGATTGACTCTTCTCTGGTATGGATTTCCTTATTCAATACATATTATTTGGCAACATTAATAACCAGTGACGTATATCGGACTCCCGCCTTTTTCGTTTTCCAGTAAACCGTGATCTCTGCAAATCCTTCTCCAATGGCATCAAAATATAAAACGCTATCCTGCACTCTTATATTGTCCACAACGGATGTATTGTCAGTTCCAATTGCAACATCTTCCCACGAAAACTCAATTTGATCCCCTAGAGGAGCTCCGCAATAGAACAGCGTTGATCCTGTATCACCGACTTTTAAGTTAAATTCATGCTCAACAGGAATAGAAATATGCTTTGTGCATGCAGATGGCTTAACGTTCTCTCCGTTGGCTTGCGCTGTAATGACATTGACAGACAATAATGTTGAAACAGCCAATGATAGCGATAGAATGGACTTGCTTACCTTGCTAAGCTTCATTAAAAATCCCTCCCAAAATCTTTTTCGGAATGTGATTCAATAAGTTCACATTATAGTTAAAAAATACCATTACGGCAAGGCGTTATCAATATATTTCTCTAATTTTCATATTATTGTATTAAAGCTAGGTTTAGGATGTAATTATTGGGCGGTGAATAGTGTGAAAAAATAAAGTGCCGGACCAGGAAATAAAGTTGTAGACTGGCGACGGGGTTAAGCTTACGGGCAGAAGACCTCGTGTGGAAATGTCCCAACTTTTTTAAATTTGGAGCGTCAAACCTAGGAAGGAGGAAACTATGAGACTTCTCAGATATATTTCATTGTTGATTGTATTTATCGTTAAGGCTGAGAAGACTCCCTCTTCGATAAGGGGGAGATGAATCAGCATATCTATCTTGTATACGAATGCGAACATATGTGCTATAATTGTCATAAAATCACCAAAAGAGGTAAATTTCCGCATGTTGCATCATAAAGCTTTTCGCTTTCGCATCTACCCTACGGAGGAGCAAACGACGCTGATCCACCAGATGTTTGGATGCGCTCGCTTTGTCTTTAACCACTTTCTTGCGAGGTGGAACGACACCTTCCAAGAAACAGGTAGAGGCTTGTCTTACCAGA
>NZ_JTHN01000320.1 GCF_001399685.1 Paenibacillus sp. A3
ATCGCGCCGGACGCACTGGCGGTGGCGCGGGCGAACGCCGAGCGCAACGGCGTGGCCGAGCGGGTCGCCTTCGTGGAAGGGGACCGGCGCGGCCCGTGGATCGAGCGCGGCGAGCGGCTCGATCTGGTGGTGTCCAATCCGCCGTACATTCCGGAGGCGGATGAGGCGGGGCTGCAACCGGAGGTACGGCTGTTCGAGCCGCGGACGGCACTGTACGGCGGAGCGGACGGGCTGGAGCCGTACCGCCGCCTGACGGCGCAGCTGGGCGAGCTGCCGGCGTTGCCCGCGCTGGTCGGCTTCGAGGTCGGCCAAGGGCAGGCGGACGAGGTGCGCCGTTTGCTGGAGCGGGCGGCCGATTGGGACGAGGTGCGGATCGTACCGGATTTGGCCGGAATCGATCGGCATGTGATCGCTTATCGCAGTAAGGATTAAGCTTGAGGACAGGCAGGCTGGACCCGCAACCGCTAGACAAGCGGAGCACACGGAACTTTATTCTCCGGCCGAGTATAAACTCTCTCAAACCCGAGCATACTGACAACTAGAGATGCTAGAGTTCGAGAGGGGCTGTTCGGAGATGGTCAAACGGTTTGCGTGGAAACGATATGCATACTTGGCTTTTGCTCTTATGGTGATGCTGGCCTGCTGGGAAACGAACCGTTCCAATGCGATGCTGGTTACGGCGGAGCGCGAAATGGAAACGGGAAGCTCGATTCCGAAGGAAGCGATCCGTCTGCGCATTCTGGCCAACTCCGACGCTCCGGCCGATCAATGGGTAAAGCGCGAGGTGCGCGACGCCGTCATGGAGCAGATGAAAAGCTGGCCAACTGAGCCTCAAGGCATCGAAGCGGCCCGTCAAACCTTGCGCGACCATCTGCCCGAGCTCGATAAGCTCGTCGGCGAAACGCTGCGCAAGAACGGTTTTGACTATACGTATCGCGTGGAATTGGGAATGGTCCCGTTCCCGGCTAAAATATACAACAACGAAGTGTATCCCGCAGGAGATTACGAAGCGCTGCGCATCGCCATCGGCGCCGCCGAAGGGCAGAACTGGTGGTGCGTGCTGTTCCCGCCTTTATGCTTCGCCGACACGGGCGTCGTGAAAAAGAACAACACGGCGTATGCCGCCGCTGGGGAAGAGTCTGCGGAAAATGGCGGATCGGCGCAAAACGAAAATGCCCCGGCTTCGAAACGGAGCGCTGCCGAAGCGGGGAAGAAAAGTCAGCCAGAGAGTAAAAAAGGAAACGCCGAAGGCGACGCCAAGATCCGGAACGGAAAAGCGGCGGATAGCGGAAAAGCATCCGTCCCATCTAAAGCCCAACCGGAGGCTTTGGATGCTCCGCAACCGGAAGTGCGCTTCCTCTTATGGGATCTCATGAACAAAGTCGGCTCGTGGTTTGCCTGATGCGGCGGCCCATCCGGGCCGGTCTGTCAGGAAAGGAAGATAACGTACATGACGACGGAAACAAAGGTGTGGAAAGTGAGCGCGGAAGCCCCTTCCCGGGAAGCGTTGCTCGAAGCGGCCGCGTTGCTGCGGGAAGGACGGACGGTCGCGTTTCCGACCGAGACGGTGTACGGCCTCGGGGCGGACGCGCGGAACACGGAGGCTGTTGCGGACATTTTCGCAGCCAAGGGCAGGCCGTCGGATAACCCGCTGATCGTTCATATCGCGGACAGGTCTCAGCTGGAGGAGCTCGTCGCTCCGCCGGAGGAGGCCGTTTTGCGTTTACTGGACGCCTTCTGGCCGGGACCGCTGACCGTCGTGCTGCCGGTCAAGCCGGGCGCGCTGTCTCCGCTCGTCACGGCGGGACTTTCGACGGTCGGGCTGCGCATGCCGGGCCATCCTGTCGCGCTCGCGCTGATCGCGGCCTCCGGCTGTCCGGTCGCCGCTCCTAGCGCGAACCGCTCCGGCCGTCCGAGCCCGACGAACGCCTCGCACGTGCTGGGCGATCTTGCGGGCCGCATAGCGGGAATCGTCGACGGAGGGGAGGCGGGGGTCGGTCTGGAATCGACCGTAGTGGAATTTGCGGGCGATGCGCTTTATATTTTGCGGCCCGGCGGGGTTACAGCGGGCCAGCTTCGCGAAGCGCTGCCGGGCATTCCCGTGATCGAGCCGCAGGCGGAGTACCGCGAGCCCGACGCTCCGCGCGCACCGGGCATGAAGTATGCGCACTACGCTCCGCGGGGGACGATGGTGCTTGTGCAGGGCGCATCGGACGAGCTGGTGCATGCCTGCATGCAGCGCGAGCTGGACGAAGCCCGGGCGCGGGGCGAGCGCACCGGCGTATTGACCTACGCAGAGCACGCGGACCGCTTCCGTGCGGACCATGTCGTGCCGTGCGGCCGCTTGGACGCCCTGGAGACGGTCGCCCATGGGCTGTATGCGGCACTGCGCGAGTTCGACGAAGCCGGGGTCGGCTTCATTGCTGCCGAAGCTTGCCCCGAAGAAGGCCTCGGGGCCGCGATCATGAACCGGCTGCGCAAAGCTGCCGGAGGTCGCATTTTAACAGTGTAGCCATTTTTTCAGCTTCGTGTTTTCAGCCCGTGTGCCCCACCATGGGATGCACTCGCCTTCTACAGATTCGTCTTTTTTGTGGTATATTATGGAATTCATGTTTACCCTCTTGTCCGCATATGTTGGTTAAGAAGAGGACAGGGGGTAGGGGAAGCATGGATCTGGCATCGCCGCTGCTATGGGGACAATTCATTTCCATCGGGCTTATGGCGCTGGCCCTCGGTTTGGATGCGTTATCACTGGGGCTCGGGATCGGCATGCGGGGCATCCGCAAGCTCGATATTGCCAAAATCAGCATCGTCACCGCCCTGTTCCACATCTTGATGCCGCTCGCGGGAATGTGGACGGGCGGCTATATCAGTGCGCTGATCGGCAAAGTCGCCACGATCTGCGGAGGGATCCTCCTGCTGCTGCTCGGAGCGCACATGGTTTACAGCTCCTTGCGTGAGGAAGAGTCCCCGACGTACGATCACCGATCCTTTTGGGGGCTCATGCTGTTTTCGCTCAGCGTCAGTATCGATTCGTTCTCGGTCGGCGTTTCGCTCGGGATGTTCGCAGGGGATGTCATCATGACCGTTCTCATGTTCGGCACGGCAGGCGGACTCATGTCGGTCGCCGGGCTGGTGCTCGGCCGAAGGGTCGGCGAATGGGTGGGAGAGTATGGCGAAGCGTTGGGCGGCGTCATCCTGCTTGCGTTCGGCATTCGATTTTTGTTGTGAACGATCCGCTTCCGCCCTTGGGCGGTTTTGAGGTAAATCCGATGGTTTTGAGGTAATATATAGGGGAGAACCAATTTAGACATGAAAGAGGGGAGCATGCGATGAACCGGATCTTGTTCGTTTGTACCGGCAATACTTGCCGCAGTCCGATGGCGGAAGGATTGATGCGAAAAATACTGGCGGACGAGGGGCTGGCGGGGATTGAGGTACGGTCCGCCGGGGTAGCCGCCCATGACGGGATTCCGATCTCCGATCACGCAACGACTGTGTTGAAATCAAACGGCGGCACAGGGCCCCAGCGTTCAGCAGCTCTTTCGCAACCGACGGTCGAGTGGGCGGATTTGATCCTGACGATGACTTCCTCGCACAAAAGATATACGATTCAACGGTTTCCGGACGCCGTGGACAAGATTCATACCTTGAAGGAATACGTGGAAGCCGATTCCGCAGCCGCGGCGAAAATAGCCGAGGTCGAAAGGCTGATGACCGATATCCAGCTGAAGCAGGCGCTGGCGAAGCCGGTGACGGACGAAGAGCGGTCCCGTATTGTAACGCTGCAGCGCGAGCTGCCCACTCCGGACATCGCCGATCCGTTCGGCGGCTCGCTGCAGCAGTACGAGAGCTGTGCGGCCGAAATTCACGCCTGTCTAATCAAGCTCGCGGCCAAGCTGAAAGAAGCCCGCTAAAGCTCCTTGCGTTACCGCTCAGGCAGCAAGATAGGCTTTACACCGGGCGCAGAATCGGATATGATGGACGTATACATGAAGGAATCCCGATGTAACTGGCGACGAGTGGGGGCAACCACAGTGGAGCATCGGGACATACGGCCGGTCGCCTGGGCAAAGAGCATCGCAAGCGGACACGCATGCGTCATGCTCTTTTTTCGTTTTTGTCGCGGTTTTGGGTTATAATGAAATCGACATTAGCGAGGAGGCGAATTCACGAAAATGAAAATTGCAATGGGTGCGGATCATGCGGGGTACCGGCTGAAGGACGAGCTGAAGCCTCTGATCGAATCGTTGGGACATGAGGTTCAAGATTATGGCTGCAGCTGTGCCGATTCCGTCGATTACCCGGATTATGCGTTGGCTGTATGCGAGAAAGTGGCGGCGGGTGATGCGGACAAAGGCATTCTTATCTGCGGGACGGGCATCGGCATGACCATCGCGGCCAACAAAGTGCCGGGTATCCGCTGCGCGCTCGTGCACGATTTGTTTTCCGCCAAAGCGACGCGGGAGCATAACGATTCGAACGTGCTCGCGCTGGGCGAGCGGGTCATCGGCCCGGGGGTTGCGCAGGAAATCGTCAAGATTTGGCTTGAAACCGAATTTTCGGAAGGCGAACGCCACCAGAATCGGGTAAACAAGGTCAAAGCGCTCGAAGACAAGTTCGCCGTACATCCTTAAATTTGCCGCACGGCAGGAAAAGAGGGTGAGATCGATGACCGAACAGCCTACTGTGCAAAGCGGGCAGGCCGCGGGTTCGCCGGTGGCAGCCGGACGGCGCCAAGGCGAAA
>NZ_JTHN01000321.1 GCF_001399685.1 Paenibacillus sp. A3
GCTGGTTGCCGCCCGACAAGTTTTTGATCAGTTCCTTGATCGAAGGTGTCTTGACGCGCAGCTTCTCGACGCTCCCGGCGACTTCCGCCCGCCCCTTCCGCTCATTCAATAGGAAGAACGGATTGATATACCGGTCCAGATTGGCGATCATCGTATTTTCCAGAATCGACAGCACGGGAAAAATGCCCGTCACCCGCCGTTCTTCGGTCAGCAGCGCGATTTTATGCTTTTTGGCATCGGTCGGCGTTTTGATCTTGACCTTGCGTCCGCGTAGACTGATCTCGCCGGAGGCAACCGACCGCAGGCCGAACAGCGCTTCGATCAGCTCGGTCCGCTGCGCGCCGACAAGGCCGCCGACTCCCAGAATCTCGCCCTGCCGCAGCTCGAACGACACGTCCTGGAACGACTTCGGAAAAGGCGACGTCAGCTTCTCCACCTTCAGCAGCACGTCGCCGGGCTTGTTGTGGCGCTCCGGGAAGCGCTCCTTCAGGTCGCGGCCGACCATCCGGGAGATGATGAGATCCGTCGTCAACTCGGCCGCCGGCCACGTGCCGATCAGCCTGCCGTCCCGCATGATGGTCACGTCGTCGGAAATGCGGAGTATTTCCTCCATTTTGTGGGAAATATAAATGATGGATACGCCGCGCCCGCGCAGCTCGTTAATGATCTTGAACAGCTGCTCCACTTCGTTGCCCGTCAGCGAAGACGTCGGTTCGTCCATCACGATCACTTTGGAGCGGAAGGAGACGGCTTTGGCGATTTCCAGCGATTGAATCTTGGATACGGACATCGAGCCCACCAGGGCGTTCGGATCGATATCCATATCCAAATCCCGAAACAGCGCAAGCGTATCCTCGCGCATTTTTTTCTCGTCGACGATTTTGAGCGGCCCGAACCCCTTCACCGGAAAACGGCCGAGCCAGAGGTTCTCCATCACATTGCGGTGCGGCACTGGATACAGCTCCTGATGAATCATCGAGACGCCCAGGCTCAGCGCATCCTTCGAGTTGTTGATCTCCACCCGCTGGCCGTCCAAGACGATCTCGCCGCCGTCCGGCTTGTAAATGCCGAACAAGCATTTCATCAGCGTGGACTTGCCTGCGCCGTTCTCTCCCATCAAGGCGTGCACTGTGCCCGGGCGCACCTTCAAGGTGACGCCGTCCAGCGCTTTGACGCCGGGAAATTCCTTCGTAATTCCGTTCATTTCAAGCAAATATCGGGTTTCCGTCATGCCAAGGCCCCCTAGCGTAAGGATGCGCGCATACGGCAAAGGGGCAACGTCCGCAGCCATTGCCCCTTGCCGCTCGGCCGGGTAGCCGATTATTTCGCGTCGTTCATGTTTGCTTTAGTGATTTTTTTGTAAGAGATCCAGACGTACTTGCCGTCGGTGATGTCATAGCCGGTGTTTTCCTTGGTCGGCGTCTGGCCTTGCGCGAGCACGTTCGCGATGCTGAACGTCGCTTTCCCCTGGTTCTTCGCGTCGTTCAGCACGGTGCCGAGCAGCGTGCCTTCTTCAAGCGCTTTGAGCGCAGGCGCCGTGGCGTCAACGCCGACGACCGGAATGAATTTGTTGTCTTTAAAATAGCCCTTCGCCTTCAAAGCTTCGATCGCGCCAAGCGCCATGTCGTCGTTGTTCGCGAAGACGGCTTCGATTTTGTCGCCGTGGGAAGCGAGGAACGCAGCCATTTTCTCCTGCCCTTTGACGCGGTCCCACATCGCGGTGTCTTCCGCCAGCTTCTCCACCTTGATGCCGGCGTCTTCGACGGCTTTGATCGCGAACTTCGTGCGCAGCTCGGCGTCCTGATGCCCCGGCTCGCCCTTCAGCATGACGTATTGCAGCGCGCCGTCCTTGTTTTTGTCCGCTGCGGGGTTCGCTTTGAAGTAATCGACGATAAGCTGGCCTTCCATCGTACCGGACTGCTCCGCTTTCGCGCCGACGTAGTACACCTTATCCCATTTTTTCATGTCGTCGGCCAGCGGCTCGCGGTTCAGGAAAACGACGGGAATGTTGGCGTTTTTCGCTTTGTCGATGATGACACCCGCTGCCGTACGGTCGACCGGATTGATGGCGAGCGCGTTGACCTTCTTCGTAATGAACAGATCGACCTTATCGTTCTGGGTTGGCTGGGAGTTCTGGCTGTCAACGATGTCCGCCTTCGCTTTGCCTTCCGCCGCTTGGGAAATCGCGTTTCGTACGCCCGTCATGAACGTATCGTCAAATTTGTAGATCGCGACGCCGATCGTCGGATTTTTGGCAGCGCCGGCATCGGGCTTGGCGGCTCCTCCCCCTGCATTCGTGCTCGCGCCGCCCGCCGGAGCATTGCCGGAACTGGAACAGCCGACAGCAGTGGCAAGCAGGGCTGCCGCGACGATCATGGATACAGCTTTCTTTTTCATAACATCTGACCTCCTGTTTTTTGCGTACGTTACGTTGGGTTAGCTACGTTCCCATTATCTTGGATTTTCGGCAAAAAACCCATTCAAAATTCTCATGTGTTCTATCGAAATCCTCATGTGTTTGGAGGTGGACGCAAAGAAACGTCCTTCGGATTTCAAAGGACGTTGAGTGTGTGGAGAAAGTGGAGGAATAGAGAGGCATACGAGGGGGTGGGGTATCTACTTCCGGTCGCTGTTGTCAACGGGAAACTTTGATTGAAGCCGCTTAGCAGCGGATGTTTCCCGCAGACAAAGGCGAACGCTATCGCTCCTCCAGTAGATACCCCACCCAACGTATGGTTCTCTATTTTTGTAAAAACCACTTTCTCAACACATCTGAGAGTCCTTCGGGTTCAAAGGACGTTTCTTTTATTTATAAGGGAGGGCTAGGGTTTAGGGCCTTTCAATCTTGCTCGATCAGCTTGGCGTGGATTACAAGTCTTCCCTTCGCAGGGTCGAGCGTGTAGTCGCAGGTTGAGAGCGTCACGATACGGTCAGCCGTCCCGAGGACGGTGTCCGTTTTGTACAGCGACCGCTCCTGTAGGCCCTGCAGGAAAGCAGCGTATTCCCGTTCGCTTTCGAAGCCGGTTCGGATATAATTCAAGTCCGCAGTCGCCGGGTAAACGGAGAAAATTTCGGCCCGATAGCTGTGATATAAGGTATCGTATTGAAAAGCGAGATTATCCCTAAAAAAATCTTCTTTTAGGAATTTCTTTAAATCACCGAACATGGAGCCGTCCTTCATGCGATGGCCGTAAATCACCGTGTTCGGCTGAGCCTTGCCGATATCGTTACGGAAGTCGAGGAAAATGCTGCCGGCGCTCGCCTCCTCGCCCTTGTAGTTCCGGTTCAAATAATAGGCGTTGTCTTCCCCTTGGACGACCGGATAGTCGATGGCCGTATTCCCGATTCGGATCCAGCCGACCACGTCCGGATTCATGTCGAGCAGAGCCTTAAATTGAGCACGGGTCTCCTTGGGGGATTCCGTCTGCGGAGCCTCCTCCTTCGGGGCTTTTATTGCATCGCCTAGGGGCTCCATAGCTTCAGTGAGAGGCGATTGAGGCTCCGCGTGCCCGTACAAGTGCCGGGCCTCGGCCATCACGACCTGGTTGTCATGGTAACTTCGGAGAATACCAGTTAACTCGTACCCGGAAAACAGCATCAGTCCCAAGGAAAGTGGCGTCAGCCATCTTCGAACGTTCAACTCATCACCTCAACACAAGTCAAATGCCGACCGGAATCATGTACAGCCCCGCAGCTTCTTCCTGCTTGACGATCACATCCACGCCATAGATCGTCTTGATCGAAGCTTCCGTAATAACTTCGTTCGGCGGGCCTTGCATCTGAATCTCGCCGTTCTTCATCACGATCAAACGGTCGCTGTATCGGATCGCCTGATTGATGTCGTGGAGCACCATGACAATCGTCAGGCCGTGATCGGCATTCAGCTTTTTAATTAATTCAAGCAATTCAATTTGGTAATAAATGTCAAGAAATGTCGTCGGCTCATCCAAAAACAACATCGGCGTGCTTTGCGCCAACGCCATCGCTACCCAAGCTCTCTGCCTCTCGCCCCCGGACAATTGGTCGAGCGTCGCCCGGCGCTTTTCCAGCAGGTTCGTGCAGGACAGTGCCCATTCGACAGCCTTGTCGTCCTCCTCACGGTGCGGGGCAAGCATGCTCCGATGCGCAATCCGGCCAAAGCCCGCGAGCTTCTCCACGGTGATGTCGTGGGGCGCGTCGTTCTGCTGGTGGACGACAGCCAGCTTCCTGGCCAGCTCCTTCGGCTTGTAGCTGCGAATCGCCTTGCCGTCCAGCACGACCTGTCCGCTGTGCGGAGCGTAGTTTTGCGACATAACGCCGAGCAGCGTCGACTTGCCCGATCCGTTCGGGCCGATAATGGTCGTGATTTTGCCAGGCTCGATCCGGCCGTTCACCTGCTTGAGCTGATCGCGCTTTTTGTCATACGAAAAGCTGACTTGATGAATTTCCAACTTAATGTCCATGGACCCGATCACTCTTCCTAAGCAGAAATATCAAGAAAGGCCCCCCGATCACCGTCATAATAATCGAGGCCGGAATTTCGGCAGGTGCCAGCACCGTTCGTCCGAGCGTGTCCGCCGTCAAGATCAGCAAAGCCCCCGCCAAGGCGGAAAACGGAATGAGCACCTTATGATCCGAACCGACGAGCAGCCGGGCAATATGAGGAACGAGCAGCCCGACAAAAGCGATAAGTCCTCCGATAGCCGTAGCGACGGCCGCCAGCAGGACGGCGACGGCGGAGATCAGCAGCCGGGCGCGCGAGACAGAAAGGCCGACGTTCCGGGCCGATTTGTCCTGCAGCGCAAGCACGTTGCACCAGGAGCACAGCAGCAGCGAGAGCACGAGACCGGCCGTACCGTAGATGAGCATCACTTCGACGTCGCTCCACGTTTTCAAGGGAAACGTAGACGTCGTTGCCTGATTAATGCTGGCCACCGCATAGCTGCCTCTATAGTTAAACGATTGTCCCAAGCCGGTAAACATCGCGTTGATGGCGATCCCTACAAGAATAATCCGAATCGGGCTGAGGCCCGATTTCCAAGAGAACGAATAGACCAGAAAGCATGCCAAAGCGCCGCCCATAAAAGCAAAAAACGGCAGCCAAAAGAAAAGGCCCGGGAATAGAGAGACCATCAGGATGGAAACAAACCCGGCTCCCGAAGAGATGCCGATCACGCCGGCGTCCGCAAGCGAGCTTCGCATCACGGCTTGCAGCAGCACGCCCGATACAGCCAATGCCGCTCCGACGAACAGCGCAACGATGATCCTGGGCAGACGCAGGTAGCGGATAACTTCCACTTTCTTGTTCGCGCCGGTAACCAAGCCTTGAATCAGCTCGAAGCCGCCGACCTTGATACTGCCCGTCGTTGCGGATACGATGATCATGACGACGAGCAAAAGGATAACGGCCGCCAGGCTCCAAATCGTTTTGTTCATGTGCAAACGTCCTCTGTCGCTCTATAGTTTACGGGTACAGCATGTTCGTCACAACGTCCAGCGCTTCGATCGCCGCCAAATTTCCCGTTGTTCCGAACAATCGTTCCTCCAGATCGTATACCCTGTTGTTTTTTACTGCATCAAAGTGCTTCCAAATGTCGTTTTTCTTAAATTCTTTATCAAACATTTTAACGACCTCTTCCGGCATCCCGTGAGCCGCCCGCAAGATGACGTCCGGGTTCGCCTGTTGAAGGTATTCCGTATTGGAGGCCAAATATTCCACTTTTTCGCCCTGTATAACATTTCTCCCGCCGGCAAGCTTCACCAGATCGCCAATGTACGAGTTCTCCGTCGCCACCAGATAGCTGCCCGGCACACCAAGCAGAATAAGTACGGACGGCGAATCTTTACCTGCGATCCGCTGATTGATTTCGGCGAGCTTCTTGTCGTATTGGGCTACGATCGCTTCGGCCTGCTTCTGCCGGCCGTATTTGCCGCCCAGCGTCTTGATGGCCTCATTCATTTTGCCCAGACTGGTCAGATCGAGAAAGTTCGCTTCGATTCCCGCGTTCTTGAATACAGGCTCCAAATCGTATTGCAAGGTCGTCACGGACAGCACGTCCGTCGGATCGAGCGACTTCACAAGCTCCATGTTCGGGCTCATCGGATTGCCCACTTGAGGCAAGGATGCGTACCGTTTGGGCAGCTCTTTGTAGCTGGTCGGAATCCCGACCAAATCGACCTCGAGCGCATCCATGATTTCCGCAGCCGCCACCGTCGTGGCGATGATCCGATGCTCCGGCTGCGTCTTGGCCGCCTCCGGGCCTGCGCCTGCGTTCGCCGCAGCGGTACCATCGGTGTTCGCCTTCGCCGAGCAGCCTGTTACGAGCAGCAGGAGGACGATTGCAGCGCTTAGCCCTTTGCACCATTTGCCCACCTTCGCAATTCCTCCTTTCCTAAAAAAATTACGGAGGACGCCGGTTACCCGGCATCCCCGCTTATCCGATTTGTGAAGCTTCAGCTGCAATTACTTGACATGGTTCAGCATTTTCAACACCAGGTTCACCGCTTCGACCCGGGTCACGTTCGCATGTGGCGCGAAATGGTTGTCGTAACTTGCGCCGACGATTTCGAGCATGTGAGCCGCATCAATGTAGGGCTGTGCCCATGGCGCAATTTGTCCGGCATCCGCGAACGGAAGAGACGCATTCGCTGCAGGCTCGATCTTCAGGGCGCGCACGATCATAACAGCCATTTCGGTCCGGCTGACCTTCCGGTCGCCCGAGAACGTTCCGTCCGCATAACCGCTGATGATGCCCGAGCTCACGACGCTGGCCAAGTTCTCCTTCGCCCATGCGGGAATGCTGTCGAGGTCGGCGAAGCTCAATTCGCCCTGCTCCCCTTTCAGCTTGAGCGCCCGGCTGATCATCGCTGCCACTTCAGTCCGGCTTGTTTCGTTGTCCGGGCGGAATGTGCCGTCCTCGTAGCCATTGACGATGCCGAGCGCCGCAGCCCGCTCGATCAGAGCTTTCGCCCAGTGGTCTTCGATATCGGTCAGCTTCGCAGGTGCGATTGCCTCCACCGCAGGCTTGGCTTCCGCTTTAGGCTCTTCCTTCTTCTTCTCTTCTTCCTTCTTAACAGCCTTGATGCTGTCAAGATCGAACGTCATGTCCACAGTGTACACCCGGTTGTATTTGTCCGGCCAGTCCATCTTGATCCGGGCCTTTTTCGTGCTCGCGTCCTTCACTTCGAACTGAACGACCCGCGTATTTTCTTGTTCGTTGGAAGATACCACTTTGACGTCGGCAAACGGATCGGCATCCTTCTCGACTTGATCCTGCTCGACCTGGATCATCGGCATTTCTTTGCTTTTGTTCACGGTGAAGGTAACGAGCTTCTTGCCGTCCTCCTGAACCGTCAGGTTGGCAGGATGCTTCACGAGATCGTTGATGAACGATTTTTTCGGCGCATTTTTATCTGCCTTCTTATCCGTTTTATTGTCTTCCGCTTTCGTTTGCTCCGAGCTGGCTTCCGTGTCAAGCAGCGCATAGTCCATCGTATACTCGCCGGCTTTCAGCGAATTGGGGAACGGCTTGGCATTCAGGACTTTGGACAAGTTGCCGTTAAGCTCCTTCAGGCTGCTTTTGTCGAACGCAATGTGCACGTCATAGGAATGGAAATAGTTGAACGCTGCCCAATCTACTTTAACCCAGCCCTTAACCCTCTCATCCAAATTCGGCACTTGGAATTTCACGATCCGCGTGTTCTCTTTCTCATCGGTGCTGACCACGGTCGTGTCGGTTAGACTTCCGCCTTGCTCGACTTTGAACTCGGTAATTTCCTTGCTTTGCTTGAGCACAATCGAGACGTATTGCGTACCGTTCTCCACTTTTAAGCTGCCCGGCGTTTTCACGTAATCCTGCATCACGGATTTGTTATCGGTGCCGTATTTCAACACTTTAAAATCAATGCTGTACGTACCGTCGGCAAGTCCATTCGGGCTTTTTGGCACGTTGGGATTGACCGGCCCCGGTCCTCCGGGCGAAGCAGGCACAAGGTTGTTCAAAGCGATGCGGAACGAACGCTCCTCTGCTCCGCTATCCTTCGCCACCGCCAGTTTGACGATGTAGGTAGCGGTTAAATCGTCGATCTCGTATCGGACATCCGCCGCACCCGCAGCTAACGTACGGGCGGTTTCAGGCTCCGGCGACGTTGGCGCTTCTTGCGCCGGAATATCCCGGGTCGTCCCGTCGGCGCGCAGCAATTGGAAATTCGCAATCGTTACGCCGTTTTTCCGTTGGAACGAGAGGAACTTTTTCCCGTCTTGAACGGTCAATTTCCCGGTATGTTCAAGATACGAGCTTACGGACGAGCCGAAACGGTCGCCGGAGATGACGACGAGATCGAAGCTGTACTGCCCGTTTGCGACGTTCACCGGAGTGCGGGGGCTTGTCACGACCGCAGCTTTAAATCCGGCAACCGCTGCCTCCAGAGCGCTGGCGGCCTGATCCACCTGTCCTTGCTCCGCTTCTTCCAGACCGGCTGTGGCTTGCGCCTGTCGGATCGCCGCATAAAGCGCGTTCTTGGCGCCATTGGCATATTGGCCCGGGAACGTTCCTTCGACCGCTTCATTATGCAGCGCCTCGGCCTCCGAGATCAGCGCGTTCAGCTTCCCTTTCTCGGCCGGGCCCGCTTGAATGGCGAGCGTATGCCAGCTGTCGTCGACCTTGAGCTGCCCGTTATGGTTGTTCACGACGACGTCGCTTAACGCAACAAGCGCATAAGTCGCCTGTGTCACCGATTGCGCCTGAAAAGTGAGCGTGATGTACCGATTGTTTACCGGCAAAGGCCGCACGCCTTCGTCCAAGCTGGTCGACAAGCGGACTTGTCCGGGCGCGATCTCGTACTGCTCCGTGAGGCGAAGGCCGTTGATCAGCGGGGACGCTTCAACCAACTTCAGCTTGGCCGGATCGAAGCCCAGCGTCAGCCCTTGCGTATACACCTGCTCGTATACGCTGTTCGTCACGCCGCTCACCCCGAACGTCAGCTTCAGCTGCTGTCCGGCTTTCACGGCCGCAGGTCCCGTCAGTTCGGAGGACGGGATTTTCTCGGCGTTTGCGGAGTCGAACTTCAAGCGGATTTTGTGCGTTTTTTGGTAAGGCTGTCCGTTGTACGAGGTTTCCACCCGCACTTCGGCATTCACAAGAGCGGTCAGATCGCTCACTTCAAATTCCACCACCCGGGTGTCGTCCGCCGCATTGCTGCTCGCCACGGCAGCATCGAGCAGCACGCCGCCCTGCTCCACCTTGAATTGCGGAATGATCGAGCTCTGCTTCACCGTGAAGGATACCTTCTTGCGCCCCTGCTGAACCGTAAGCTTGCCCGGTTTAGCCAGGTATGAATCCATGCCCGACGTCTGATCCGCCGTCGCATGAAGCGCCGTAAACGGAAGGCGGTATACGCCGTCCTTCGCCGGGTCCGGATTCGCGGTATGGACCGATGCCTTAAACGCATCGAGGGCCGCTTGCAGCGCAGCAGCCGCCTTGTTCAGCTGCGCCTGCGTAGGCGATGCGCCGTCGGCGACAGCCTTGGCTTGAGCAATCGCCGAGCTCAATTTGCTCTTGGAGCCTGCGGGATACTGCCCCTTCAGGCTGCCTTCCACGGCGGTATCATGCGCCGATTGCGCTTGGGTAACGAGCGCCGCCAGCTGGCTCTTGTCCCCGGGCTCCGCCACGAGGGTGTCCGTATCGAAAACAATGCGCACCGTATAATAATTGTCGTAGACGAAGTCGGGCATGCCCGGCAAGCCGATAATTTTCACATGGATCTTGGCATTCAGTTTGGCCGACACATCCGGCACTTCGAACTTCACGACTCTCGTATTCTTGACTTCGTCCCGGCTTACGACTTCCGCATCGACGAATTGTCCGTCGTTCTCCGTCTTGAAATATTGCCACCAGCTGCTGTTAAGCAATGTGATAGTTGCGAATTGCTTCCCGTCCTTCACTTCCAGCTTGGCCTGGACCGGCTTCGGAAGGTAATCATTCACCATCGACGGCTCGTCTTTATCTTCCTTCAGCACGGTAAAACCGATCGTATAGCTGCCGTCCTCAAGCGAGGGGGCCGCACCGGCAAGCGGAATTTGGACCGCAGCGAGAAATACGAAGACGGTTAGAAAGACGGATAAAACTTTCTGTAATGTCCTGCTCAAAGTCATAACGCTCCTTTGTTATCTCGTAAATAAACCGGGGATCAAGCTCCCCTTGCTTTCCTGGCCGCAGCGGATTACAGGTGCTTCTTAGCTACAAATGACGCGCCTGGATGACTTGCTTATTGCGGTTTAATGGTGCTCGTATTGTATTGAATTTGAACGTTGTACTTGTGGTCGTAAGGGAATGGCAGCGTTGTAATTTTCACATGCGTGTACACGTTCGTTTTGGCCGTCAAATCGGATACCGGGAATTTAACGACGCGGGTGTTGGCTGCCGGGTCCGTGCTTACCACGGTTGCGTCAACGTAGCTTCCGTTCTGCTCGGTTTTGAAAAATTGAATCCAATCGCTGTTTTTCAACGTAACCGAGACGAATTTGCTGCCGTTGACCACTTCCAGCTTAGCCGGCTTCTGGAGATAGCCGTCCATGGTGGACGTTTGGTTGGTTTGATCCTTCAACACGGTGAACTCAACCGTATAAGTTCCGTCAGCAAGCGCAGGGTTGGCTCCGGCCATCGGGGCTTGAACGAAGGTCAGCAGCGCAAACATCATCATAAACACGGCAATAGCTTTGGTAAATTGCTTTCTCAAAGGGATTCTCTCCTTTTAGGGTCTAGTGGTTTTGGAGGCTGCGGACCAGATAGCATGCTGAAATGAAGAACAAAGCTGTAAAGAAAGCAAGGGGCGCTTTATCCCCGGTTTGCGGATTGTCGGCTGACAGCATGACCTTGTCCGTCGGCTGCTTGGCAGCGTCGGCTGCCGCCACAGGCTTCGTGCTCGCAGCCGGAGTTGTGTGTTCCGCCTTAACGGCGGCTTCGGCTTTCGCTTCCGGCTTCGCGCTTGCTGCCGAAACGCCTGCTTTATCGGAGGCTTGCTTGGCCGCCGATTCGACTTTCTTTAACTTCTTCGTATCGAAAATAAAGCGGATCGTATAGTCATGGTCGTAGTTAATCGATTCGACCGTCACATGAATTTTGGAAAGCAACGGCTTGGACAAATCGTCAAGCTTGAATTCGACGACTCGGGTATCTTCCTTCTCATCGCTCTTGATCACTTTCGCATCGGCAAAATCGCCTTTCTCAGGCACTTTGAACATGGTGATCCATTTGCTGTGGTTCATTTGAATTTGCGCGGTGATCTCGCCTTTTTTCACCTGCAAGGTCGCCGGCTTCTCGAAATAATCGTTCGCCATCGAAGCCGACTCGTTCTCCGCCTTGACAATGGTGTAGTCAATCGTATACGTACCGTCGGCCAAATCGGACGCAGCTTGCGCTCCCGGCGCAAAGAACAGGCTCAGGACGAACGCCAGCGTCAAAAACAAAGAGGGTAAAACTAAAGACCTTTTCACGTTGTACGGGCTTCCTTTCCGGTTAGTTTACAGAGAATTCGTTGATAATCGTATCATCAATATTGATTATCATTCTCAATTAGAACTCAAAAAAAATGATCCCTTCCGGCTTCTTCAGTTGTTCTTTTCGCAATTTTCTGAACATAGCATCCCTCCCTTGTTTCAGTTTTGGAAATATTTAGACGAAATTTTATCCGACAGGTTGATCTTATTCCAGATTCAAGGAAATTGTCAACCCAAATTATTGGCAACAACCAAAAATTTGGTTATTGCATCGCCTCAAAAATTAATTTTGGATAAATTCCCCAACCCCCATTGACATTGAAAGTGATAATCATTATCATTTGTAATCGATCATAGAATCTAATATCCGGCTCCGCCAGATAGGAGGACGCAAGTGAAACGATTGTGGCCTATAGGCATGGCCGTTCTGCTGCTCGGGGCGGCCGGATGCAGTCCGGGGCCGTCCGCCGGCAGCGGTGCCACGGCAGCGCCTTCCGAGGCGAAGCAGTCCCAAACGAAGGCGGCCGATACGAAGCTATCCGTTCAAGATTTTGCCGGACGCAGCGTGACCTTCCCTGCCGTCCCGACCAAAATCGCGGCATTAAGCAACGGCGATGTGGATATTATTTATGCGCTGGGCGGCAAAGTCGTAGGACGGCCGACGTCGGCAGGACCGGCGGCCGTCAAAGAAGCGGCCGACGCGGAGCAGATCGGCAGCACCCACGGCATCGATCTCGAAAAAATCGCTGCTCTGGATGCGGATGTCGTGCTCGGCAACCACCCCTTGAACACGAAAGACATCCCTTCGGTCGAAGGCATCGGCTCCAAGATGCTGCTGACCTCCGCCAATTCGATCGACGATATCAAGAAGCAGATCGCCTTGTTCGGCCAACTGCTGCAGAAGGAAGACAAAGCCCGGGAGCTAAACGAAAGCATCGAGGCAAAGCTCAAGGAAATCGGTTCCGGCTCGACCGGTCCCAAGCCGAGGGTCTTGCTCGTTTACGGCGCTCCGGGCACCTACATGGCTGCGCTGAGCAACTCCTTAAGCGGAGATATTTTGGCGAAGGCCGGAGGAGAAAATATTGCTGCGGACTATCCGAAGCTGGAAAAATATCCGCAGTATGCTCAATTGAATACCGAAAAAATCATCCAATCGAACCCGCAGCTGGTTCTGTTGATGAGCCATGGCAACCCCGAGAAGGTCAAGGACGGATTCTTGAAAGAAATGCAGCAAAATGCGGCCTGGAATAGCCTAGATGCCGTCAAGCATAACCGCGTGGAGGTGCTGCCGTCCGACTTGTTCGGCACGAATCCCGGCACCCGGGTCATTGAAGCGCTCGACCGGCTGAAAGCCTTACTTCAAGCCGTGAAGTGAAGTGACGCCCGATGAATAAAAAACAACGCCTACTGAGAAGAAAGCTGTTATGTATCGCATCCCCGCTCCTTCTCCTCGCTGTCGCTTTCTATGGCATCGCCTACGGGTCCGTCTCTCTGTCGCTTCAGGAGGTATGGACGGTTTTTACGGCAACCGGCCCGCCTGCCCACGAAAAAATCGTCATGAATCTAAGGGTTCCCCGCGTGCTCGTCGGCATGCTGACCGGCGCCTGCCTGGCCGCAGCCGGCGCGCTGCTGCAGGGCGTGATGAAGAATCCGCTGGCCGATCCGGGCATTATCGGCGTCTCGGCGGGCGGAGGCCTTGCCGCCATCATGGCGATGATCGTATTTCCGCAGCTCAGCTATTTGCTGCCCGCTCTCGCTTTTCTGGGGGCGCTCATCACCTCCGTCGTCATCTATGCGTTGGCTTGGGATAAAGGGGCTTCGCCTCTCAAAATCATTTTGGCGGGCGTCGCGATCAATGCGCTGCTGGGCGCCGTAACCAACGGGCTGATGGTGACGTACAGCGACCGGGTGCAGGCGGTTCTGCCCTGGCTGGCTGGCGGACTAAGCGGCCGCAGCTGGCATCATCTGCAGTTCATGGCGCCCTACGCCATCACAGGGCTGGCTTTGTCCGTCCTTGCGATCAAACCGGCCAACCTGCTGCTGCTCGGAGACGATGCAGCCAAGCTGCTGGGCCAAAAGGTGGAGGTGCAGCGCCTGCTACTGATCCTGCTGTCCTCCTTATTGGCCGGGGCTGCCGTCAGCGTAGCCGGATTGGTCGGCTTTGTCGGTCTGGTCGTCCCCCATGCCATCCGGCTGCTGGCCGGCGAAGATTACCGCTTCCTCCTCCCGCTGTCCATTGTGGGAGGCGCAGCGCTTGTCGTGCTGGCCGATACGATCGCGCGCTCGTGGTTCGACCCGATCGAGCTGCCCGTCGGCATCTTGCTCGCAGGTCTGGGGGCGCCGTTCTTTTTATTTTTGCTGAAGAAACGGGGAATCGTGTGATGACCGCCACCGCTATTCATACGGACCATCTGGAATTCCATGTCGGCGCCTTCCGGCTTCGGGACGTTACGGTCTCGATCCCGAAAGGCAAGCTGACGGCTATCGTCGGGCCTAACGGCTCCGGCAAATCCACTTTATTAAAAATTATAGCGCAATTGCTTAAAGCCGATCAGGGAGAGGTGTACGTTCATAACCGGCAGGCCAAGACTTATAAATCGATGGAGTTCGCCCAAACCGTAGCGATGCTTACCCAATCCAAAGGCCAGCTTCCCGAGCTGACCGTGCGGGAACTGGTAGCTTACGGCCGCTCCCCATACAAACGTATGTTCGACCGCATGACGGCGGACGACGAGCGAATTATCGATTGGGCGCTGGACATAACGGGCACCGCAAAGGCAGAGCAGCAAATGTTCCACACTTTATCGGGAGGTGAGCAGCAAAAAGTCCGGATCGCCATGGCCTTGGCCCAAAAAACGAATATTCTGCTGCTGGATGAGCCTACCACTTATCTGGATCTTGCCCATCAGCTCGATGTAATGGAAATGCTGCAAAGAATCAATGAGACGCACCGGCTGACGATTGTCATGGTGCTGCACGATCTTCAGCAGGCCGCCAATTATTGCGATTATCTCATCGCGATGAAGCACGGACGCGTGGTAGGGTCCGGAAATCCGAAAGAAATCATCAGTCCGCAGTTTTTGCAGGACGTGTACGCCATCGAAGCCAAAGTCGCCTTCGACGACGACTATCCTGTCATCATCCCGATTCGAAAAACCTGTAAACCTAAGGAGGAAATCACATGGTCATTGTAACGAATACGTCCCACATCACGAAGGGCAACGCGCATAAGCTGATCGAACGGTTCGACAAGGTCGGAAAAGTGGAATATATGGAAGGCTTTCTCGGCCTGGAGGTGCTGCTGACGGAAAATACGCCGGAATACGACGAAGTGACGGTGAGCACCCGCTGGAGCAAAAAAGAGGATTTTCAAGCGTGGACCCGCAGCGAAGCGTTCCGGGAGGCACACTCCCACCGCGGAGGCATGCCGGATTATATTATTTCCAACAAAATCTCGTTCTATGACGTCAAAATCGTAAGACAGCCCATCGCCGCAGGTTGATGAAGCAGGAGAGAGCGACCGCTTAGGCGGCAGCCCTCTCCTTTTCTATATCGTCACTTCACAAAAGGAAACAACAGCTTCTGGTTGTCCGACCAGAACATGTTGTCCTGATCGATCACCTTCGTTCCGGTATCGAAGCGGGCGGGCACCTTTTTGCCCTCCAAGGCTTCCACCGCATATTTGACGCCCAGATAGCCCATGCTGAACGGATTCTGGATAATCGTCGCCTGAATGACCCCTTCCTGCAGTGATTCAATATTTTCGGCCGTGCTGTCGAACGTGACGGCCTTTACTTTTCCTTCCAGTCCCATCTCCCCGATCGCCCGAACAACCTCGATGGACGAAACGGCGTGCAGCGCAACGATCCCGTCGACAGGCTCCTGAAGAAGCCGGCGGATTTGCCTGGCGCACGGAGCGGGGTCAGAGGCGCACTCGACCTGCTCCACGACCTTCATCTGGCTGTGCTTGGCGAGTTCGTCCAGCACACCCTGCTCCCGCTGCTCGGTCGTCCTCACGCCCGGCTTGAAGCCGATCACCGCAATACGGCCCCGGTTCCCGACGAGCGACGCCATTTTGAGCCCCGCCTTGCGTCCGGCCTCAAAGTTGTCGATGCCGATGAAGCTGCGCACCCGTGGCGAGTCGATCTCCGTGTCGATGGCGATGACCGGCATGCCTCGCTCCGCGGCCTGCCCGGCCGCTTCCGCCAGCGCCTCATCGTCGTTGGCCGCCAGGACTAACGCATCCCGCTTATAATTGACCGCTTCATTCACGAGCTGAATTTGGCCCTGCACATCCTCTTCCTGCTTGGGCGCCCCCACCGACAGCTCGACGCCGAACTCTTTTGCCGCAGCTTCCGCGCCCGTACGCACCGTTTTCCAATAATCGCTGTTATGCGTCTTCAGCACGAGGGCAATTTGCTTCTTCGGCTCTGCGATGTGCGGCTCGGTGTTCTCGCTTCCGCAAGAAGCGAGCAACAGGAGGCAGAGCAAGGCTGCAAGCAGCACCGGAACCGTTCGAATCACTGCGCTACCCCTTGTCATCGCTCCTCCGCCCCTTCCGTTCGTACGGCCGGAATCCACAGCGTCACCGTGGTCCCTTCCTCCAGTTGGCTCTCGATCTCCAGCCCGTAGGCCTCGCCATAGCCAAGCCGGATTCGCTCATGCACGTTGCGCAGGCCGACGGAAGAGCCTTCGCCGCTTGCCGCCTCGCCCGTCAGCAGCCGTTCCAGTTTGTCCGCCGGGATGCCGAGCCCGTTGTCGATGACCTGCAGCCGCACCTTTTCCCCGACAAGCTCCGCGGTGATCCGGATGAAGCCTTCGTCCGCCATCATTTCGATGCCGTGATAGATCGCGTTCTCCACGATCGGCTGCAAAATCAGCTTCAGTGTCCGGCAGCCCAAGACCTCCGGTTCCGCTTCGATCGCGAATTCGAATTTGTTCTTGTACCGCATCTTCTGGATGATCAAATAATTGCGGACATGCTCCAGCTCGTCCTGTATGGAGATGACGGTCCGGCCTTTGCTGAGGCTGATGCGGAAAAATTTCGACAGCGCCGTAATCATCGTAATGACCTCTTCGCTCTTGCCTCCGCCAGCCAGCCGCACGACGGAATTCAGCGTATTATACAGAAAATGCGGGTGAATCTGCGCCTGCAGCACCTCAAGCTCGCCCCTGCGCTTCGCTTCCTGCTCGCGGATGATTTGGCCCATCAGCTCGCGGATGCGGGCCACCATATAGTTGAACCGGCGCGACAGCCGCCCTACCTCGTCGTCGCCCTGCACCTGGATGTGAATGTCGAACACGCCCTGCTCCACCTTGCTCATCGAACGCTCCAGCCGGCGGATCGGCTGCGAAATTTTGGCCGACATGAACGCCGAGATCAGCAGCACGAAGACGACGACAAACAGCAGCAGCCAGGCGATGAAGCCGCCGATTTCCTTTTTGGCGGTCACGATTTCGTCCATGTAAGAAACGCCGATGATTTTCCAGCCGATGTTGTTAACGGTTGCAATAGTGATGAGCCGCATGTCACCGCTGGAGGAATCGAGATAGTTGCCGTACGTGTATTTGAGCGCCTGCTCCACATTCTCGTATTTCAAGCCGATATAAATGAGCTGCTGCTGAGGGTGGTACACGATGTTGCCTGCGGACTCGTCGATGATGTACACGTAGCCCTTCTTCCCCAGGCTGACCCGGCGGCACAGGTCGTCGATCGTCTTGAAGTTGAAATCGACGAGCAGCACGGCGTTCCGCTTCTCGCCGCCGCGTTC
>NZ_JTHN01000322.1 GCF_001399685.1 Paenibacillus sp. A3
GCGCGGCCAGCGCCGCCTGGCGCGCGGCCAGCGACGCGCGCTCGCGCTGCAGCTCGCGCACGGTGCGCAGCTCCGCGGCGCGGCGCTCGCAGGCGGCGAGCCGCTCGCGCAGCCCGCGGGCGGCTTCGCGCGCTTCGCCGAGCCGCTGCTCGGCCAGCGCCAGCGCCGCTTGCGAGGCGTCGCCGAGCCCCTGCTGCTCCGCCTGGAGCGCCCGGATCGCCACGTCCGTTTCCTTGAAACGGGCGGCGGTTTTCGCGCTCAGCCGGTCGCCGTACGGCTCCAGATGAAACAAGCGCTGCAGCATGGCTCGCCGGTCTTTGCCCGTCAGCGTCAGAAACTCCGCGAACTTCCCTTGCGGCAGCACGACCGCCCGGGTAAAATCGGCCATCGACAAACCCAATATATCCTGAATCCGCTGATTGACCTCGCCCGCCTTGTCGGCCAGCACGATCGCTTCGTCGTCCCGGTATTGAATCAGCCGGCACAGGCTGCCGAGCACCGAGACGTCGCCGCCCCGCTTGAACTGTCGGTCAACGCGGTAACGCTTGACGCCCAGCGCATGCCCCAGCTCGAAGGTAAACGAGACGGACAGCGTCTGCTCCGCCTGGTTCATAATCGCCTGCGTGCCGCCCGGCGCCCGCTCCACCTTCCCGAACAAGGCCAGCGTCATCGCATCGAGCAGCGTCG
>NZ_JTHN01000323.1 GCF_001399685.1 Paenibacillus sp. A3
GTTTTGGCTCCGGCTTCACCTCAGGCTTCTGCTCGGGTTTCATCTCGGGCTTCTGTTCCGGTTTCACCTCAGGCTTCTGTTCGGGCTTTACTTCCGGCTTTTGTCCCGGTTTTTGCTCGCCTCTCGGACCGGCGTTCGCATCCGTCGCCGCGGGATGCATCGCGTCCGTTTGCCCGGCGCTGATCGTCATTTCCTTCGGCGTCGTTCCCGTCACTTCCACATTGCCCACGTCTTCCGTAAACAAGTAGTAGGCGGACAGCACCACCATCAAACTAAGCATGGATACAAGCCAAATGGTTTGTCTTTTCGAATTCATTGCATATCCTCCTTAACGTTTATCCTTGTTTAAAATTGAATGTATCGCACCGGCCTCGTACGGCTTACTGCTTGCGAGGCTGGATCGATATCCGGTGGGCAGGCACATCCAGCCCGCGTTCTACCGCTTCGGTAATCATTTTTTTCACCGTCAGGTTTTCCGCGCCCTTGGCGACGACGAGCACGCCGCGGATTTTCGGCTTTATCGTCTTGACGACGAGCGGCTGCTTGCCGCCCGAGATCTCGTAGAGCACAACTTCGCCGTTACGGGTCACGTCGGTGATATGTCTCGTGGCCCCCTGCGGATCTTTCTCATTGGTGATTTGCTGCGTTTCCTTGGTGTTGCGCTCGACGTTCAGTTCCTCCGTCGACTCAATGGTCACCAGCACTTCCACATCGCCCACTCCGACAATTTTCGACAAAATGTCTCTGAGCTCGGTTTCATACGCTTCCTCATAATCTTTGAATAGGCTTAGCTCTTTGCTTCCTTGACCGAAGGCCGGCTTGGTCTGATCGGGAGGAGACGCCCGTCCCGTGCCGATGGGATCCACCTCCTTCACGGTGATAAACGAGTTCAGAATCATAAGTGCAGCGCCTGCGAGCCCGAGCAGCAGCACCCATCGAAACGTCTGCACCCGCTTTGGACCGCCCGGGCCGCCGCCAAGCCACGATTGCATCCTTCTCCGCATCTCTCCCATCCGCATCACCTCCCCGCCGCCAGCTCCAGCCGGATTTGGTCTTCGCCTACCTGCCAATCCCGCTCCAACATCAGTAATATTTGCGTCTTTTTCTGCATCCATTCAGGCGATAGCTTATTTTCATCCGATTCCCTGCCGCTTATCCGGGAAACGGGCTTCGATTGCGGCTCTCCGATGCGGATATCGACACCTGCAACGGGTTCCACCGGCTTGACCGGTTCGACTCCTCTACCCGGCCTTGAAGCCGTATCCGTAACGGACGTAACCGGCGGC
>NZ_JTHN01000324.1 GCF_001399685.1 Paenibacillus sp. A3
ACCGAAACGCGTTTCGGTTGAAATCGTGTCATAAGGGAAACATGAGAGTTAGGAGCTGCTCCTAACTCTTTTCTCTTCCTATAAGCTCCTATTCTAAACCCGGGAGGGTCCTATGAGCGAAAAGTTGTATACGGTTGGAAAAATTGTGAATACACATGGCATCCGCGGCGAGCTTAAAATCGTACCGGAAACGCATTTTCCGGACGAGCGCTTCGCAAAAGGAAGCAAGCTGGTATTCGTCCATCCTGAGCAAGGGACGCAGTTCCCCGTTACGGTAGAAGCGGCCCGAGAGCAAAAAAACATGTTCATCATCAAATTCCAAGGCTTCACGAACATCAACGAAGTGGAAAAATATAAGGGCTGGCTGTTAAAAGTCGAAGAGCAATACTTATCCGAGCTTCCCGAAGACGAGTATTACTACCACGAAATTATCGGTTGTGCGGTCGTCACGGAGGAAGGGGAAGAGCTGGGTACGATCTCGGAAATTTTGTCTCCCGGGGCGAATGACGTGTGGGTCGTCAAGCGTTCGGCCGGCAAACCGCTGCTGCTTCCTTATATCGACGATGTCGTGCTTAACGTCGACATAAACGAGAAGAAGGTTACGGTCCGCCTGATGGAAGGCTTGCTTGACCTATGAGAATCGATGTGCTGACGCTTTTTCCAGCGATGTTCGACGGGGTCTTTACTTCGAGTATTTTGGGGAAGGCACGGGAAAAAGGTTTAGTCGAGCTAAATACGGTCAATTTTCGGAATTATGCGAACAACAAGCACAATACGGTGGACGACTATCCGTACGGGGGCGGAGGCGGAATGGTGCTGAAACCCGAGCCGCTGTTCGCTGCAGTTGAAGATGTAACCTCCGGGCTGGAATCGAAGCCCCGTGTTGTTCTGATGTGTCCTCAAGGCGAGCCGTTCTCACAGAAGAAAGCCGAGGAACTTGCGGGGGAGCGGCATTTGATCTTCATCTGCGGACACTACGAGGGCTATGACGAGCGAATCCGCGAGCACTTGGTGACGGACGAGCTATCCATCGGCGATTATGTGCTGACTGGGGGAGAACTGCCGGCGATGGTCGTGATCGACAGCGTCGTACGTTTGCTTCCCGGCGTGCTGGGCAACGAAACGTCGGCGGTGACGGATTCGTTCAGCACCGGCCTGCTGGAATATCCTCATTATACCCGTCCCGCGAATTTCCGCGGCTGGGAGGTTCCCGAAGTGCTGATCTCCGGCCATCATGGGAATATCGAAGAGTGGCGCAGAAAGCAGTCGCTGGAGCGTACATGGAAGAAACGTCCGGATTTGCTGGAAGGGATCGAACTGACGCCTAAAGAGCGGCGCTGGCTTGACGAATGGGAAGCGCAGGAGCGTTCAGAGCGGGATGTCCCCGGTAAGCCGGAATGATAGGCCTCAGGAAAAACCGTTTTGCGTCATGCGCAGAAGCATGAGCCAAGGCGGTTTTTTAATTTGGAGGCACTTCCAATAAAAGAACTGGTTGTGTTTCCCTTGAGTTTATGCTATGATATAAAACGTTGTGGCAATTTGCTTGAATACGGTGGTCCTCTGCGCGTGACATCGAAGAACCGACATCTAATAGCAGCGGCATGAACACCTGTGTGGAAGGAGGGAGTCATCCATGAACTTGATCCAAGAGATTACAAAGGAACAACTGCGCAGCGACATTCCGAGCTTTCGTCCTGGCGACACTTTGAAAGTGTATGTTAAGGTTATCGAGGGTTCGCGCGAGCGTGTCCAGCTGTTCGAGGGCGTTGTTATTAAGCGCCGCGGCGGCGGAATCAGCGAAACGTTCACAGTAAGAAAAATTTCTTACGGTGTTGGCGTTGAGAGAACGTTCCCGATTCATACTCCGAAGATCGATAAGATTGAAGTGGCTCGCCGTGGTAAAGTCCGTCGCGCGAAGCTCTACTATCTTCGCGGTCTGCGCGGTAAAGCAGCAAGAATTCAAGAGATTCGATAACGAAAACAAAGGGGCTTGCACACCAAGTCCCTTTTCGTTTTTTACCCCACTCTGGCGAAAGGGCAGGAAAGCTAATGGAGCAGGATCAAACCGTAGAAAAAACGAATCCCGTCAAAAACGAAGCTTGGGAATGGATCAAAGCGCTGCTGATTGCGGCGGCCCTCGTGTTTTTTATACGCTGGCTCGTCTTCGCCCCGTTCATTGTGGAAGGGCCTTCCATGGAGCCGAATTTCTATACGGGAGAGCGGCTCATCGTCAATAAGTTTATTTACAAGTTCGGGAAGCCGGAGCACGGGGAAGTCGTCGTGTTTCATGCTACCAAAGACAAAGATTACATAAAGCGCGTCATCGCCTTGCCGGGCCAAAAGGTCAAAGTCGAAGGCGACAAGGTGTATGTGGACAACCAATTGGTGGACGAAACCTATCTGAAGCCGGCGCTGGATAAAGCCGCCTCGGAAGGGAGACCCTATAACACAAGAAATTTCCCGGAGCAGACAGTTCCCGAGGGCAGCGTATTCGTGATGGGCGACAACCGTTCGAACAGCTCGGATAGCCGCGACCCGTCTGTAGGCTTTGTCAACTACGATAAAATTGTCGGACGTGCCGACTTGATATTCTGGCCGTTCAATAAAATCAGCCTGGTTCATTTCAATAGTCCGAACCGGCAGTAGGTAAACAGATTGAGGTGACTCAGATGACGATCCAATGGTTTCCGGGTCACATGACACGGGCAAGGCGGCAAATCCAAGAGAAGCTGAAGCTGATTGATATGGCGA
>NZ_JTHN01000325.1 GCF_001399685.1 Paenibacillus sp. A3
ATACCGCATTGCGGGACAAGTCGAACTGCGGCCCGATCGCATCGAACTGCGGATGCTCCTTGATATGGAACGATTCTTTCTCGCCGTAATGCTGAATAAACAACCCTAATGCGCGAAAAAATTCATGCTTTTTTCCACAGCGGATCGTTCCTTGCCCTTGTTCCAGACGAACCTCCAGCACATTCGGCGTCTGCTCCACACGCACCGGAATTCCGTCATTAGACAGCGTAAACCGCAGTTCCTCCGCCAACAGCCCGATCCCGGCAGACAGCTCTTCCGATTGCCCTTCAAACTTTATTCTCATCGCTTATCCCTCCAAACTGGTATGGATACAAAAAAACATTGATATGTAACATTATTACGTATATTATTATATTAAGAGGAATTATATTACGTCAATGAATAAATCACAAGCAGGTGAAGGTCATGAACAATGCCGGTGTATTGCTGCAAAGCATGCTCGATACGCTGCATCCGGCTGAAAAACGGGTAGCCGAGTATATTCTTAAGCATCAACAGCAAATTAGCCAAATTTCCGTGCAAAAGCTCGCCGAGGACACCGAAACCAGCGTAGCGACGGTCGCCCGGCTTGCCCAACGCGCCGGCTTCAGCGGATACCGCGAATTAAAGTTTGCCCTGCTATCCGCCGCGGCCGCCCTTCCGAAGACAGACGATCATTTTGACGATATTCGTCCCGGCATGGATTCCGCTCAAGTGATCCAGCAGCTTACCTGCTGGGCGAAGCAATGCATTGAGGATACCGCAAAGGTTCTTTCCCCCGAACAGGTGGACCGGGCCGTTACTGCGCTGCTTAACGCTTCGAAAACGGCTTTTTTCGGTGTAGGCAGCTCTTCTTTCGTCGCAATGGACGCCTCTTTCAAATGGATTCGTCTGAACCGGTGGAGCTTTGTTTACAGCGACCCTCAAGTCATGCTGCTTTCCGGCGTCATGCTTCAGCCGGGGGATGTGCTGGTCGCTATCTCCTATTCTGGAAAAACAAAGGAAACGCTCGAAGTGGCTGCGATGGCTAAGGAGCACGGGGCCACAGTGATCAGTATCACGCAGGTCGGCAACAATCCGCTCCATCAGATGGCGGATATCGGGCTATGGGTTACGGCGACCGAAGCGGGGATGAAACGGGGCGACATCGGTTCGCGTCTGGCTCAAACCCATGTGATCGATATTTTATACATGTCCATGATCAGCCGTAACTTTACCGACGCCGTCATGCAGTTGGAAGAAACCTACACCATGGTGCGCCAAAAAAGGAAGGACTAAACCAAGAGCAAATGGAGGCGTTGCACATGACGGAGTGCGAACGGAGCGTCGACAGGCTGGTGCTCAAAGGGACGATCCTCGACGGGAGCGGCAAAGAGCCTTTTAGCGGTTATGTCGTCATCGAGCGGGGCCGGATCGCAAGTGTATTCCCCGAAGGAGTAGCGCCTGCGGAAGCTATTCCGCAGCCTGATTTTACCGACGCCCCCGTGCTTGATTTCGGCAAGGCATATCTGACCCCCGGCTTGATCGACATTCATCTTCACGGGGGCGCTGGTGCGGATGTCATGGACGGCAGCGCCGACAGCCTGATTCGGATGCTCCGCTACTATCTCGCCCATGGAACCACCTCGATTCTCGCCACCACCTTGACGGCCTCGAAGCCGGATATTGATCGCGCGCTTGCCACCGCTTTTTCCGTCCAGCAAACGAAGCGCATCGGCCAAGTGATCCAGGGCGTCCATCTCGAAGGGCCGTTCCTCAGTCCCAAATGGCCGGGCGCCCAGCATCCACAATGGATTTGCAACCCGCAGACCGCATGGCTTCGCGAATGGACCTCCCGCTTCCCCGGACTCATTCGCATGCTGACACTCGCCCCTGAATTGGAAGGCGCCGAAGAAGCCATTGCTTATGCGCTGGAGCAAAACATCATCGCCGCTTGCGGACATTCCGACGCTACCTACGATCAGGTGCGCACCGCTATCGGCTGGGGAATTTCCCATGCCGTCCACTGCTGCAATGCCATGCGTCCGTTTCATCATCGGGAACCTGGGGTTGTGGGAGCGGTGCTCCTGCACGACGAGCTCAGCACCGAAATCAATGTAGACGGGTATCATCTGCATCCGGCGGCAGTGGAATTGATTTTAAGACTGAAGCAGGACCGCGTCTGTGTCATTACGGACTCCATGCGCGCCGCGGGAATGACGGACGGCGTCTACCATTTGGCCGGACTGGAGGTGCACGTAAATCAAGGGGCTGCCCGCTTTGCCGACGGCACGATCGCCGGAAGCACCATTCCTTTGGTGCAATCGGTACGAAATCTCGTGCAGACGCACGGAAAATCGCTGCCGGAGGCGGTGAAGCATGCGACCTCGATTCCGGCGGGAATCGTAAAATTGCATAGCAAGGGACTTTTAAAAGCCGGGTACGATGCGGACCTTGTCGTGGTGGAGCCGGAGGGCCTGCAAGTGAAGCGTGTCATGCTTGGCGGGGATTGGTATGATCCCGAGACCCATGATTTTGCCTAAACAGGGAGAAGCATCCATTCACAAGCGTCCATTTCAAGGAGGGGCTCGCTTTGAAATCCATTGGTGTCATTCAGTCTATTTACCGGTATCCCGTTAAGTCTTTTCAAGGGGAACGCCTAAGCGCGGTCAATATTGAGCGATACGGATTATACGGAGACAGAGGATACGCTTTTATCGATCATACGCGTTCAACCGATGCTTCCCGGTCCAACAAGAAGCTGAACGCCAAATTTGTTCCGAAGCTGCTCGCTTACTCCAGCAAATACGTCGCTGACAGATCCAACAACGAATTTCCGCCAATCCAGGTAACGGCTCCAGACGGCCGGATATTTCAATGGGATGAGGAGCTTTTTGAAGAAATTCGGGCCGTCGTTTCTCCGCGGGAAATTTCTCCCCGGAAGTATTCGCCGGAGCATGACGACCTGCTGGGGGTTGACGAAGCAAGTATTTTGATCGCCACGGATGTTTCTCTGGCCGAACTGGAAAAAATCATTGGCGTGGAGACCGACATACGCAGGTTCAGGCCCAACTTCGTCATTCGTTACGACGAACCGCAGCCCTTTGAGGAATTTGATTGGATTGGGAAAACCGTCCAAATCGGAGATACGAAACTGGAGATATACAAAAAATGCCATCGATGCAGTATGATAAACGTAGATCCGGACCACAATACCGTCAACCCGACCTTCCTAAAGCATATCGCCAAGCATCTGGATGCCTGCTTTGGGGTGTATGCCCGAGTCATTCGGACCGGAAGCGTTACCGTTGACGATGCCGTTTATTTGCTCGACTGAATTTCAAATGAAAAAGAGCGATTCGTTCCTTTACGAATTCGCTCTACACGGTAAATTTTATAACTTTCCCGATGCGCGCGGTGCCTTTCACAGCGCGCGTCGCGGCGTCTAGGGTTACTCATTAATGGTCAGGTTGTGCAGCATCGTCAGGCGCTTCGAGACTAATGCGTCCAAGCTTGCCCGCTCTCAGCTCGCGCAGAATGGCCAGCGAGGCCTTCTCCAGATCCACCCGTCCCCCGCTCATCAGAGCGCCGCGCTTGCGGCCTACAGCTTCCATCAGAGCCACAATGGCATCGGTGTCTGCCGGATCTTGCGGAACCTCTTCTACGCCAAACCGTTCTTTGACCGCTTGTGCATAATGCTGGGTCAAATAACGCATGGCGAACAGAGCTATTTCCTCCACCTGCAAAATCTCTTCCTTGATCGCTCCGGTTGCTGCCAAGCGCAGACCGACCGACTGATCTTCGAACTTCGGCCACAAAATCCCCGGGGTATCGAGCAGCTCCATCTCCGTGCCGACCTTAATCCACTGTTGACCTTTGGTTACCCCCGGCTTGTCTCCGGTTGCGGCGATTTTACGTCCGGCCATCCGGTTGATCAGGGTGGACTTTCCGACATTCGGAATTCCGACAATCAGCGCGCGGATCGCTCTCGGATTCATCCCTTTGCGCAGCTGCGCCTGAATTTTTTCCGACAGCAGCTCCTTGCTGCGCTGCATAATTTCTTTCACCGGATTTCCGCCTACGGAATCGATAGGGATCGCTTTCAACCCTTGTTCCGCGAAAAACTCAATCCACTGCCGGGTGACCTCCGGGTCCGCCAAATCGTGTTTGTTCAGCAGAACCAACCGCGGTTTATTTTGCAAAATTTCATCGATCATCGGGTTTCGGCTGGATAACGGTACCCGCGCATCCAAAAGCTCGATCGCCATATCAATCAGCTT
>NZ_JTHN01000326.1 GCF_001399685.1 Paenibacillus sp. A3
CGTTGTCGATCGTTCCCGGCAGTCCCATCGTTTTAATTCCGAGCTTGCTCAGCTTGTTCGCGCCTTGATAAGAGCCGTCCCCGCCGATGACGACGAGCCCGTCGATTCCGCGCTTGCGCAGGTTGTCCGCAGCGAGCTGCTGCCCTTCCGGCGTAACGAACTCCTTACAGCGTGCCGTTTGCAGAATCGTTCCGCCGCGCTGAATGATGTCGCCGACGCTCCGCAGGTCCATCTCGCGGATGTCGTCGTTGATGAGCCCGGAATAGCCGCGCTGCACGGCGAATACTTCAAGACCGTGATACAAGCCGCTGCGCACGACGGCGCGAACGGCCGCGTTCATCCCCTGGGAATCGCCGCCGCTCGTGAGTACCGCAATTTTTTTTACAGACATGGTGGTTCCTCCTCGTCATCTTGACTGTCTCTTTAATTGTATATAGGATCAAGAGGTTTTGCGGATCCAAATACTGTTAATGAAGAAAAACAAGCGCATGAGCGGACTGTCCTTCATCAACTTCCGGGATATCGTCTTCACTTGCCGCTGCTTGCTGACTTTAGGATCAGACAAGTACAGCGCCAGCAGTCCTTCGATAATCATCCGGTGAAATCCCGGATGCTCGAGCTGTTCCGACTTGCTCTTCGCCTCCTCCACAATGAAGGCGATGCGTTCGACGGTTCGATCCATATTATCGTAGTAGCTGCAGAAATTAAGATCGCCGCCGGCCAGATCTTCCTCTTGGTCTATCAAATAATCAAGCAAAATGTGAAGTCCGCAAATGTACGGGAAGTACGCTTCGTGAATTTGCCGGACCGTTTCCGGCTGCAGCTTCGGATCGGAAGCAGCCAAAAACAACATGAAAACGCCAAGCGTCGATCCCGTAGCCGCGGCAAATTCATTCCACGCGACCGCCGGAAACCGTCCCCGGTGCTTCTCCCACCAAGACAGCAGCGCATCCTCGCGCAGCTCCCGGTGAATGTGCTTATACACCTGCAGATCGCAGTACAGACCGACAAGCTCGCGCACCGAATCCGCTGCAAGCGGGTAAGAGGGCAGCAGCCGGAGACTGGCTTGACATGTCTTGACCAGCTCGTTCAAATAACCGGCGTCGTCCTTCTCTTCCCGGAATTCGTAATAATCGTGCAGCGGCTCCGCCGGATCGACCGCATCGAGCATCGATTGATGCAGACGCCGAAAATCTTCGGGATCGAGCGAAGTGCTCCGGTCGCACAAGTTGTCCAAGTAATCGCTAATCGTCTGGAAAGCGACGATCAACGGAATGAGCACATGACGCATGGGCAGATTCGCTACGGCATAGACCGAACCGCCTTCGCAGTGGAACTGCTTGCTGGTCATGCTGGCGATCGCTTGCTTTCGGAGCTCGGGATCGGGCATCGCTTCCGCTTTTTCTCGCCAGTGGCGAAGCTGCTCCCTCACCTCCGGCAGCGCATAGCGATACACGCGCAGCATAAGTCCAATCGGGCGTTGGGGCACATCGGCTGACGAATTACGGCGACTCAAGCAACGATCCTCCGCCTCCGCTTTGGACATAGCCGTATTCGAGAAGCAGGCGCATCTCAAGCCATTGGATATGCTCCAGAAGCTCCTCGGCCTGCTCGTCCCGTATCCGGGTGACGTGCCGCTCGACCAGCTCGTTAAACGCACAGGGATCCCAACCGGACCCGGATGCCCACTCCTCCAGCCGTTCCCTGAACGCCGTATTTTTAATGCCCTGCAGGTCTGCCGTCTGTACGTAACCGTAGGCCCGCTCCGCAAGCTCCGCATAAATCGGCAGGCTGCGCGCCATGCGAAACCAATAGGCGGCGTTAGGATAATCGCCTTCCATCCGGTGCATGATTCCGTGCCAGTAGCTGCCTGCGGCATTATGAATTTCCTGGGATAGCGCATGCGATTTCTCCAGGCTCTCGTTAAACAAATGCAGCCCCGCTTTTACCGTCAGCGCATAGGCTTTCCGTTCCCCTTCGAAGGCGTCCAGCGACAGCTTTCCGATCTTGATATCGGCCAAGTCGTCGAGCTCTTCGTCGGGATACAGCGAAGGTTTATGCGACGTCAGCTGCGCTGCGAGCCTGCCTAGACTATCGGTCCAACTCAAGCTTACACCCTCCTTCTGCGTACCGTGTTGCCATTCCATAGCATTGCATGCATCGGGGTTCCCCCCATTATATTCGGTAATGGGCCGCGCAATCAGTGATGAACCGCACGATCGGGCATGTCCTGATGAACCCGGAACCATAAATGCAGCTCGTTGATCGTGCTGGCCAGATCGGCGATTTCGCTGTTCAAGCTGCAGGACGTCGGAAAATGCTCTTCCACATTGAGTTGCTCCTGCTTCGCGATAATGACCCGTTCCAATTGCTTGATCCGATCGGGAATGCTGCCGCGGATTTTCTCCCAGCGCAGAAGCATCTCCGCTTGTTCCTGCTGGCTGTAGTCCTCAAAGTCCTGTTCAAGACGGGGCAGCGGAATGCCGAGACGTTCGTCCAGTTCAAACGTGTAAGTCATCTCCGTTTCCACCTTTCTCACCTTTTCTTAATTATGCAAAAGGCACGCACCGTTTGATCGATCCGTTTATCTATATAAATGTATCACGAACGATGAGCCGCTTCCAGTAGGTACTTTAAATTTTTCTCCCTTGACTCCCCTATCCATGTTATAATGTTTGGCATGTGAAAAGAGGGAAGTCAACATGAACGATATGCAGCAAACCCGCATTACGTTTCGGCAGCTGCTTGCCTTCTTTGTTCCCCTCGGAATGTCGGCGAGCCTTGTTACGATCTCCCATGTCATCATTAACAGCACGCTGGCGCGCGCGGCCTCGCCCGAGATTGTCATCGCAAGCTACGCCCTGCCGATGAGCATTCTGGGCATTACCGAGAGACCGGCGGTCCTGCTGCGGCAGACGTGCTCCGCATTGGTGCGCGACCGCCTCTCGTTCCGCGCTTTGACAGCGGTCAGCCTTTATGTTCTCGGGGCCATCTTCCTCATCGGCGTATTCCTCAGCTACACCCCCGTCGGACCGTGGGTGTTTTTGCGTTTGTTCGGGGTCGACGCTGCAATGGTCAAGCCGATGGTAGAGGTGTACCGCATCTTGATGTTCGTCAGCATTTTTTCGGGCATCCGCTGCATGTTTCACGGCATTATTATTTACAACATGCGGACCAAATGGCTGACGATCGGCATGGCGATCCGGCTTGCCGGGATGTACGCGCTCTCGCTCTATTTTATACGGACCGGCGTCACCAGCGGAACGGTCGGCGCAATCATCTTCCTGACGGGCATGGTCATCGAAGCCGCCGTGAGCTTCTGGGAAGGAAGGGCTTTGTTAAAAAACGAAATTCCGGAGAAGCAGCCGGACCATCCGATCGAGAAGCCTTCGCAGGTGTTCCGGTTTTACCGGCCGCTGCTGTTCTCGTCGGTCATTGCGGTCATTTCGGGACCGGCGATCAACGCCTTTCTCGGAAAAACGACGGACTTGAAGCTGGCCATCGCCTCGTTTGCAATCGCCGCCAGCCTCACGAACCTGGTGCAGAGCTTTTTTTCCTATGTACATCAGATTGTGCTGAACTTTTACCGCAAGGATGCGGCTTCCGTGGTCCGCTTCACCTTGATGCTCTCGCTCATCCCGAGCCTGCTGATCGCCTTGCTCGCTTATACGCCGGCAGGACCGTGGTTCATGCAGCACGTCATGGGCGTTAACGAGCGGTTGATGCAGGCAAGCCTGTCGACGCTCCGCGTCTTTATGCTGATGACGTTCGTGTTCCCATGGCTCGATTTCGGCAACGGACTGCTGATGCTGCGCAGCCAGACGAAGGTGATGGTCTGGTCTCAAGCCGCAAACGTGTGCGTAACGCTGCTGGTCCTTGTGCTGTGCGTCGCCCAGACTCCGGGCTGGAACGGCATGATCGGCGCCTTGGCTCAATCGCTCGGCGTCGCGGCGGAAGCGGCGGTCGTCTGGGCCGTACTCCGCTCGGCTCTGCGGGAAGCCATTCCGAGGCCGCTGCCGGTCGCGAACCGAAAACCTAACGAATCGAGTGAAAGCTTATGAGTATGTCCAAACCCCCGCGCAACGAGATTGTGCTGCGCGGTTTTACGTTTACGTATTACATGACGATGGCCGTGATTACGTCGTTCTTTCCTTTATATTTCCAATCGAAAGGCTTTTCCACGCTGCAAATCGGACTTTTATATTCGGTCGGTCCGATGATCGGGATCTTCTCGAACTTAGTTTGGGGTGTAGCCAGCGACAAGGTCCGCAGCGTGAAAAAGATTTTGAACGTCATTTTTATCGGGCAGCTGCTGATGGCGGCTTGGACGTTTCACACCGATACGTTCGGGCTTCTGCTAGTGCTGATGGCCGCCTTCTTCTTTTTCCAGTCGCCGACCACCTCGCTCAACGACAGCTTGATTCTGCTTACCGTGAGCCGGAACGGCAAAAGCTATGCGTCCTTCCGTGTCTGGGGCTCGATCGGCTTCGCCTTCGCCGCCCTCGTGTTCGGCCAGCTGCTCAAAAGCTACGGCGCGGGTCTGACCGTGGCGCTGTGCCTCGGCACGATTGCCTGCTCCCTGCTGCTGTCGTTCCTGCTTACGGATACGCGGGACGCCAATGTAAAAAAGCCGGACTTTTCCGGGCTTCTCCCGATCATCGGTTCCCGGTCGTTTCTCGCGTTCCTGCTTACAGTACTGACGGTATCCATCGCCCACCGGATGAATGATGGCTTCCTCGCCTTGTTCTTGCAGCGGCTCGGCGGAGACCAATCCGTCGTCGGCTGGTCGTGGATGATGTCGGCGCTCAGCGAAATTCCGGTCTTCTTCCTGCTCAGCAAGTACGGGCACAAGCTGAAGGAGCTGCCGTTGCTGGCGCTCTGCTGTATGGCTTATGCCATACGCTTCCTGCTCATGAGCCTGGTGGATAACCCGATGTGGGTCATTGCCATTCAGATGATGCATTCGATCACGTTCGGCGTATTTTTGTTTACGACCATCCGGTACATTCAGAGCGTAGTCCCCGATCATTTCCGGGCCAGCGGCCAGGCGGTATTCGCGATTACGTGGTCCGGTCTGGCCGGGCTGCTCAGCGGCACGATCGGCGGTTGGGTGTTCAACAGCTGGAGCCCGCATGCCATGTATGCGGTCGGCTCCGTACTCTCGTTCGTCGCCATGCTCGGATTTCTTGTCCTGTACGCCAAAGCGAAGAACGTTGCGGCAGGGGCACAGCAAGATTCATTGCAATAGCTGCAGGATTGGCCGCCCTGGCAAACGTCTATTACCAAACGGACGTTCCGGCGGCTTTTTTGCCTGCGACTCTTAAAGTTTTCTTAACTTTTCATCTTTTTCCACTTCTGAATGGAACGGTCGTCTATACTGAATTAGAAAAATTCAACAACGGAGGGGTTATGTGCTTGCGGTAGAACATTTGTCACACAGCTTTCGCAGCGGCAGCGAGAACACGCCTGTCCTGCACGAAATTAACTTCCGGGTGGACAAAGGAGAAATGATCGCCCTGCTCGGCAGCTCCGGCTCGGGAAAGTCGACGCTGCTGAACCTGATGGCCGGCTTGATGAAGCCGACGTCCGGGAGCATTCTGATCAGCGGCCAGGCGATCGAAAAAATGAGTGAAAACCGGCTTGCGGAATTCCGCCGGACGCATATCGGCTTTATTTTTCAATCGTACGAATTGATTCCGCATTTGACCGTCCGCGAGAACGTCGAGCTGCCGCTTGTGTTCCAAGGCCTGCGCGGCAAGCATCGTCGGGAGCAAGCCGTGTCGCTGCTCACCAAGGTCGG
>NZ_JTHN01000327.1 GCF_001399685.1 Paenibacillus sp. A3
GCGGATGCCGCCGAACGGCTGGACGGAACGCTTGAGCGGGGCGTCGGTCTGAAGACCGACGATCCGTTCTTTTTCTTTGTCAATGTACCCCGGCGCATGCGAAGTAATGGTGGAGACGGTGTGGAGGTCGATGTCCAGCACGCCTCCATTTTCCCGTTCCTTGCGCATCAATACGCTAAGCTGCTGCCAAAGATCCGTTGTTGCTTCCGTCGGTCCGGCCAGGAATTCCGAGCCTCCCGTATAGGGTGAAATATTCCGGTCGATGAAATCTTTCACGTCGATCCGATGCTGCCACTTGCCCGGCGCGAACTGGCGCCAAGCCTCCGATTGTTCGGGATTCCGGTTCATTTCCGCTTCTTTCAAGCTCATAGTTGGGTCTCCTCTCCAAGAAGTCGTCTCTTTTTATTCGAATTTTCCGTAGAACGCGTTGCGGTAAACGTCCGCCAGCTCCGTCACGAGCGGCAGGCGCGGATTCGCTGTCGTACATTGGTCCTCGAACGCGCGGTCCGCGAGCACATCGACCTTCGCTTCAAAGTCTGCCGGATCGAAGCCGAGATCTTGGAATCTCTCCGGAATGCCAAGCGATTGATTCAGTTTGCGCACTGCGGCGATCAGGCTGTTCACGCCTTCTTCCGTCGTCTTCGCCGGCAGGCCCAGCACTCGAGCAATCTCAGCATACCGTTTGTCCGCGATGAAATGATTGTATTTCGGGAACGATGCGAACTTGGTCGGCTTCTGCGCGTTGTACCGGATGACGTGCGGCATCAGAATCGCGTTCGTGCGGCCGTGCGCCGTATGGTATTCGCCGCCCCATTTGTGCGCCAAGCTGTGGTTGATGCCCAAGAAGGCATTGGCGAAGGCCATACCGGCAATCGTCGAAGCGTTATGCATTTTTTCCCGTGCCAGCGGGTCGCCGGTGTGGAACGAATTTTCCAGATGCTCGAATACGAGCTGAATGGCTTTCATCGCCAATCCGTCCGTATAATCGTTCGCCATCACCGAGACGTACGCTTCAATCGCATGCGTAAGCACGTCCATCCCCGTATCCGCAACGGCCGTTTTCGGCAGGCTGTAAACGAATTCCGGATCGATAATCGCCACGTCCGGCGTCAGCTCGTAATCGGCAAGCGGGTACTTGGTGTTGCCTTTATGATTATCGGTAATGACTGCAAAAGAAGTCACTTCCGAGCCTGTGCCCGATGTCGTCGGAATCGCGACGAACTTCGCTTTCTGACCGAGGCGCGGATATTTGTACACCCGTTTGCGGATATCGAGAAACTTCTGCTTGAGCGAATCGAAGCTCGTGTCCGGATATTCGTAGAACAGCCACATCGCTTTGGCCGCGTCCATCGGCGATCCGCCGCCCAGTGCGATAATGCAGTCCGGCTTGAATGCAGCCATACGGGCCGTACCGCGGTCTACCGTATCGACGGAAGGATCCGGCTCAACCTCGGAGAACACTTCGATAGCAACGGGCTGCTTCCGCTTGCGCAGATAATACTCCAGGCGTTCCACGTAGCCGAGCTTCACCATCATCGCGTCGGTGACGATCATCACCCGTGTAATATCGGGCATTTTCTCCAGATATTGCGTCGAGCCTTTTTCAAAATATACTTTCGGCGGCACCTTGAACCACTGCATATTGACCGTCCTTTCGGCGACACGCTTCAGGTTGAGCAGGTTGACGGCGGAAACGTTGGCGGTCGTCGAGTTATGCCCGTAAGAGCCGCAACCGAGCGTCAGCGAAGGCAGGTTCGTGTTGTAAATGTCTCCGATCGCCCCGTGAGTCGACGGCGCATTGACGATGACGCGTCCGGTTTGCAGTCGAGCCGCGAATGCTTGAATGATTTCCTCGTTCTTGGAATGGATAACCGAGGAATGCCCCATGCCGCCGAAGGCGACGACTTCTGCCGCGCGCTCGATGCCTTGCGCCGCATTTTTCACTTTATAGCAAGCGAGCACCGGGCTCAGCTTCTCCGCAGACAGCGGGTAGGCGTCGCCTACGCCC
>NZ_JTHN01000328.1 GCF_001399685.1 Paenibacillus sp. A3
ATTTGTCTGAGTTTTTCTATTTTAAAGGCTACTCAACACTCTGAGCCCGGTACCGATTTAAGGTGCGGGCATTTTTTTTACTAATTGACGCGGCCACCGCTCGAAACTGGCGGGAAAAAAGCGTAAACAAAATTCCGACCACCGTCGACAGAGCGGCGGCGTAGGGAACGGCGCGAAGCCCTCCGCCAAGCTGCCCGAGGCCTGACCCAGGAATATCCCAATCGGGATGCCCAGAATTTTTGAATGAAAAAAATAAAATTTGTCATTTGTCACTCGAATGTGCTATTCTGATGTCAAGAAGGGTTGTGTTTTCATGGAAAAGTCCTCGGACGTGTTAACGAAGGAACGAATCATTGCGGCAGCGGAAGAAACGATCAAACGATACGGGATGGCGAAGACCTCGGTAACGGATGTGGCGAAAGCCTTAGGCGTCAGTCACGGCAGCATTTACCGCCATTTCAAAAGCAAGACGGAGCTTTTCGAAGCGGCGACGGAGCAATGGCTGGAGAAGAAGATCGTCGCGCCGCTTGCGGACGTGTGCTACGACTCTTCTTTGCACGGAGTCGGACATGTAAAAGCGTATATCCGGACGCTCGTCCAGCTAAAGCGGCACTATGCCCGCGAAGACGAAGCGTTGTTTGCCATGTATGCCAAAGTAACCGATGAATCCGCCGAACTCATCTCCAAGCACATTGGCCGTATTGTCGAGCATCTGACGGATATCATGCTCCGCGGCGGTCTGAAGTCCGACCACCCCGAACGGTCGGCCCGTGCCGTCTTTTACGCTACGGCGCGGTTTCATCATCCGGCTCATGCTTACGAATGGAAAAGCCCGGCGGTCGACGCCGAGTTTTCGGATGTGTGGGCTCTGATCGAGCAAGGCCTCAAAACCAACGAATAAGAAAGAAGGGAAGCACATATGAAACCATTGGAAGGTAAAGTAGCCATCGTTACCGGATCGTCGCGGGGAATCGGCCGCGTCATTGCCGAGCGGTTGGCCGGACTGGGGGCCAAGGTGGCGATCAATTATGCCGGGAGTCCGGAGAAGGCAGCCGAAGCGGTGGCGGGCATTGTTCAAAAGGGCGGTCAAGCGACCGCCATTCGCGCCGATCTCGGCAAGGTAAGCGATATCGAACGACTGTTTGCCCAAACGATCGCCGAATACGGGAAAGTGGATATTCTGATCAACAACGCCGGACTGATGCTCAACAAACCGCTTTCGGACGTGACGGAGGACGTTTTTGAGAAACAGTTCGCCGTGAATGTCAAAGGCACCTTTTTCGCGTGCCAGCAAGCGATGAAGCATATGGAAAACAACGGCAGAATCGTGAACTTCTCGACCTCCGTCATCGGTCAGATGTTTCCGACGTACAGCGTCTACGCGGGCACGAAAGGGGCGGTCGAACAATTCACCCGTCAGCTTTCGAAGGAATTCGGCGCGAAGCAAATTACGATTAATGCGGTAGCTCCCGGCCCTGTGAATACGGAGCTTTTTACGGCAGGTAAAACCGAGGAGCAGATCGAGGGCACGAAAAAGCTCAATGCGTTCGGCCGTATAGGGGAACCCGAAGACATCGCCGACGCGGTCGAGCTGCTGGTCAGCGACAAGTCGCAATGGATCACCGGCCAGACGCTGCGCGTCAACGGTGGATTTATCTAACCATTCAAAAAATTTATGAGCACCGATCGTAATGCGTCCCTCGGCTGAATACGAATAGTAGTAACATGCTTCGTAAAGGAGAAGACCATGATTACTTATGTCGTTCAGCAGGGGGATTCCCTCTACTCGATTGCCCAAAGGTTCGGGGTCACGGTAGACGCGCTGATGGAAACGAACAGATTGACCTCGACTATCATTTATGTGGGCCAGACGTTGACCATTCCGGTTTCCGGGCAAAGGACTTACACGGTGCAGGCCGGCGATTCGCTTTATTCGATTGCTCAAAGGTTCGGGACGACATACCAAGCGATCATGATTTTAAACGGATTGACGTCCACGGCTTTGCAGATCGGTCAAAGGCTCCGGATTCCCGTTTATACGGAGGCCATCGTCAATGTGAACACGGCGAACATCCGCCAATATCCGGGAACGACATCGCCGCTCATCGACCAGATGGACCGGGGAGCCAGGCTGCCGGTGACGGGAATCGAAGGCGACTGGGTGCGCGTCCAACTGTACGACGGACGGGTCGGCTGGGTGCTCCGGGATCTCGTCCGGGTCGTTCCTCACGGCGGGGAACGCCCGGTGCAGCAGGTGTTGGGCTTTTACACGGAAAAGGAAGGACCGACGCTCCCCAGCTCGTATCAAGTCTTTGTGGAGCATACCGCGCAGTTGTCCGCTGTAGGCATGTTTCATTTTCGCATTAACCGGGCCAATCCGACGGAAATCGAGAAGTTTCCGGCAACGTTCACCGACGCCTACATGCGGCAGGTCGTGGATTACGGCCATCGCCATAATGTGAAAATGCTTCCTACAGTGCATAATCTGCTGTACGAAAGAGGGAATCAGGAGGCTAACAAGGAAGTCATCCGCGGCATGCTGGCTACGCCGGATACGCGCAGGGCGTTCATTTCCAGCGTGATCGCGCTGATCCAGCGGTACAACTTCGACGGGGTCAACATCGACTTCGAGGATGTGCGCTACGAGGACCGGGAGCGCCTATCGGCCTTTTACCGGGAGCTCGGCAGCGCCTTGCGGAACCAAGGCTATTTTTATTCGGTCGATACGCCGTCGCGCACCTCGGACGAACCGACGAATCCCTTCTCGGCGCCGTTCAATTATGCCGTTCTCGGCGAGGCCGTCGACGAGTTCGTGGTCATGCTGTATAACGAGCATGGCTGGCCGGGAAGCGGTCCGGGTCCCGTCGTCTCGATCGGCTGGATGGAAACCGTGGTCAAATACGCGCTTACCAAAATGCCAGCATCCAAAATTACGGCCGCCGTCTCGGTGTTCGGCTTCGATTTCAACTTGACGACGGGACGCAACACGTATGCGACCTATGCCATGGCGATGAATTTGGCGAGAAGATATAATAAAGAAGTCATCTTCGACGAGAAAACGCAGACACCGATGTTCGCTTATACGGATGAGTCCGGCAACAAGCACGAGGTTTGGTTTGAAAACACGGCCAGCATCCGGTCGAAAATGCAGCTTGCCCATCGACTGGGCATCCGAGGCATCGCTTTGTGGAGACTCGGCATGGAGGATCCTGGCATCTGGACGATGATGGAGAATGAATTCGTCATTCGCAAGAGCGCGACATAATCACATTGGAAGCACATAAACAAAACAACCCGCCTTCGGGTCCGGACGGACTGCGGCAAGGCGGGTTTTGCCGTTCTCCGGGGAGTCAGGACTTGGCGCGGCGTTGGCGCAGAAGCTCGACCAACTGTGCGGGCTCGTTCGTGATGATGCTGTCGACGCCAAGCTTCAGCATGCGGTTCATCGTCTTTTTGTCGTTGACGGTCCAGACGAACACTTGCTTGCGATGCTGCGCGGCGAGACGCATAAACTCTTCGTTGACCAAAGGATAAGCGGCGCTGAGCACTTCGTAGTTACGGTCCGTAAACAGCGCTTCGCGGTTTGCGGATTTTTGCCCTACGATCAAGCCGGTCCGAATGCTTGCATTGAGCTGCTTTACTTTTCGCAAAAGCGCCGGATCGAACGACGTTACCGTACAGTCGGCCGTGAATTTGCGGCGCTCGATAATGTTGACGGTTTCCTCGGCAAGCCGTTTTTGATGACCGTTATTTTTAAGCTCGATGTTGAGCTTGATTTTGCCTTGGGCGATCTCGATGATTTCTTCCAATGTCGGGACGCGTTCTTGGCGAAATTGCGGGTGAAACCATTCGCCGGCGCTCGCTTGGCGCAGCTCGCCGTACGGAATTTCCCACATGGGCTTGTTGATTCCCGTCGTCCGTTTGGCGCTGTCGTCGTGCATCAGCACGATCACCCCGTCCGCCGTCTCCTGAACGTCAAGCTCGGCATAGCCTGCGCCGTCCTTGATCGCTTGGCGAATCGAGCTCGCCGTATTCTCGGGCGCGGCATGCGAGCTGCCGCGGTGCGCGGTAACGAGGCCGCTGTTGTCTGCGCGCGTAGCAGGCGTCGAGCCTGTGGCGGTAAAGTTGACGGCGAATACAACGGCAAGCACCAGCATGAATTTTTGCATAAAGCAGCCCCCTGATGAAATAAAGTGCACAGGACAGCACGAAGCTCCCAGTAGGGCATCGTTGCGGGCCCTCTATCATAGACGATCCGAATTCGACAAATTCCTCATATCCGGGCAAAAAAAGATTAGCATATTTCGGTTAGATAAAAATTAGCTTGTCCCGGCGTTTTGGACCGCATGCGCTAACGGTTTCTTAACAATTGCAGAGGGAAGGGCGCGGGAGGAACAGAAAAACGGGTCCGCGAGCGAACCGATTTGTATCCGGTTGTAAGAGATGTAGAAATGCGATCATATGTTTGGTATAATGGGGAATGCTCTTGACCGGGCCGCAACAACACAGAATAACGAGGAGGATCTAAGAATGCTGCAAAAAACGCACAGCGTCGCCGGTTTGCTGGCCGCGGAAGGGGTGCTGCTGCACTTTCAGGTGCCGCTTTTGTCCTGGGAAACCGCCGCTGCGCTTCTGCTTGGCTGCTTGGCAGGCCCTTTGGCCGACATTGACAAACAGGGATCGACGATGGCCAAAGTATTTTTTCCGCTGTCCTTCGTGCTGCGGCTCATGAACGTCCGGCACCGGACGCTGACGCACTCCGTCCTATTTCTGTTCGGAATTGCCGCGCTGCTGCTGCCGCTTCCGGAACCGCTGTTCTGGAGCCTTCTGCTCGCTTACGCGTCCCATGCTTTCATCGATTTGTTCAATGAGCAGGGAGTCGAGCTGCTGTGGCCGATCAAGCTCAAATTCCGGCTGCTGCCGAAATTTATGGCGATCGAAACGGGTTCGTTCATGGAAACCGGGTTCCGCTACATACTGACGCTGCTCTGTATTGCACTGCCGGTCCGTTACTATTGGGATACGGTCTCCGGACTGTTTTGAATCATCCAATCGTTCATTCGGTACACCTATCGTAACGATAGGAAATTCGTGATTGATGAAGCCGCCCGCCGCCTTTATAATTCGTCTCGTTCGTGTATTTATTATAACGAAGGCTGGCGATGAATAAAGTGAATCGGCAATTATTTTGTTTGCTAACCGAGCTGTCGTCCCGCAAATGGCTGTCCGAGCGAATCGGTTCGTTCACCAAGTCGAAAGCTAGCCGCAGGCTCATCCGATCCTTTGCAAAAACGTACGGCATCCGGGTCGAGGAAGCCGAACAACCGCTGGAGGCTTACGAATCGTTGAACGACTTTTTCATTCGTCGGTTAAAAGCCGGACTGCGGCCCGTCGATCCCGACGCCGCTTCGCTGGTCAGCCCCGTGGACGGAACCGTCACCGGTATCGGTTCGATGAACGACAAGCTGCGTTTTATCGTCAAGGGTCAAGATTACGGCTTGGACGAGCTGCTCCATGATTTGCCCATGAAAGACCGGTACCGCAACGGCTATTTTATCGTCCTGTATTTGAGCCCGGCCGACTACCATCGCGTCCATTCCCCGGTTGCCGGAGAGGTGACCGCCACGCGCCGCATCCCGGGAACGGTCTATCCGGTTCACGAACGCAGCCTGCGGCATATGCCCAAGGTATTGAGCCGCAATGAACGGCTGATTACCTGCATCAGGCACCGGTTCGGAATGACGACGGTCGTCAAGGTGGGAGCGATGAACGTCAGCAGCATTCGGTATACGGAGCCGCTGCGCGCCCGGTTGGACCGGGGAGAGGAGCTGGCCTTCTTCGAATTCGGTTCGACGGTTGTACTGCTGGTCGAGAAGGAAGCTTTCGCGTTCCGCAACGGTCTCGATGTCGGCAGCAAGGTACGCGTCGGAGAAGCGCTCGGTTATTGGAAGGCGGAAGGGTGCGAATAGGCAATGAGTCAAGGGCCTGAAAAAGGGCTCCCTGTGTCGAGGAGCCCGCTTCGCGTAGAAAATCTAAGCATACGCCGGTGGGGTATATCCCTCCAGCCGCTGCCCTCCCCCAGAAAGTGAAGAAACACTTGGAAGCTTATTCCGATTGCTTTCCGGGGACCCCCAATCTACCCGTGAACTGGATTAGAATTAGCGGTATTTTCACAGGTTTCAAAGGCGGACGTAAACTCTTACGGAATATACCCCACCTCTATTT
>NZ_JTHN01000329.1 GCF_001399685.1 Paenibacillus sp. A3
GATGGCCGATAAAATGCCATTCTACCTTTTTGTATTGCTGCATAAGCGGAAACTTGCTCCGTAGCTCCTGCGCCTTGTTTTCCCCAAATAACGTTTCACCCGCTTGCATGGCCATTTCCAGCTTTTCAATCGGCACCGTTTTGGTTGCTAGCAACAATTTGACTTCATCTGCTTTGCGCCCCGATGCTTGGCAAGCCAGTTCCATCTGCCGCCTGACCGTTTCGAGATTTTTTTCAATGAGATGTTCCATATCCTTCCTTCTTTCTCCATTTCGACTGGCACTTCTGCACACCGCATATGGGAGGGCAGTCCATTTTCCTTGACTGGATGGCGTCTCATTTGAAGGCTAGTCAAAGTTGATCTCCCGTACACGTTTGATTTCCGGTATCGCACATAAGGCTTCCATCACTTGTTTGGGCACTTTTTTATCCACTTTTAGTATCATGACCGCTGAACCGCCAATTTCGGTCCGGCCAACCTGCATCGTGGCAATATTAATGCCGCTATCTCCGAGCAACGTTCCGACACGGCCTATGATCCCTGGTTTGTCGATCTGTGAGATCAACAGGACATATCCTTCCGTTGGAAGTTCTACCGGGTAGGGCCCGATTCGAATGAGTCGTTCTCCAACGCCAGCCACGGCCGCCCCCGTCACCCATCTTTCTTCCATCGTGGTCTTTAATCGAATCGTAATCCCATCGGCCGCGCCTTGGTCAATAAGGGATTTGCGTGTCCCAATATGAACGTCCCGATCCTTCGCCAAATAGAGGGCATTGACAATATTGACTTGTTCCGCGCCGAGATGATGAGAAAGTATCCCTTTAAGCGCATAGGGTACAAGGGGTGAGATGTCCACATCGGCAAGCGCTCCCGCACATTCCACAGACACTTCACGCACAGCGCCATCCGTCATTTGGGCCAGCGATTTGCCCAGTTGGTCGCACAAGGTAAAGTAGGGCTGCAGCCTGTTAAGGAGCCCTGACGGAATCGCAGGCATATTGACGGCATGCTTAAATGGCTCGTTGCGCAAAATATGGATCACTTGCTTCGAAACAGCGATGGCTACATTTTCCTGGGCTTCAAAAGTAGACGCGCCTAAGTGTGGGGTAACAATCATATGGGGATGATTAAAAAAAGGATGATTCGGCTCCGGAGGCTCCTTTTCAAATACATCAAAAGCAGCGCCGGCCACAATCCCTTCATCGAGCGCTTCGAGAAGGGCAGCCTCGTCAATAATTCCCCCGCGGGCGCAGTTGATGATACGCATGCCCCGTTTCATGATGCCAAATTGCGGCTTCGCTATCATATGATGCGTTTCGCTGGTCAGCGGCGTATGAAC
>NZ_JTHN01000033.1 GCF_001399685.1 Paenibacillus sp. A3
AGGTTGATCAGAACCTGCCGCAGCCGCGATTCGTCGCCGATGATGCATTCGGGGATCGCCCGATCGATGTCGGACGTAAGCTCCAGCGACTTGCTGCGGCTTTCGGCGTGGAACACCTCGTACGTTTCGATCAAGCTCGTCCTCAGGTTCAGCGGCTCTTCTTTGATCTCCATCTTGCCGGACTCGATCTTGGATAAGTCCAAAATATCGTTGATGACATAGAGCAGCGCGGCGCCGCTGCGACGAATCGTATCAACGTACTCGCGCTGCTCGGCGTTCAGGTCTGTCTCCACGAGCAGATCGGCCATGGCGATGACCCCGTTCAGCGGGGTCCGGATTTCGTGGCTCATCATCGCCAGAAAATTCGCTTTGGCCATGGCCGCCTGCTCGGCCGCTTCCTTCGCCCGCTGCAGCTCCCGGGTCCGCTCGTTCAGCAGCTCGGTTTGCTGCTGCAGCTTTTTTTGCGCCAAATAGATGCTGACGAACCCTTCGATCTTCGACTTCAGCGTGCGCGGCACGAATGGCTTCACGATATAATCGATCGCGCCGACGGAATACGCCGTGAACGCCTGGTCCTGCTCGTCCGGAGCCGCGGTGATGAAGATGATCGGCACCGCCCGCGTTTTTTCGCGCGATTTGACCCACTGGGCCGTCTCGAACCCATCCATCCCCGGCATGTGTACATCGAGTACGATGACGGCGAATTCGTGCCTGAGCAAACAGCGCAGCGCCTCTTCCCCGGAGGTCGCCTTCTCCAGAATATAGTTCTGGTCCTCCAGCACCGCCTCAAGCGCAAGCAGGTTCTCCGGCTGATCGTCCACCAGCAAGATGCGGATCGGCACATCCATACAAACCCCACCTCATTTGATCTTGCGAAATATTTTCTCCTGCGGATCCAGCGTTTCGTAATGCCCCGCATGCTTCGTAAACGTGATCGACTCCTTATGCCCCAAGACGAGAATCCCCTGCGGGCATAAGCTTTCGTAGAACAGTTCGTGCGCATGGTTTTGCAGGATCGAATCGAAATAAATCATGACATTTCGGCAAAAGATGACGTGAAACTCGTTAAACGACCGGTCCGTCACCAGGTTATGCTGCGCAAAAACGATCCGCTCACGCAAAAAAGGATGAAATACGGCCACGTTCCCGGAGGCGCCGTAATACCCTGAGAACGCGTCCTTGCCCCCGGACAGCATGTAATTTTTGGTATATTCCTGCATTTTCTTGAGCGGGTAAGCGGCGCGCTCCGCCACATGCAGCACTTCTTCGTTTATGTCGGTCGCATAGATGCGCGCCCGGTCGTACAGCCCTTCCTCGTACAGCAAAATGGCGGTGGAGTATACTTCCTGCCCCGTCGAACAGCCCGCATGCCAGATGCGGAAGGACGGCAACTCCCGCAGCAGCGGCACGACCCGCTCCCGGAACGCCGCGAACAAGCTCGGGTCCCGGTACATCTCGGTTACGTGAATGACCAGATCGTCCACCAGACGCTCCGCGCAGCTCCGGTCGTGCAGCACCCGCTCCTGCAGGCCGGATACGCTGAGCAGCCGCTCCGCGTAGATACGGTGCCAGATGCGCCGGCGGACGGACGGATACGCGTAATTGCGAAAGTCGAAGCCGTACAGCCTGTACAGCCCCTCCAGCAGCAGAGCGATCTCGATGCGCTCCCGCTCCTCTTCTTCCCGGGTGCCCCGGCCTCCGTCCGCCTCCGAATAGACGGAGCCGAGCTTGCGCAGCACCCTCAAGTCCCCGGACTTTTGATCGTACAATCCGCCGCTCATTTGTACAACCACACCCGCATAAGCGAGAGAAGCTGCTCGGTATGAACCGGCTTGGTAATATAATCGGAGGCTCCGGCTTGAATGCATTTCTCACGGTCGTCCTTCATCGCCTTGGCCGTCAGGGCGATAATCGGCAGCCGGTCGAATCGCTCGTCGCCGCGGATGGCGCGCATCGCTTCGTAGCCGTCCATCTCCGGCATCATGATGTCCATCAGCACGAGATCGAAGTCCGGCTCCCGGTCCAGCGAATCGAGCGCCTGCCTGCCGGTTTCGGCAAATGCCACCTGCATGCCGAGGCCTTCGAGCAGATTGGACAGCGCGAACACGTTGCGGATGTCGTCGTCGACGAGCAGCACCTTCTTGTCTTTGAATACCGTTTCGATGCTGTGCAGCTTCTGAAGCACCTGCTGCTTCTCTTCCGGCAGGTTCTCCTCGACGCGGTGCAGGAACAGCGATGTCTCGTCAAGCAGCCGCTCCGGCGACTTCACATCCTTGATGATGATCGATTCCGCATATTTCTTCAAACGCAGCTGCTCTTTCTTATCGAGCGTCTTACCGGTATAAATCACAATCGGCAGCCGCCGCAGCCCCTCGTCCGCTTTGATCCGGTCGAGCAGTTCGTAGACGGACGGCTCCGTCATTCCGTAATCGAGCACCATGCAGTCGAACGGCTGCGCCGCCAGCACCTCAAGCGCCTCCTCGCCGCCCGCGACGGCCGTAATTCGGACGTCGTCATGAGCGATCAGGTTCACCAAGCTCTCGCGCTGCTCTTCGTCCGGTTCCACAATGAGCAGATTGCGCAGGTCGCGGTTCAGGAACGATAAAATATGTGTAAACGCCTGCTCCAAATGCTCTTTGCCGGACGGCTTGCGCAGCCAGGCGATCGCTCCCATCGACAGTCCCTGATGCACCTCGTCCACGACGGAAATGACATGAACCGGAATATGGCGGGTGGAAGCGTCGTTCTTGAGCTGCACGAGCACGGACCAGCCGTCCATGACCGGCAGCTGGATATCGAGCAGAATCGCATCCGGCTGAAGGGTCTTGGCGAGCTGAAGTCCCTTATCCCCCTGCAGCGCGACGACCGCCTTGAAGCCCCGGCTCCTTGCCATGTCCAGCAGGATCGCGGCAAAATGCGCATCGTCCTCGATAATCAGCAGCACCCGGTCGCCTTCCGCAATGCTGTCGCGATCGTCCGCGAAGGCAGTCACCGGCATTGCGCCGCTTTCGGCCGCTTGTGCGAGCGACAGCGGCGAAGGCAGCGGCCACCTATCCGTGGCCTCCTCCGAGGGCGGCATGGCGGCTGACGCCGCTTCGGCCGCGCCGGACGCCAGTCGCCCGCTGTGAGGCAAATACAACGTAAACCGGCTGCCGCGGCCCTCCTCGCTCTCCAGCTCAATCGTTCCGCCGAGCAGCGAAGCCAGCTGTCGGCTGATCGAGAGGCCGAGTCCCGTCCCGCCGTACTTGCGGCTCGTTGTTCCGTCCGCCTGTTGGAATGCTTCGAAGATCAGCTGCTGCTTATCGGGAGAAATCCCGATGCCCGTATCCTCGACCTCAAAGGCAACCATCGGCCGAGGTTCCGCGAGCTGCCGTATGGTGAGGCGAACGCTCCCGGAATGTGTGAACTTGAAGGCGTTGGACAGCAAATTTTTCAAAATTTGCTTCAGCCGTCCGCTGTCCGTTCGTATCTGTCCCGGCGTCTTACCGCCGAAATCCACCTCGAAGGACAGCCCCTTGGACCGGGCCAGCGGTCCGAACGCTTTTCTCATCGATTCGGCCGTCTCCTGCAGGCAGACCGTCTCCTCATGCAGCTCCATGCGGCCGGATTCGACCTTGGCCAAATCGAGCACATCGTCGATCAGCTTAAGCAAGTCGCAGCCGGACGAGTAGATCGTCTCGGCGTACTCTACCTGCTTGCCCGTCAAGTTGCGCTCCTTGTTCTCTTTCAGCAGTTGGGAAAGGATCAGCAAGCTGTTGAGCGGCGTCCGCAGCTCGTGCGACATGTTCGCCAGAAATTCCGACTTGTACCTGGAAGCCAGCGCCAGCTCCAGCGTCTGCTTCTCCAGCTTCTCCTTGGCCAGCTCGATCTGCCGGTTGATCTCCTCCGTCTCCCGGACTTGCTCTTCCAGCTCCGCGGTCTTGCGGACCAGAGCGTCATTGCTCTGCTCCAGCTCCTCCTGCTGCCGCTGCAGCTGCTCCTCCGACGCCCGCAGCGCCCGCGTCTGCTCCTCAAGCTTCTCGTTGGAAGCCTTGAGCTCATCCTGCTGGGACAGCAGTTCTTCCGACTGTGTCTGCAATTCGTCGGTCAGCGCCTGATGAATCCGCAGCAGCTCCTCGATCCTCAGTCGTCCCATTAAGGCGTTCAATGTCACGCCCAAGTTTTCGCTCGTCTGCTTGATCAGCTTCTGCTCCAGCTCCGAGAACGTCTTCAGCGACACCAGTTCGAACACCGCGATCACTTCGTCGTCATATTCGACCGGCTGCACCGTCAGGGTCAGCGGCTCCAGCTCGCCGAAGGCGGAGCGGATCGCGCCGTATTGTCCGGCGACGCCTTCTACCGTGATGGGCTTGCCGTCCTTCGCGCACTGCCCGACGAGCCCTTCTCCGAGCGGAAGCTCGGCAGCGGCCGTGCTTTCCGAACGGGCGTATGTGCCGGCAAGCACCAGCTTGTTGCCGTTCGGCGTCTGCTTCAGCACATAGAGCGCCCCGTCCTGCGCGCCGACGATCCGGGCCAGCTCTCCGATGAACGTTTGCGCCATCTCCTCGACCTTCCGCGAATCCTCCAGCATCGCATACATGTGTGCAATCCGGGTTTGCAGCCACAGCGTGTCTTCATTCACTTTATGCAGCGCCCGCTCGCTCGCCGTCGCTTGCTCCAGATCGTCCGCCAACCGGTTGAACACACCCGCAAGCCTGCCGAATTCATCACTAGACGTAATAGGCACACGGTAAGCCGCGTCCCCCCAATTCCCGCTCGCAAAATTCGTAAGCATCGCCGAAAGAATGTTCAGGCCCCGGGTAAACCCGAGCACGATCCACAGCACAATCGCCACGCTCAGCAGCAAGCCAACCAACGTCAGCAGCCCGGTATACGTCAACGTCTGTTGGTTATCATTCAGCGCCTGGGTGATAGCCACATCCATCGCTTCATTATGAAAATTCGTCAAATTGCCCATGCTGCTTGTAAAATTATCCTGCAGCTCAATCCCCACGTTCGTGCGAAGCGCGTTGGCCTCCGCTTGCTTGCCGCTTTGGTTCAGACGGACGACCTGGTCCTTAAAGTCCAAGAAGCGTTTGCCGTGCAGCAGAACTTCGTCTGCCAGCTCCCGTTCCTTCCCTTCCTTGGAAAAGTTGTCAATCTGCTGAAGGCCTTGCATGACCTTGCCGCTGATCGTCTTGACCGCCTCGGCATTCTTCTTGTCGCTGTCGCCCGAGTCGATCAACAGCAAATTCACGATGCCCTTGGCCAGCTCCGCCGCGTCGTTGCGCACCTGCGTACTGATCCGCACCTTCTGGTACCGATTTTCATAAATTTCCTTAATACTGGAATCCGTGCCCGTCAGCCGGTTCATGCCGACGCCCGCCAAAGCAAAAATCAGCACCAGCAGGATGCCGAATCCCATAAACAGCTTCGTCTTCATCTTCATCCGTTCATTCTCTCTCCCGTCCCTTTCTATCTCTCTTGTAGGATCTATAAGGCGTAGCCGACACCATCTACGTAGCAGTGATCAACACCATGCAAATATCGTCGCTCTGCGCCTCCCTCACATCCTGCGGCAGCAGGGTCTCCACAAGGCATTCCGGGCTGGGCGCCTGATGAATGCAGCTTTGCAGACGCAGTGCCAGCAGATCCGACTCCGCCGCATCCTCCGGGTAAGCGTCCGGCAGCGGCAGCGCCTCCAGCAGCCCATCCGTATACAAGGCGATGCGAATCGGCTGCTCATAGGTGAAGATGCTCTTCGTAATCTCCATCTGATCGAAAAAACCGACGGCGCAGCTTCCCTGATTAAGCGCCACCGGCGCTTTTCCCTCTTCAAAAAGAAAACCGGGCGGATGGCCCGCGTTCACGTATTCGATCGTCTTGGTCCGGGTATCGATCAGCAAATAAATCGCCGTGAAATAATAGCTGACCGACGGATTTTTATGATTGAGCTGGTTCATGTACCGGTTCAGCTCCGTCACGACGAACTCCGGCGAGACGAAGCGCGTGATCGTGTCCTGCATGACCGAGGAAATGAACATGCACACCAGCGAAGACGAAATCCCGTGGCCCATAATGTCCAGGATGATGACGCCGTGCCGGTCCTCGTCAATCCGGTACCATGCGTAAAAATCACCCGCCAGCTCGAACGACGGGTAATACGCGGCGCTGATTTCCAGCCGGTCCTTCTTGAGGGGCGGACTGAGCACGCTGCCCTGCACTTGTCTGGCCAGCTCCAGCTCCTCGCGGATACGGGCATCGTTCTCCTTGTGCCAATCCTTCTCGTATTTGAGGCGCAGCGCCGAACGAATCCGCGCGATCAGCTCGATTTTGTTCACCGGCTTCATCACGTAATCCATCGCCCCGGCCTCCATCGCCTCCGCCAGCTTGTTGGAATCGCCGAGCGCCGTCACGATAATCACCGGAATATCCTTCAAGCGCTCATCCTGCTGAATGCGGCGGCACGCTTCGATCCCGTCCATCTCCGGCATCATCATATCCATCAGGATCAAGTCGACCGGCACCTTGCCTCCGTCCGCATACTCGGTGAGCCGCTGCATCATTTCCACCGCCGAAGAGGCTTTCCAGAACGAGTCGTATCCTGCGCTTTTCAATATTTTTTCGATCACAATGAGATTGACCGGGTTGTCGTCCACGATGGCAATGTTCATACCTTATTCGTCTCTCCCTTGTCCGTGTGCATCCTTTGCCCTCGATGGCAAAGGTCCGTTCTTACCATTATAGCTTTTTTTTAAGCTTAATTAACCGAAAACGGAACGTTTGAATCAGCCCGAGGATTGTTTCGGCACGAAAAATCCGGGTTAATGAAGCATAAGCCGGACCGATCCGGACGGCTGGCCAACTCCATGGCAGACATGCCCGGCGAAGTCCGGACGCATGATCTGAACCGATTCGAGGAGGGACGACTCATGAGGACAAAAGTGAAGCTGGTAGAAGGTGAAGAGTACGCCATCCGCGCCATTCGGGGCTTTCGTGAGGAAGGCCATTCCCTAAATGAAATCTATGTGCTGGCGCATGACGACGACCGGACCGTAGGGCTCAGCCGCCTGACCGATACGAATACGATCGGCGTGATGGAGGAAGGGATGGCGACCGCTTTCGCCAACCTGTTCCGCTCCCGCGGCGATCAGCTCCGGGCGAAGATGGAATCGCTCGGCATCTCCGCGCTGGAGGCGGAGCGGTACGAGAAGGAGCTGGACAAGGGGCGCATCATGGTGCTCGTCTGGTACGAGGACGATACCCGCACCTTCGAGCGGACGGACGAAGATCTCGCCCGCCGCCGCGAGCACCCTGAGGACGTGGCAATTCCTCCGATGGGCGGCATATACATGTCGGGTCCAGGCGGCCCGGGCGGCACCGTGTAGAGCGCTTGTCGGCTGTCACGGAAGGCCTGAAGCTCCCCCTGCTTGAGGCAAGCCGTCCCTGACCGGGGCCGACGGGCACTGTACGTTTCCGCCCAAACCAAAAAGCACCTCGATCCTTTTGCGGGTCTCAAGGTGCTTCTTTATCTTTTTTAGTCAGGTGAATAGGCAGGCCGCTAGGCAAAAGCGGCATACGTGAGCTCCCGGAACTTTTCTTTCCACGGGGACCGGACCTGAAGAACGGTCCATAGCTCTTCTGCTTTTTGAACGCATACGGACTGCACGATCTTGGTATATTCGATGCAGCCGGAATCCACGATCAGCCGCATATACTGCTCCTTATCCTGTACAAGAGCGTCTGCGGTGATTTTTCCTTCATAATAGTCCTTCACCGGGCGAAACGCTTCGCTATCTACATTGAGCAGATACAGTACAGGCAGCGTCCGCTTGCGAAGCAGCAAATCGCTCTTCACATCGAATTGGGCGATGTCCTTCAGATCGTTCTGGATCTGGTGAATCATCCCGACGCAATCCGCCAGATCGTCGATCCGCTCCATCGTCTCTTCGCTGCAATCCGTCAGACAGTACCCCATCAGACAAGCGAACCGGAACAGGGACCCGGATTTCTCCTGAATCATTGTGAGATAATCGTCGACCTCAGATACCACCTGATTCGTGACGTCCTTATGCTGTCCGCTGACCGATCGGGACAGCATCTTGCTGATCTCATAAAGCGAACGCCCGGTCACTCCGCATTGGCCGAGCTCTCCGACGAATCCCGTCAGTAGGGCGAGCACCGCATTTAACGCCACCGCCGGCGGACACTGCATCCATGGCTTGCTCTCGTGATCCTGGTCCTGCAGGTCGTCGACGATATCGAAGCAGAGAAGAATCAATTCCGTCGCCGCGGCCAACCGGTCGATATGCGGCGAAGCTCCTCCCAGCATCTCATGGGTGCAGCGCGTAATGCTCGACCACGACCCTTGTTCCTGCGCCTTCTCCTCGATGAACGCTTTGAGCAAAGCATTGAGATCCTCCGCGCCCACATGATCGTCTACCATCCGGTACATATGCTCTACTGTGTCCCGATCCAATCCGCCCGTCCCCCTGATTGTCCATGTATAGTGGCTATGTATAATGCCTGCTCTTAATAAATTTCTCCATCGCTTCCATTCTCGACTTCGCGCCCAGCTTGTCGTAGATTCGGCGCAGGTAATTATCGACGGTACGCTTGCTCATATGGATGTGATCGGCAATCTGATCGTGCGTAGCCCCTTTGACGACCATGCCCATCATCATCACTTCTTCATCGTTCAAGTCTTCATACGAAGGCGAACCGCTCAATTGAATCTGGTGATACAGCGACAGCGGCAGCATCGTATGGTTGTCCAGAATGCAGTTCACCATGTTCTTGATCGTTCTGATGCTGGATTCCTTCGAAAGCACGCCGCTAACTTTCAGCTCGATAAGCCGATTCATCGCCCCCGTCAAGTCGTGACCGGTAAAAATCACAATATGAATGTGCGGATATTCCTTCTTGATTTGCGCCGCGACATCGGTCCCCGACAGATCGGGAAGCTGGTAATCCAGAAAAACGAGCCCCGGCTGGTGCTTCTTGATCTGCTCCAGGCCTTCCTCGGCGCTGCTGGCAATGCCGACCACTTCAATGCAGTCCGTGTCCTCCAATAATTCCTTCGTCGCATGGGCAACGAGAGGATGATCATCAATCACGAGAGCTTTGACCGTTTCGTTCATACGGACATCACCTCCCGGACCGGAATCGTAATAAAGAACTTCACACCGGCGCCCTGCCGCGAATCGCACTCCAGCTTTCCGTTCAAATGCAAGATACGACCTCTCATTTGCTCCACTCCCATCCCAGATGCTCCAATCTCCATGCGAGGTACTTGCGTGCTGTCAAACCCGACGCCGTCGTCTTCATAAGTCAGGCAGAACCTGTGATCCTTCACTGTCATGGCAAAAGATACTTTCGAAGCCTGCGAATGCTTCTTCGCATTGTTAAGCAACTCCTGGATAATGCGGAAAATATGCCTTTTTGTCGTCAAATCCTTCGACTCGATCGAAGAGGCGCCCTCTTCCTTGAACTCGATTTCGAACGGCGTATGGTACGCTTCCTTGTCCAGATACGTCCTTACGGTTTCGATCAGCCCGATCTCCTTCAGCAGAAACGGGTTCAATTCGAAGCAGCTTTGCCGCAGACTGTTGTTGATCATCTCAACGAAATTGATAATGTTGTTCAAATGCTCCTTGTCTTCCTTGTTCATCGCATACTTGTCCAGCAGCGAAACGAATCTCCGCTTGAGGAAAAACAGATCCTGCATCGTCGTATCGTGAAGATCGGCGGCAATCCGGAGCCGTTCTTCCTCTTGCAGCTCGAACATGATTTTGCGGAACCATTGAATGTCCTGCGCCGATTGCTCGTCGGGCAACTGCGCCGCCAGCAGCTGCATCTTCGCTGTCAGCTTGCGGATCAAGTGGACATTCTCCAGACTGACTTCCAGGTAGGAAGTAATCAAGTGAAGCCACTGAACCTCTTCCTTACCCAGCAAGGTGTTCGCTTTGTTGCTCGTAATGACGAGGTAGCTGGCGTATTCTTCATGACGATTAATCTCGATACAGGTGTATATCGGATGGTTGAGCCAAGTCGATGAGCGGATCATCTCCTTGATCTCCGCCGTATCGATCTCGCCTTCGTCAATGATCTCGGTATCGTTCTCGTACTGGAACACGATCGCACCGCCCCTTACCTGGAGCGTCTTGACGATGTCCACGAGGACAATTTCTTTCAGGTCTCGGAAGCTGGAAATGGCACCCAAACTCTTGGCAATTTTCTTCAGCGCCGTCTGTAGCACATACTTCCTCGGGAACAGGAAGCGTTCCAGTCTCGTTGTGAAATATTCGGCCGAGTACATGACCGTGGACAGCATGAAGACAGAGCCGAATAAAATAAAAATAATTTCTCTTGCATCCACCAAGCCTTTAAATAAGAAAGCGTAACTACCCGTAAAAATAGCAGACGGTGCAATCGCAAGCATAACTGCAAAAGCAAAACGACGGAGCACTAAGCCGATATCATATAGCTGGTTCGAAGCAATCAGGTATGCGAATGACATAGGGAAAAATAAGATAAACCAGCTTGTATAGACGGCATCTATCACTCTAGATCTCGTAATCAATTCTGGAATAAAAGAGAAACAGATTACCGGCAAAAACGATACAAATAAAGAAAACCATACACTTTTTACAATACTCGCCAGGTAAGATTTTTCTCGCCGTACTTTAAAATAAAGATACGTTAAGAGTCCTATATTTAATACAAAACCAACTATGAAAAAGCTTAAGGTAATTGAACCGTTATATTGATAAATCGGATAGGCCATTGGAGGATAGAAGTACATGAGCCTTATTCCAAAACCAATTACCGCCAGTGTGTATAAGTATTTTAAAATCCTTGATGGTAACTGTACCCCTCCTTTTTCCTTAAAAAAGACAATAAGAAAATGGTAAAAGACGATAGGCAGTACAGTCATAAAGCTAGTAATCAAAATCTTCCCAACAGCATCTCCCCGTACAGAAGCACCGCGACTTAAATAAATAATAGCACAAGTAAAAAAAACAACTCCCAATAACTGAGCCGATGAAGAATGACGCATCTTCCAAAAGAGCAGGACAGCCAAAAAGAGACACAACCCTTCCTCTGCCAAAGGAATCATGTCGTAATTGATAGAACTGTTGCTCTCCACGGTAACTTCGTGTGCAATCCCGTCTCTTGATATAACCAACTTATGGGCTTGCTCTATCACTCTCCATTTATAAATGGTCGGTACTTGATTAGGGTCCTTTCCATCCACCTCTTTAATGACATCGCCAACTCTAACCTCAAGCCTTTTATTTACCTCTTCTTCGGCTAATTCTCCAATAACCCATTCATTTTGTTGATTTAATGTAAGGTAAATCCCAATATAAGGATATTTAAACATTATGAAGGAGCACCAAATCTGGATCACGACGAAAATCGACAAAATTGTCCAAACTAAAAGTTTATTTTTCATAAAGTTCCCCCCCAAATACTTACTTTAATTAAACTTTCTTGATATACTGTTTCTAGTAATTTTGTCTTATAATAAGGGGGATATCCTACATGCTTACCATCCGGTTAACTCCGCAGTTGCATAATGTCGTGCATGTATTGAAGAATAACGATCTAGAAAAAAATGCAATCCCTTCCTTAAAAAATTCTACATTATATGCTTCGGAATCTCGTGCGGTTATCAAAACGTTTAAGCAATCTTCAAGAATGAATTTACAAGAACAAAATGAGCCTAAACACGTTCCTTGGGACTAGGTCAAGTATTATTTTACCAAATCAATAAGAGATTGTATATTAGGTCTTTCCTAGTATACAATCTCTTTTTAAATTTTGTGCATTATTTCGATAAAATGCGACAATTTCATTAATATGAAAAGCATAAATGCAATGATCTGCCCTTATAATAGTAAAGGGAGGGGAGCAGCTAACTATGTTTTATGTTGTATTATTTGTTATCTTTAATCTTCTCCTCTATCTTAAAATGAGGTTTATTTTATCAAGATTTTCTCATAAAGAAGCTGTAACTTCTTTAATTGGGTGGAATGTTCTGGGATTAATTTGGATAGTAACAGACAATGATTACTTGACTGTATCCTTATTGGTAATATTTATAATATTATTTTTCTGGTATGCTTTTTTTAAAAGAAAAAAATAGTTCCCACTTTATTCCTTTGTTAATAATGAGGTGAACCCATGAACAAGACCACTACCTGCTTTTCTGAAGAGGAAATTTAGGAAATTGAAGAATTTAAGGATGGGACACTGGTCATGAGCGTTGACGGCGAGGAACTTATCTGCTTTAGGATGTTGCATGATTTAATTCAACAGAAGATTGTAATTACGGATATTTCAAGAACTGAGCTATTAAAGTCCTACGCTCAACTAAAGGGCGTTAAAGACACTTTTGCCTCTTTGGATTTTGTAGATGCGACTATCTTGAAAAGTATCGTAACCAAATCTAGAAGACTCATCTTAAGTGAACTAGTGCCCCATCAGGC
>NZ_JTHN01000330.1 GCF_001399685.1 Paenibacillus sp. A3
AGACTCCCGGCCGGGAGTCCTTACGAGCTTTGCTGCTTATATAGGTTTTTCTCAGATTCATGGCGCAAAGGAACTGTTCTGTGTCGGGACGCCGTTAGCGAACCACCCGAATGTTCACTTTCATGAAGTTGGTGCATTGCTTTTTGTTTTTGATGAACAGCATATACTGGCTGCTCTGTCTAACATAAATCGTATTGTTTTCCGGTTGCTCTTTCCGGATCGCCTGGTTGTTATTTCGAAGATCCACAAGCCACCAATCATACTCGTCGGCGATAATCGAGGTTAAGCGAATCCCCTCGTTTGGCTGGAGTACATAAGGACCCGCAACCGCGACGGCCCCCGGCTCCAAATGATACGTAACCTCGCCTTCCGGCGGCGCGACAATAATCTGCTGCTGAGGCGGTTGTGGAACCGGGGTTCCTTCCGCCGCAAGGCCGGGGCTTGATACAAGACTTGCTCCAATCACGGCAATCGTTAAAGCAGTTGTCATTTTTTTCATTTCTTTATCCTCCTCCGAATAACACCGTGCAAAATAATTTTTGAGGTCTGGCCAGAGCCCTCAAGCAATTAATACCATATCGACCCTTTATTTGAAATATTTTTCAATCAAATTACACAATCTTTTTATCCAAAAGTTACAAATTTTTGAAGTTAACGTGATCATTATTTTATTTAACCTCTCGGTAAAGTTGCGTATCTCTGGATCTCAGACCAACCCTGTTTCATGTTGTAACGATAGGCTCAGTGCCTTTTCTAACCGCACATACAGCAATTCGGTTTGCAGATCGAGGGCTGCGCGATGAAGGATCGAAACAATGTCTTCAACCGCTAATTTATGTAATGACAGTAATTGACCACTGGTTATATCCAATACAGCCATGGTGCAAGCTTCATAGGTTTGAATTTGCCGCATCAGGTCTCGTTCTTCGGCATCCAATCGATCCTTAAGGGTAGTTTCGGTCATTTCCATATCGGGAACCTCCTCGTAGGACGGCTTCCACTGGGGGAAGATACAAAATGAGAATCAAAGTTAGATTGCAAGAAATTTTAGATGAACGAGGTATTTCCCAACGTCAGCTTGCGTTAATAGCTAACATGCGCCCGGGAACGATAAACGCCCTGTGCAGGGGAACAACTGACCGAATTTACATTAGCACCCTCGAAGAAATTTGCGTGGCATTGAACATCCACATCCATGATTTGATTGTTATGGAAGATGAATAATCTTTATTGGGCAACAATACCTGATTGAAATGTACCCAATGATTCACGAAACCGGTAAAAGTTCCCCCTCCTAAAAATGAGTATGTAAAAAATAAGCTTATTCCTACTTATAATTCAAGTCGGAATAAGCTTTTTAACGTTTTGCTTGTTATCAGTTGTTGACCTACATTATCAGCATTCTCAATCCCTTAACATTTCTGAAACTTGCACCCTTCACTAAAATATTAACAATAATACTGTATACGTCTTTCTTGTGGAGGGATTCTCTCGTCAACTAGTAGTTCTGCTTGTAGCAATTTCGTTTTATTCTCTAATTTTGCAATGAACAGTGCGTAAAAATCACCCGAGGTTGGATATGAAAATAGTCCATACCCCTTTTGAGACAGTATTTTGTTGGCTTCCCTTATCTTTTCAGGTAAAAATTCATATTCAAACTCTCCTAATTCCTCGAGTTTTTCTTGTGTAGCTAATTCAATATAATGATCGATTTCATAATCCAATATATAGTTGACTATCTCCCTATACTGCTCACCTTTATAATCAAGATATAGAAATTTTTTAGTAGTCAGACCATATTTTAATAGTCCCTTGTGTAAGTCTAGCTCTTCTTGACCACTTAAAAATTTTTCCAAACCCTTGCTATCATGGAATATGAACTGTGCTATCCCTTGATCAAGCATACTTGCTCCCCCGTTTATAATTATTGGAATAATTCCCCATATTTGTTTGGGATATATTCCGGATAGTTTTTGCGATAAAAATTATCGATCAGAAGCAGCAAAGGATCCCACTCAGGGTATGGTTCAGGGT
>NZ_JTHN01000331.1 GCF_001399685.1 Paenibacillus sp. A3
CACTTTCTCAACAAGCTTAGCTTATCGATTCTTACGGAGGTGAGCCTATGCGAAGAGTAGCTGCCGTTACGGGCGGCGCGCAAGGAATCGGCAGGGCGGTCGCACTGGAATTCGTGAAGTCCGGTTATGAGGTGTCCGTTGCCGATACGGATAAGGAAGCGGGCATGGAACTGATGGAGCAGGTCCGCAGCCTCGGCGGCAAAGGCATGTTTCTTCCTGTGGACGTGGCGGAGGAAACCGAAGTGGAGCGGTGGTTCAAGCTGATGTTGGACGATTTCGGACGGATCGACGTGCTCGTGAACAATGCCGGGATCGGGATGAACGTCCCTATGTTGGAGCTGCCGCTGGAGTCGTTTGATCGGGTGATCAACGTAAACTTGCGCGGTACGTTCGTCTGCTCGCAGCAGGCGGCCCGGGCGATGAAGCGGCAGGGCGGCGGCATCATTCTGAATATTGCCTCCACACGGGCACTGATGTCGGAAGCGGGCACCGAGGCGTATTCCGCTTCCAAAGGCGGTCTGTTGGCGCTGACTCATGCGATGGCCGTCAGCCTCGGTCCGTACGGTATACGCGTGAATGCCGTAAGCCCCGGCTGGATCGAGACCGCCGACTGGCAAAAAGCTTCCAAACGGCGCCACCCCGTACATAGCGAACGGGACCGCCTGCAGCATCCGGCCGGACGTGTCGGAACCCCGGCGGATATCGCGGCAGCGTGCCTGTATTTGGCCGGAAACGGGGCCGGGTTCGTTACGGGACAAAATCTTGTGGTCGACGGCGGCATGACCGTGAAAATGATTTACGAAGATTAGACTTCATTCAGTGTTAGAGAAAAAAAAGTGGAAGAACTGTACTTATGACGGGAGAATCAGACATCATGTGGTTTTTGTTTGCGGCCGCCTCGGCGCTTTGTTTTGGGCTGAGGGGCATCTTATATCAATGGACGTCGCAGCGTCCAATCAACCGGAACCTGCTGCTGCTGGGCGTCTATGCGTCCGGCACGCTGATTGCGCTCGTTGCGGCTGCGGCCACCGGACAAGCCTGGACGAAGCCCGTGTGGATCGGCACGCTGCTCGGGCTGTTTTCGTTTGTCTCCAACGCCGCGATGTATAAGGGATACTCCGTCGGTAAAGCGTCGCTTGTGGCCATGTTCACCGGGCTTCCGCCGGTCGTGGTCGTGCTGTTCGCGTACGTGCTGTGGGGCGAGAAGCTCAATTCGGCGCAGCTCGTCGCCTTTATCGTGATCGTCGCCGGGATTTTAATGATCCGCTACTCCAACGACATTTCGCTCAAAAATTTGCAAGGCGCGCACTGGGGCGCGATTACGATGCTGTTCTTCGGCTTGACCGACCTCTCGTCCAAGCAGGCGACTCTCATCGGAGCGGCCACCTTGCCCACGCTGGCGCTGATGTACGGCACCGGTTCGCTGCTGTTTGCCGCCGCTTGGCTGCTTGGCCGGAAGCAAGAGGCTCACGCCCGGGCGGCGATCCGGGCCGGGTGCGAAGAAGCGGCCGCAGGGACGGAGGAGGCGCCCGGCAGCCCGGTACGCGCGGCTGCTTCTGCGGTTGCAGCCGGAAGCGGGCCCGCTCCAGCGGCAGCCCGCGGCTGGTCCCCCAGCCGCACTTTGGTCTGGGGGATGTTCGTCGGCATTACCAATGTCTGCGGCATGATCCTTGCCATGCCGGCGTTCGCCGCAGGCGTCACCGGGCTTGTCTCCGTCGTCATCGCGATGAACGTCGTACTCGTGCTCTTCTATGCCCGCTTCGGCTTGAAAGAAAAATTCAGCCGCCTCGAATCGGGCGGCCTTTTGCTTGCCTTGATCGGCATGATCGTATTACGTCTTACGGCTTAAATGCCGGACGGATGCTGCGGAAAAACGGGAAACATACGCATCCAGCACGTGCTTGTGGCACGTAAACAGCAGCAACTGGGGGCCCTCGGCCACCGTTTGCAGCAGCTCTATGCCGTATCCGAGCCGCTCGTCATCGAAATTCACGAACAAATCGTCAATCACAAGCGGCAGCCGTACCCCGGATGCCGCGTATTCGTCCGCGAGCGCGAAGCGGATGCACAAGTACATCTGCTCGGCCGTCCCCCGGCTGAGCGCGGACGCATCCAGCAGCTCGCCGTTCGGCCTCTCCGCCAATACACGCTGCTCGCCGAGCGGCGCAATCATCCGCGTGAATCGGCCGGACGTCACCTTCTCGAAGTACTTGGATGCCCTCTGCATAACGGAGGGCTGTTTTTCGTGCTCGTACAATCGTTTCGTCTGTGCGAACAGCGTTCCGCACATGGAAACGACCGCCCAACGCTTCATCAAACGCCTCAGCTCGGTACGGCGCTCCTCCGCCTGCTGCAACTTGTCGGCATGATCCCCGCCTTCGGTCAGCCGTTCGATTTCAAAGCGTTTGCGGCTTTTTGCCTCCCGGCACGCTTCCAGCCGCTCCCGGAGCGCATCCCGCTGTTCCGACAGGCGCGTCCGCTCTTCTTCCAGCTCGCCTCCGGCGACGTTCGCAAGCCTCTCGTCGAGCGGCTTCATCCCCGCTTCCCCTACCAGCGTCCGGATGGCAAGCTCGTCCTGTCGCAGCTCCCCTAGCAGCTCCTGACGGCGGAGGTATTGGCGGTGGAGACGCCGCAGCGCCTCTTCCCCGTCTGCCCCCGCGGCGTCGAGCAGCTCCTGCCGCTTCGCGGCTGTCCGCTCAAGCTGCTGCGACAGCAGCGCGGACTGGCGGCTCAGCTCGGCGTGCTGCCGGCCATCCCGCGCAAGCTGCTCCAGCCGCGCGAGCTGCCGGTCGCGGGCGGCCTGCCACGCTTTCAGCG
>NZ_JTHN01000332.1 GCF_001399685.1 Paenibacillus sp. A3
CATCCATAGCCAATCGAGGGTCGGCGGATAAATGACGATGCTCACCGGACAGTCCCTCCTTAGAAAAATCGATAACAAATTTTAGGTGTTTATCATATAGTAAACAGTGAAACCGAAAGTGCAGATGACAGGAGGGCGTGCCCGAGATGCTGTTTATCGTGCTGGACTCGCGTCAAAGCGGACCTGCGGAGCAAACGCAAGCATCCGTCCGGGCTGTCTTCCCGGATAGCCGGTGCGTACTGCTGGAATCGCATGCAGCGGGCGACATGAATGAAGCTCTTGCCGATGATGAAGGGCCTTGGTTTGCCGTGCTGTATGCGGGCGAGCGGCTGCTCCCGGCGTTTCGCCGCGAGCTCGAGACTTGGGTCCGCTCATTGGAGGAGAGCGACGCCGGTGTGCTCCTGTTCCCGGCGGCTGCGGACGGCCGTCGTCTGCCTGCCGCCAGCGTGCCCAGAGGGCCTGTGCTCTGGCGAACGAAAGCGTGGAACAGTGGCCTGTCTCCGGGATTTGCCGATCCTGGGCTGCTTCCGTTCGAACGGTATGCCCTGGTGGAAAAGCAATCCCAGTTAAGCGCGGCATGGCATTGGCCGGAGCGGCAGTCATTGGGGTGGCTTCCCGCTGTGACGGGTATCCCCGACACCAAGAGAGCGGCGGACGAATGGCGCGAGCTTGCCCCGATCCTGAAAGGGCGGTATAGCGCCGCAATTCCCGGCAAGTCTCCGTTCGTAACGGTAGTCCTTTGCCTATTCAATGATGCGGAATATTTGGTTTGGGCGATCCGAAGCGTCTGCGCACAAACGTACCCGCACTGGGAGTTGCTCATTATGGACGACGGATCGACCGACGGCGCCAAGGAGACGCTGAGAGCCTGCCCTTTTTCGGCGGACCCCCGCATACGGTTCGTGCGCTGCGAGCGGAACATGGGGAAGTCCCATACCTTGAATCGGGCGTTATCGATGGCCCGGGGCCGATGGCTGCTTGAGCTTGACGCCGACGATTGGCTGATGCCGGACTGCTTGCGATTACTCGCCGGCCGGGCTGCGCAAGGAAGCGGAGCGGCCTTCCTCTACGGGAGTCACAGGCTGTGGCATGAACGCCGGGACAAAAGCTTGATCATGGGGCGGATCGGCGAGCGTCCGAAAGCGATGACGGTCGATTCGCTTCTGAAAGACGGGTTTCCGTTGGCTCCTCGCATGTATAACGTAGAGCGGCTGAAGCAGCTGGGAGGCTGGCTGACCACGGACCCGTTCGAGGGGCGTTTGTATGAAGACCTTCAGCTTCTGGCACGTCTTCTGCCGTTCGGGCCGCCGGAGGAAGTGCACGAAGTCATGTACCATCGTAGACTGCGAATGTCCAGCATAACCCACCGCCACCCGGGCCATTATGCCAAGTGGCTTCAGTGGATGAGAAAAATGCTGCCGGCCATAAGCCCGTCGCAAGATTAAGCCGCAAGAATGCGTACGAATTCTACATTTTGGTTAAATACCGTCACTTGAATCGTCGGAGAAGTGTAAGAAGGATTGGGGACCAGTACCGTAAAAAAGCCGTCTCCTACGCCGAGCAGCGTACCTTGTACGAATTGATTCGTCAAAAACGCTTCGATCTTTCTGCCGATGAAGGCGGCCAGCGCCTGCGAGAAATTCATGTCCTGCGGCCTCCTTTCTCAAGTTACGGAATTTACGTTGGCGAGAGGGATTAAGACAATGTCGCCGGTAGGCTCTTGGATTTGGGCAAAATCGTCGCCGACCACAGTCAGCGTACCGGAGATGGAGCCTGCGTTTGTATCGAGAGATACCGTCGTGCCGACACGTCCTTGCAGCACCGTACGAACGGCACGGCTGGTGGCGTAGAGACTCTCCACTTCCCCTTGCAAGTCGGCGATCTGGGCGGCGAATGGCTCCGTCCGGGCTGCAAGCGCGGAGACTTGCCCGCTTAAACCGTTCAGCGACTGGTTCGTTTGCGCCAACTGCGCGGCCAATTGCTTCTCTTGCGCGGAGACGGCGTTCACCTGTCCGGCGAGCCGGCTTACGTCGCGCGAGATCCGACGAATGCGCCGGCTTAAGATGGTAAACAGCCTGAGCAAACGGTGACGGAGCTTCCTGACGATGTCTGACAAGGTCGGGCGTTTCTTTCGGGGAACCGCCTTTTTGCGTGCCGGAACGCAGTTGCTTTTCACTAAAAGAATTTGCCGTAAGGACACGGTCATTACACCCTCCTTCCGAATAGATACGTTGTACCATATGTCAGTCAAATGCTTATAGGAACTTGTCAGATCGAAAATGATGAATCAACCTATTTATGGAAAAAAACGGAACGAACGCAGACCGCCGTTTGATTCGGAAACGAAGGGGAGGTAGAGGAAGGTGACGGCAGAGACGAAACCGCACTTTCGTTCGGAATATCATTACAGGCAGCAGTATTATGCCAGTTTCCTGCATGGTCCGATTGATCCGAATGCAGCGGAAGTGATGAAGCTGATGGGGAACAAAGCATACAAAGCGATCGTCGTATTCCCCGAAGCCGTTCCTTGGGAGCCGCACCAGCGTCCGCAGCAGCTGCTGAAAGAGTTTGCCGGACGAGGTTATCTTTGTTTCTTTTGCGATCCTACCGGCGAACCTTTTCAGCTTCGCGAAGCCGAGCCGAACCTTTTCGTCGTGAGCGGCGAAGCGTATTTGCTTCCTGCGCTTCGCAGCCAATCCGTTATTGTGCTGTGTACTTGGCTTATACAGATGGCTTGGGCAGACTTATTGCCGCATAAGGTGCTTTGGTACGATGTGCTCGACTGTCTTGAATTTTTTTCGTTATACGATGAGAACATGCTCGAAAAGCACCGTCAAACGACGGCCCAAGCGGATATCGTGACCTATTCCGCGAAATCGCTGCAGAGGTATGTGACGGAACGGCCCGACGCCTATTATTTGCCTAACGCTGCGAGAATCGAAGATTTCGGAATGCCGCGCGCTTTCATTCCCGGGGATATGGCCCCGTTTGTCACAGCAGGCTCCCCGGTTATCGGATATTTCGGAGCGGTGGAAGAATGGTTCGACGACGAGCTGGTGCTGGAACTGGCCCGCAGAAAGCCGGAATGGCAGTTCATCATTATCGGCAAGCCGGGTATTCCCAGCGATAAACTCGATGCGCCCAACGTTCACCTGCTCGGGATGAAGCCGTACCATCAACTGGTCCACTATGGCAAATGGTTTGATGCGGCCATCATTCCATTCAGCGTCAACGAAACGACCAACGGCGTATCTCCCGTCAAATTTTTCGAATATGCGGCGCTCGGCCTTCCGGTCGTTTCCGCGCCGCTGCTGGAGTTGACGGCGTACCAGACCGACATCTTGCGTCTGGCGGAAGGTGCCGACGAATTCGAAGCGGCGCTCGAATCGGTCCTGGCTCCGGAATTTGCTGCGGTCGCGGCCCGGGAAGGGGTCCGTTTCGCCGCAGGACACCAATGGTCGGAGCGGACGGATCAAGCGGAGCGTCTGCTGGAGGAACGGAAGGGAGCCTGGAAGGCGTACGCCAATTACGATCCGGCCGGCAAAGCTGCGGTGATGACGGTTACCTTTCTGGATTATGAGGGGGAGAAGTTCTATAACGGCGGAGCGGAGAGATATTTGACAGATTTGCACCGGCTGATGGAGCAGCAGGGGGTGCCGCTTACCGTCTATCAGTACGGCCATGATGCGTGGCTGCGCCGGGTTCGTGGCATTGACGTCGTATCTTTATCGCGAGGCGGACAGCACGCGAAGCAATATACGATCCCTACCGTCAAAACGTACAGCCGGTTGTTTCAGGAGCAGACGGCCGAGCGTTCGGCACTGACGGTCTATTCCGCCTTTTTCAACGCGTGGCCCTATGAAACGAGCGGTTCGGGCATCGGTATTATTCACGGCGTGAACTGGGATAACCCGGATAGCAGCTATGCGGACGGGACGATTTTCTGGGAAACGAACCGCCGTTTTATCGAAGGGGCCCGGCTGTGCGGAACGCTGGTGTCGGTAGATACGAATTCGGCGAACTGGCTGCAGACGGTCGATTATGCTTTGGGCCACGCGATCAAAGTGATTCCGAACTACGTAGATACGGACCAGTTTACGCCAAGACCCGATTACGACAAGCCGGGCAGCCGCATCGTCATCTTGTATCCCCGGAGATTGTACCATGCGAGAGGGTTGTACCTGGTACTGGAAGTTATCGATCAAATTTTGCTTAAATATCCTCATGTCGATTTTCATTTTGTGGGGCAAGGAATCGATGCCGACCTTCGGCATGTAGATATCAAAATCAAACGGTGGCCCGGCCGCATTAAACGGTACTCGCTTAAGCTTGACGACATGCCGCAGGCTTACCGGCAGGCGGATATCTCGCTGATCCCGACGCTGTACAGCGAAGGCACAAGCTTGTCCTGTCTGGAGGCGATGGCTTCCGGGAATGCGGTCATCGCCACCCGGGTCGGCGGCTTGACGGACCTCGTCATCGACGGGTACAACGGGCTGCTCATCGAGCCTAACGCCCATGCCCTGAAGCAAGCCATCGGCAGCTTGCTGGACGATCCGGCGAAGCTCGTTTCCTTCAAGCAAAAAGCGACCGAGGTCGCAGAGGTGTTCACCAAGAAGCGCTGGACCCGGCAGTGGACGGACATCATCGCTTCCCATTGGCGCAGCCGTGCCGACTTGTCCGCCTCGCCCGGCCGCAGCCGGCTGATCGAGATTTGGTTGACACGGTTCCCGACAGAACGGAGCGCAGGTCAAGCGATCGTGAACTATTTGGCCGGAGGCGATTTGGTTTATATCCGGGTGAAGGACGGAAAGGCGTACCGGTCCTACAGCTTCGGCCGCTTGCAATGGCTGGACTGGGACGATCCGCAGCATGACGAACCCGATGAGCTTATTGTGGAGCAGGGGATCGAACGGGAATTTGGCCGTCCGGTCCGAACCGTCGCGATCGAGGAGGGGAAATGGAGTATGGAGGCTGGCGGCTAAGGTGCGCCAGCCCAAGAGTGTTGAGAAAGTGGT
>NZ_JTHN01000333.1 GCF_001399685.1 Paenibacillus sp. A3
TCCGTAATTCAACGCGATAAAGTAGCGAGAAATAAAAATTGAAAGGTGAAGAATATGAATCAGTTATTAATCGAAAAAATAGATAAAATTATGGAGATCTTAAGTGATGACTACCCGCTAAGTTTGACCTATGGTGAAATTGTTAAAGATACTGCCGGAGAACAATTCAAAAAAATCGATAATAGTATTGTGGCGGATTATTACTTTATTATAAATAGATATGAGAAATTAAGTGGTGGAGTTATCACTGTATATGGCCAACGGAAAGTTAACAAAATTCAATTTTATGTGGAGGATATGTTACAGTTTGATGGTGAGTGGATTTGTATAGGGAAAATTGAAAGCTACCCCTTGTTTATTAATAAGGTAGATGGTCATGTAACTTGTTTATTTGGAGATCCATTAGATCAAAATTATGTCTTGGAGTCATATGGAGACTTCAATAATTTTTTACTTAAATATTTTTTAGGTGAACAATATGGAGAAATTGGGTTGAAGTTTGTTGAATCTGGAGGGAGTATAAATACCGTTGGCTCTAAAGATGATGAATGGTATAAAGTGTTGGAAGAGAATCATTTATTATAATGCTCAACTATTTCGTCATAGATGCAACGTTCCTATCGAAAGGTCCGCCACCTGAGTTTAACCATGATTGAATCGAAAACGTCAGATTTCGCTCATGAATAAATAGATGAATTCATCGGGAGAATATTAATGATAAACCATAAAAAATTAGAGATGGCGTATAGAAGTTACAGCAAAAATTTTGTTGATGGGA
>NZ_JTHN01000334.1 GCF_001399685.1 Paenibacillus sp. A3
GAGCTGAAGGGCGTAGGCGTCGCCTACGCCCTTCAGCTCGGCTACGAGCACCTTCGTGTCGTTTGGTACCGTTAGGCCGGCCATGGCTGCGATCTTGGCGGCCGGTTGGCCGACGATGACCGCATTGACCGCGCATTTCTCGGGATTGATGACCAACTTCGATACCGCTTCGGTTTCTTCGGCGTTCAGGAAGTAGCAGCCCAGCTCTTTCATCAGCTTTTTGGCTTGCTCGTAAATTGGCTCTTCCAGAATGACCGCTTGCTCGGAAGCGCAAATCATCCCGTTGTCGAATGTTTTGGAAAGAATCAGGTCCGTTACCGCCTGCGGCAGATCAGCCGTCTTCTCGATGAAGCAAGGAACGTTACCCGGCCCTACGCCAAGCGCCGGCTTGCCGGTGCTGTACGCCGCTTTGACCATGGAGGAACCGCCTGTTGCGAGCACCAGCGCTACATCCGGATGATTCATCAGAAGCTGGGTCGCCTCTACGGACGGATTCTCTACCCACTGAATGGCGTGCTCCGGAGCTCCGTGCTTCACGGCCGCTTCCAGCAGCGTAGAGGCTGCCGCGACGCTGGAGCGCTGCGCCGACGGATGGAACGCGAAGATGATCGGGTTGCGCGTTTTGGCGGCGATCAGCGACTTGAACATCGTCGTCGACGTCGGGTTCGTGACCGGCGTAACCCCGGCGATGATCCCAACCGGCTCAGCCACCGTCTTGTAATGCTCGTACGGATTGTTATCGATCACGCCGACCGTCTTGTTATGCTTGATGCTGTGGTAGATGTACTCGGTCGCGAAGATGTTTTTGGTGATTTTGTCTTCGTATACCCCGCGGCCGGTTTCTTCCACCGCCATCTTCGCCAATACCATATGACGGTCGAGCCCGGCAAGCGCCATATGCTGCACAATGTCATCCACTTGGGATTGATCCAGCTTCAGATATGCTTCTTGCGCCTTTCTTGCCCGGGCTACGAGCTTGTTTACTTCCTCGAGCGCGGCTGCTTTTGCGTCGGCTTTCACTTCTTTAACGGCCATTGATGTTTCCTCCATTCGTGTCGTTTAACAATAGTATAGGCGGTTCTGGGCTTATTCGTCCAGAATTTGGTTGTGGAACTACGCGGCAGTCGTTGCAAATCCATGAAGTGCCTTTCGGGCCTTCGCCCTTCGTCTTGCCGCATTGCTCACAGGTGATAAGATTCATCGGCATCCTCCTTCCTTTGGCCTGAATCAAAGCTTTATATTAAGAAAATAAACTATCGATATCATCAAGGATCTGATCGGCCATCGGGTAGACGACGTCTTCCTCCAGATTCAGGTGCTCGTTCAGAATGAGGCAAGCCTGAATCAGATGCGAGCTCGTTTCCCGGATGGCTTCCCGGGTCGGCAAGGTAAGCCGGTCTACCGATTCGATGAAAGAATCGATGAACGTTTCCGCAAGCTCGTGATCTTTTTCCATTACCCAAAAGGACGGCATCATGGATGGACCGGAATATTTATTGAAGTAACTGCACAGTAAAGGGAACAGCTCCCGCTCCTCCCAGGTCGCATGCCGGTCCAATTCGGTGCGGAAATCCGTAATTTCCTCCCGCAGCTGCTGGAGAAGCGCCATCGCTTCCGGAACAGTTTTCATCTTTCCGACCGATTGAGCCTTGGCCTGCACCGCAGACAGCCGGATTTTTAAGGCGTCGTGCTCTTCCTTGAGACGGTCCACCGCGTCCATAAACCGGGTCGGACGCGCGCTTTGAACGCTGGCTTCCGTTATCGTACTCATTGAAACAATCCTCCTCGTATTGGGATTGCCTTCATTGTAATCGCAATGGAAGAAATACACTGTGAAAAAAATCACTAGTCACAAAAGGGACATATTCCGACAACAAAAACCGACATCCGCCCGTCACGATTTCGCTGTTGAAATCCGATAAATACTGCAATTTCCGCTTGTTTCAACAAATGACTAATTAATCATTTCAATATATTTCGATATTATTCGACATTTTTTTTATAAATGAAGAATAGTTACCGCAACGAACATCTTCTCCGACATCCGCCTAATTTTCAGCACGGCAAAAAAGAGCTCGGTCACTTCATGACCGGCCCTTTCGGATGGAACTTGAATTTCATGTGGTTGTTCTGCGGGTCAGCGTTTAGCCAACTGTTCTTGAGCGAGCCGAACCATCTCGCGCACCATGCTTCCGCCGATCGGTCCGCCGATCTTGCCCGCTTGTTCGGTCGAGAGCTGACCGTTATTTCCGGGGCTAAGCGGAATTCCGAGCGTCTTGGCCACCTCGTATTTCACCAAATCCGGGCGGTTTGGATCGACGGCATAGCCTTCCCGGCGCATAACCTCCGACTTCAGCCGGTCCAGCGCCTGATTCGCTCCGGGCACGACCGGCGTGCGGCTGCGTCTTCTTGCCATCGCAACTCCTCCTTTGTTTCCCAGTTGCAGGAACATTTGTTCCCATGTATACTTTAACCTAACAAACAGAACATATATTCGCGTATCCGTTAATATGGAGGTGTTCGCCTTGCCGACGCAAACCCGATACGAGCCTGTCCGCGCCAAGCAGCTGCTGAATCCCGTTAAAGCCCCGTCCATGCCGTTCGATTGGTCGATCAATCCGTACCGCGGCTGCCAGCACGGCTGCAGCTTTTGCTATGCCCGTTCGACCCATGCCTTCCTCGGCATGGAAGCCGACGATACGTTTCAGCATCACATCCTGTACAAAGACAATGCGCCGGAAGCGCTGCAAGCGCAAGTCGAACGCATGCTGCGCGCCAAGGGCGGACGAAGCAGGCTGGGCCGAATCGCGATCGGCACGGCTACGGATCCTTACCAACCGCTCGAGGGCCGTCTGAAGCTCACGCGCCAATGTCTCGAAGTGCTGGTTACCTACCGGCTGCCGGTCAGCATAACGACGCGCTCTCCCTTGATTTTGCGCGATATCGATTTGCTCCGCAAGCTGCCGGGAAGCTCGGTTAACATCAGCCTGAATACGCTCGATAAGCGTATTTGGCGCAGCTTCGAGCCGATGTCTCCCGCTCCGGCCCAGCGGCTCAAGGCGCTTCAAGGGTTAAGGCAGGAAGGCATCGAAGCCGGAATTTTTATGGCCCCGATTCTGCCCTTCCTGACCGACCAGCTGGAAGAAATGGAGCAGGTCGTAGAGCAAGCCGCCGAAGCCAAAGCGTGCTTCGTGATGGGATCGGTGCTCCGCTTGAACACGTCCGAAGTGAAATCGTGGTTTTTCGGGACGATCCGGCAAGCATATCCCCGCTTGGTCGGCTCGTATGCCGATTGGTACGGACATTCCCCGACCGCGCCCAAAGCGTACCGGGAGCAGATCCGAATGCAGCTTACCCGCCTTCTTGAAAGGTATAGCCTTCCTGAGTACCTGCCTGCGATCGGAACCAAGCCGACGCAAGCGGAAAGCCCCAAAGAAGATAAGCCGGTGCAGCTCGCTTTTGCGCTTGATTTATGAGGATTTTCGGAACCCTTTCCACATGCGGTACAAAAAGAACAAGACCACGCCCCAAAAAAGGATGCCGAGAATCGAGAACCCCCCATGTACTGGTGCGACCCCTCCTCCGAACAAGCCGAACGGGTTCAGAATGCTGCTGAGAAGCGCGCCAGCCGCAAAACCTCCAAGGATGCCGCCCAACCCGCCCCGGGCAGGAGGCGGCGCCGTTCCCGGTGCCGGAGTTGCCGGGGTTCTCCGGACATTGTCTGCGGGCGTTCTTGCGCCGGGCGCCGGCGTATATCCCCTTCGGCCGCCGGAGTAGCCCCCTCGTCCCGAGCGGTAAGCCTCCGTCTGGTAAGCGCCCTGTGGACCGCCAAGCATGTCGATATCTTCCTGGCTGTAAGGAACCGGCAGACTCCCCTCTTGCGCACTCGCCGGGGCGGACAAAGCGCATAGAAGAACGATCCATAATGAAAGCAACAACTTTTTCATGCCACACCTCCTTCGCTTCAGGCAGCGATAGGTAAAGTATCCGTCCGAAGGAAGGCGGCTATGCATGCATGTCGTTTCTTTCCCCCAATAACGTTCAAGAGACCGATAGCCCCGCAGTGAGACTCAGCAGCATTCCTTCCCCATTAGCCCTGTTCCTCATCTCCGGCGGCCCGCCCCCAGCCGAAAAACGGCATCTTTCTACATCTTTCTACAACAGCAACCAAGCAAACTTCCCTCTAAAAAAGTCAAGAAAAAATAAACTAAACTAACAAATCTTGTGAGTATGATCCATGAAGAAAATGGATGTATTAGGAGATTCCCGCAGAAAAATAGCAATGTATTCGTTTTATTGAAATTTGTAGCAGTTTTACACGAAATGGATCGTCCACTATGATAGCTAAAAAGGACTAAATTTTACAGGAAAAACCTAGTCCTAGGCCAAACAGGCAGCCGTTTCACCGCAACGCAAAACAGAGATAAAGAAGAAAGTAGAGGGAGTAGGAGATGCAGTACGTTTTGTATGTCACAACGATCGTGTTCCTTGTCTTCCAGCTGTTGTACACGGTTATTCCCTTGTTGTTCGGCAAGGTGAAGAAGCTTGACGAAAGCCTGACCGAGAAGTCCATTTCGGTGCTGGTTCCCGCCTACAACGAAGAGCTGACGATCAAAAATTGCATCGATGCGATGAACGGCCTGAACTACCGCAATCACGAGGTGATTATCGTCAACGACGGTTCCAAGGACGATACGCTGTCGAAGCTGCAGGAGCTGTTAGTTCTGGAGTCCCGGCACCGGGAGCCCGGCGGACAGCTTGTCTACAAACCGGTCAAAGACTTCTATCAATCTGCGAGGTACCCTCATATTTTCGTCATCGACAAGCATAACGGCGGCAAAGCCGACTCGCTGAACGCAGGCATTGATTACGCCGTGTCCGACATCGTGATTACGCTCGATGCCGACAGTATGCTTGAAGCCCGTTCCCTGCAGTACGTGAGCCAATATTTCCATGACCCGGACGTGATCGCCTTGGGCGGCACGGTGAAGATCGTACAAGGCGCGGAGAAGAAGAACGGCGTCATCGTCGAGAAATTTACGGGAAAAGGAATCATCAAGACCCAAATCATCAACTATATCCATGGCTTCTACGTTCGGAAGCTGACGCAATCCGTCTTTAATTCCATCGTCGTCATCTCCGGCGCGTTCGGCGCGTTTTACAAGGATATTCTGGTCCGGGTGAACGGCTTTCGCAGTACGGTCGGCGAAGATATCGACATTACATTGAAGATTCACGAATATATGAAAGCCAACCGGTTGGCCAAAAAGCTCGTCTACGCGCCGGAAGCGGTCTGCTATACCGAATGCCCGGAAAATATGGCCAATTTCTACAAGCAGCGGATTCGTTGGCAAAAAGCGTTCGTCGACTGCATCCTCCTTTATTGGTCCAAGCTCTCGCATCACTTTAGCCGGGGCGTCAGTCTGTTTTTTGCCATCGACGGATTTGTTCTCGGCACAATTACCGCCTTCACCAGTTTGATTTATATCGTTCAATTGCTGATAAGCCGTCAAAGCTTGGGGCATGCGCTGGTATTGTTCGCCATTACGGTAGCCGTCAATGCGGTGCAGATGATCATCGCCTTTTACCTATGCAAAAAATTCGGAAGCACCTACACGATGAAAGATTACATCCGCATGTTCCTTTTCAGTCAGGCGGAGCTGCTGACGTACCGGAACGTCGTACTGTATATCAATATTGTTGGAACGCTCAAATATTTCGATAACGACGAAGGCTGGGGATACGTGGAGCGGAAAGGCGTCGCTTCCATTAGCTGAACCCCTGCAATTCATTGACGACTGACTCGGAGGAGGATGCTTATGGACAACCTAATGAAAAACAACCGCATCATCTACATCGACTTGCTGCGGATCATCTCCATTCTCGCCGTAATCATCCTGCATATTACTGCGGATTTGCTGACACGGACGAATGATTTTAATACGATATCGTGGTGGATCAGCAATGTGCTGAATTCGATCGCCCGATTTGCGGTTCCCGTCTTTTTCATGATTAGCGGGGCCATGATTTTGCGGATCGAAGTCTCCTCCTACAAGGAATTTTATAAGAAGCGCATCGTCCCGTTGGCCATCCCGCTCGTAAGCTGGTCGCTCATCTACGATGCCTACAACCAATATTTTATTCTCAAGAGCAACTTGACGATCCTTCAGTTTTTTACCGATTTCGTCTATCGGCTTATCATCGACCGCAATTACATACACCTGTGGTTCCTGTACGCGATCATCGCCATCTATGTCACGGTGCCCTTGGTCAGCCGGCTCGTCAAAGCGTGTTCGGAAAAGGAACTGCGGTATTATTTGACCCTCTGGTTCGCGATAAGCATCGTCTACCGTTTCATATCGGATATGGTGTTCCGGGTCGCCTCCGAAAGCATCTATGTCCCGATCCTGAACATCCCTTTATTTATGGGATATCTCGGTTATTTCATTCTCGGATACTATCTCTTCCATTACGAGCTGCCTGCGAAAGTGAAGTCGCTGCTGTTTAATATCGGAGTCGTTTCTTTTTTCGTGACGCCGGTTGCGACTTATTTTGCTTCCTTTTATAGCGGGGTACTGGACGAAGTGTTCTACGGCAATTATTCGATTACGACCTTTTTCATGGCGGTCGGACTGTTTCTATACTTTCAAGAGAAGAACGCTGTGTTGGGCGAAAAGCTGAATTACAAGCTTCAGAGGCTGATCGGCTCCATAGCCAAGGCGAGCTTTAGTATTTATTTGATCCATCTTTTGGTTGAGCTGACGATTTCCCGCAGGGTGGAAAGCGAAGGGTCCGCTCCGGAAACCGTCTTCACGCTGCTGCTCAATCTGGGCATGGTGTTCGTCATCAGCTACATCGTCGTAAAAATATTGAATCTCAATAAATTCGTGACGCGCGTATTATTCGGCGGAAGAGGCTAATGCACATGAAAATCAGCATCTACACCAAGATCTTTATCGTCCTGCTGATCGCAGGAATGGGGGTATATTTCTACGTCCAGCAACAAACCAGCGATCGTAAAATCACTTCGGTCTATATCGTTCCGAGCGGAAGCGGCATCGATCGGATCAACCTTTCGAATCCGCGTGTCGATATCGCCTTTATCGCTTTTGCGAAGATCGATAAAAACCGGCTTTATTTCCACACGGACCCTGCTGCCGATGCCGAAATCAAAGAAAATATCAAGACGCTCCGGGCGAATAACCGCCAAACGAATCTTGTGCTGGGCGTAGGCGGCTATGGAGCCGACGGCTTCTCGGACGCGAGTCTGGCGGAGAACCGCGGGCAATTTACGGACAATATCGTCGCTATGGTGAAAGAGCTGGACTTGGACGGCATCGACATCGACTGGGAGTACCCGGCTTCGGATGCATGGAATACGCAGAAATCCCGGCCCGAGGATACGCAAAACTTCACTTACCTCATGAAGGAGCTCCGGGAGAAGCTGAACCGGCTGCCGCATAAGAAACAAAAAAAATATTTGCTGACCTTCGCTTCAGGGACCCAGGACTGGTATTTCCGGAACGTCGAAGTCAAGAAGGTCGAGAAATATGTCGATTTCATCAATGTGATGAGCTATGACCTAACTGGACGCTGGTCGCAAACAACGGGCTATAACTCCAATCTGTACGCCGATGCGGGGAGCAAAACGGCACATAGCGTTGACGCCGTCATCACGATGTATCTGGAGCACGGAATCGATCCGCGGAAGCTCCTGTTGGGCATTCCGGCTTATTCCTACGGCTGGGAAGAGGTCAAGAGCGATAGCGACGGATTATTTGCGGAGGGCAAGCCGATCGACATCGACAAGGTGGACTTGAGCTACAAAACGCTCGAAGCGAACTACATCGGCAAGAACGGCTTCAAACGTTACTACGACGATCACGCCAAGGCCGCTTACCTGTACGACGGCAAGACGTTCATTTCGTACGAGGACAAGGAAGCTTTGAAGGCCAAAATTGCTTACATTCAACAAAAGGATTTGGCCGGCGCCATGGTGTGGGAATATTCCCAGGATGCGGAGCACGGATTGATCAAGTTTCTGGCGGAGCAATTGCAAGAATAGAGGAGATCGTTGAAAGGATAAGCGCGCCTTCTCGTACAAGCGAAGCGCGCTCGTTCTATTCCAAATAGTCTTTTCGATAAAAAAGTAACACCAAATAAACAAAAAAAATGAAGAGAAACGAAAAAAATGTGTAATAAGTAAGTTGGTTGCCATATCCAGTGGAAATCAAACCGACAATTAGAAGCACCCCACTGCAGATAAGGCTTCCGAGAATGCTTCGATTGATTCCGGTCCACTTCGCTCTTCTCCGCATGTGACTGGAGATAAAAGTGAAGCCTCCATTTTTCTTTTTGATAATCCATGCTATTCCAAGCCCAAGGGGGAACGTAACCATCTGCAGCATGAATGTTTGATACGATGTGATATCGTGGTAATCTTCCAAAAAATAACCATACCCTATCTTAAAGAAAAGTACAACCAGTCCCTGAAGCAACAAGTACATCAAACATCCAAAACATAACATAATCGAAGCATCGAACCAACGAATTCGATAAACGAACTTTAAGTATATGTACATGGCAAGTAATTGAAATATATTGTCGAATATTGGCTGCATAAGAACCATTCGCGCCCACAGAGAGAATACGGCAAGAACGAGCCCTAGACTGGCGACGGCCAAAAGACGATAGGATTGTCGATAACGGAAAGATACCATTATCAGAACAAATATCGTAACCGTCTCAAGTGTGGAAAGTGCTATGGAAATGGCTAGTCCCACGTATTTTCCTCCCTTATCAAAATTTAACGGGCTGCATGCTCCTATAAAAATTCTTCTGCCCCTTTACCACGATCTTTTCGCCCCCTCCAGCCTCTCTTTAATCTTTAAGACGGATTTCCGCTCCAAAGGTTACGCAAAATTTGCAAATCCTCGAGCGCCGCTTCATACAATGCTTCCCGGTCTTCATTCACGCGGACTCCCTCGGTGAATTCCAGCGTAAACGAACCGCGGAAGCCTATGCGTCTCATCAAATCCAGCCGGTCTTTCACGAGCTCCGGTCGTCGGCTTAACCGGATAAAATGACTGTCCCCGTCGCGAAGCTGCACGTGTGCATGAGTAATCGCGGACCCGAGCTTTTTGAACCAATCTCCGAGTTCTCCCAAGCAGTAGAACGGATGCACGATCGCTTGGAACGGCCCGTTCCCTAACCGGCGCAGCATTTCCGCCGCGGCATCGGGATGCTCCGCGACCGTCCCCGGGTGACACTCGCACAATATTCGGCATTCTGATGGCAGCAGCTCCGCCCAGCGCTTGACGTTGGCCAGGTAAACCGGAAGCTGGGCCGGATCGGCACCGAGATTGAATTTCACCGCGGGCGCGCGCAGCCGTTTCACCAGAGCCGCAGCCTCATAACGCTTCCTCTCCGCCTCATCGCCATCCTCGAATCCGATATACGAATTGACGATCGCTACGCAACCCGAAGCCTCCAGCACCGCCTGCTCCCGTTCGTCCGCCAGAAGCGCGTGATTTTCCCACAGTTCCATGCCGTCGAAGCCGTCCTCGCGAAACCGTTCCTGCCAATCGCTGACCGCATAGGACGGCTTGCGCTCCGCCGCCCACCGGTTCCGTTCCAGCAAAATCGTGCCGATATACAGCTTGTTCTCGTAAGACTGTGCCATCCGAGCCGTCCCTCCCGCATCAAAATATCTTCAAGGAAGCATAGCCCACGCCGAAGCTTTCGTCAAGAACGCTGTCCCCGATGCCGGGGAAGTCAAGGACTGTTTGTAAAAAAAGAGACCGCGCCATAGGACACGTGTCTCTTCTATGCTACACCTGCGTTTTTACGATCCGCTTACCAACAGATGCTCCAGCTTGTAAAATCGAAGGGCGTTGCCGCCAAAGACGGCTTCCCTCTCCGATTCCCCGAGCCCGTCGGGCACCGCGCTGTCCAGCAGCTCCACGACCTGATCGTAGCTTGCCGCCAGCAGGCAGACAGGCCAATCGCTGCCGAACATGACCCGATCCGTGCCAAAAACGGACACCACATGTCTCACATACCGGACGATCTGCTCCGGCTTCCAATTCCGGTGGTCCGCCTCCGTGACCATTCCCGACAGTTTGCAGTACAGCCGAGGGTTGGATGCTGCGGCCTCCGCCAATTGAGCGCTCCAAGGCTCCCATTCGCCTGCGGCGATTTGCGGCTTCGCGATATGGTCGATCACCGCCCGCAGGTTCGGCGTCTGTTCCAGCAGCTTGAGCACCGCCGGCAGCTGATGCGATTTCAGCAGCAGGTCCACCGGAAAGTCTTCCTCGGCAAAAAATCGCATCGCCTCGACAATGTGCGGCCGGAGCATGTCTTCCGCCCGCTCCATCTCTTGAATCATGGTCCGAAATCCGACGAACGCCGGATACCGCTTAAAATTCCGGTACTGCTCCCGGTAATCCGTGCGCTCCAGATCGATCCAACCGACGACCCCGGCAATGCGTTCAGATCGCCCGGCCAGTTCCAGCATATAGTCCGTGTCCGACAACGTAGGCGCCGCTTGAACGACAATCGTCCGGTCGATCCGGTTTGCCGCCAAATGAGCCTCCAAATCGTGCGGCTCGTAATCCCGGTACAACGCGCTCATCTCCGGCGTAATCCAGCCGTAATCTCCTCGTTCCAGCTTCCAGTAATGCTGGTGCGCATCGATTCTCACCTTAGTTCCTCCTTAAGCACGCCGCTATCATCTACAGAACATCGTGCTCTCGTCTTCATTTTATATGCGGTGCGGCTGAATATCCAGAGCCCGGCCTTCGCGGCTCGATTCGGCCGCATAATACACCAGCCCTTGCGTCCGAAGGTAATCGCGTCCGCTCGTCTCGCTTTCCCGACCTTCGCGCAGCGAATCCAGGAACTCGGTGACCGTATCCGTTGCCATAACGTCGCTGTAATCGTCGAAACGGGTGACGGCGCCTTCCTTGAACAGAAGCAGCTCCTTATTTTTCACTTCGATGACGCCTGTCGTCCCTTCGATTCGCCAATTTCCGCCCCATTCGGTTTGTTCGCCCCGGGACGTAATCGATCCGGTATAGCTTACCGCGATCCCGTTCTCCATCTCCAGAAAAGCGTACAAATTAATGTTCGCCGGCTTCCCGCTCCAACTGCCGACCGGATTGAAATTCCGGGCAAAAATCCGGACGCCCTCCTTCCCGGTCAAATAGCGCATCAGATCAAAATGGTGCACCGCGATATCGTCCAGCAGGCTGACGGTATAGTTGCGCTGCGTGTGGTGGTACCGATAGAACTGAACGTCGATAGTCGACACCGTGCCGATCGTTCCGGCGTCGAGCAGCGCTTTCAGCTTCCGCATGTACGGGAAGCGGCGGTAGTTTTCCGCGATC
>NZ_JTHN01000335.1 GCF_001399685.1 Paenibacillus sp. A3
GCAAAAACATCGGCGTCACGCATTTGACGAACGGCTGTTACCGTTTGCACCCGGTGGAGTGGAATATCGGCGAAGCCGCCGGTGCGCTGGCCGCATACTGCTTGCAGCGGGGAGTTTCGCCGCGTCAAGTGCGCCGCGATTCGGCCCGGCTTGCCGACTTCCAAAGCGCGCTGGTCCAGCGCGGCGTGGAGCTGGCGTGGCCTGTCCTGGGGCCGGTGTAGCTTTGGGGCATGGGGCGGAGTAGGATTTTAGGGACGCTCATGGGGGAGTGGGCTCTCTTGTTGCAAGCCAGTCATCGACCTGTTGCAGCGACAGAGTGTTCGCTATGTTTGGATCGGGCCATCTACCGAGCGGTTAGCAAATGGCGGTCTGCTTTGCGCGCCTTTTCCGGCACGCATTTGCGGCGCTGATGGCGGGTGGTTAGTCTCCATCCCGATGAGGCTATCGGTTCAGACATTCTAAGGAAGGTCGCCTGCTGAATAGTTGGTGGAAAATCAAGGTGTGAAATTACGGAATTAGATGATTAATGTAAATAATTATTAATCATATTAATTTTATAAATAGCCACAATTTTATTT
>NZ_JTHN01000336.1 GCF_001399685.1 Paenibacillus sp. A3
TACGTATTCCGCAAAGCGATGGAAGGCATTATTCCGGACTTTATTTTGAACCGGCCGAAGCTCGGATTCCCGGTACCGATGCGCGATTGGCTGAAAGGCCCGCAAGGAAACGTCGTGATGGAGCAGATCGCGGCAAGCGGCATCGACAATTACATCCGGATGGACACGGTAAGGGCGATGCTCGGAAATCATCAGAGCGGCAAGGGCGATTACGCCCGGCGCATTTGGACGATTTATATGTTCGCGCTTTGGCATGCGGCCTACATGGAGGAGCTGCCGGCCCGAACGCTCGCGCACGCTCAATAAGCTATGGTCCGCAGAGGAGCGCATGCGGCTGCAGACCGCGGCAGATACGCGCTTAGAGGAACGGACGAAAAGGGAGAGAAGCGAACATGAGTCGATTCAAACTGGTAGCGTTGGATCTGGACGGCACATTGCTGACGGAAGAAAAGACGATCTCGGAGGAAAACCGTGCGGCTATTTTGGCGGCGCACGACGCTGGAGTAACAGTCATGTTTTCGACCGGGCGGGGCATACAGAACTGTCAGGCTTATGCGGAGGAGCTCGGTCTGAAGTCGCCGCTCGTCACGGTGAACGGTAGCGAAGTATGGAAAGCGCCGGGCGAACTGCTTGAGCGTCATACGTTGGACACGGAGTTGATCCGCCGTATGCATGCGCTCGCAGTTCATTACGATACCTGGTTTTGGGCTTATTGCGTTAAGGAAATCTACAACAAAGAGCACTGGCTGCCTGAAGCGGAGATCGATGCGCAGCAGTGGCTGAAGTTCGGCTACTATATTGAGAACGAAGAAAGCCTCGCCGCCATTCGCCGAGAGCTGGAATCGTGGGACAAGCTGGAAATTACCAACTCCCATCCGTTCAATATCGAGGTGAATCCGAAAGGAATCAGTAAGGCCAGCGGACTGAGACAAGTATGCGCTATGCTCGGCATCGAGATGTCGCAGGTGATCGCCATGGGCGACAGCTTGAACGATGTGGCCATGATCCGCGAAGCGGGACTTGGTGTGGCGATGGGGAACGCGCAGGAGGAAGTCAAGCAGCTGGCCGATGCGGTGACCGGGACGAACGAAGAGCACGGCGTCGCTCAGATTATCAGGGAGTATGCGTTGAAATAACATATCGTGCCATCCGGCAAGCAGGCATGACAGCTGAGAAGGGAGGCATCTATTTATGCTCATCGCCGCATGGATCATCATCGTTATTCTGTTTCTCGTCGGCATGGCCGGGGCGGTATACCCGGTGCTGCCCGGAGCGCTCGCGATTTATGCGGCGTTTTTCGTCTACGGCTTTATGGTTGGCTTCGAACCGTTCGGGGTCTGGTTCTGGCTCATTCAAACGACGATCGTGGCCGTTCTGATGGTGGCCGATTATGCCGTTAGTGCGGTTGGCGTCAAAAAGTTCGGCGGAACGCGGGCATCCGTCATCGGCAGTACGATCGGGTTATTGATCGGGCCGTTTGTTATCCCGGTTGCAGGGCTGCTGATCGGTCCGTTTCTTGGCGCCGTTGTGGGCGAGCTGATCGTTGGAACGGAATTCCGCCAAGCGGTGCGGGCGGGAATCGGGGCGTTGGTCGGCTTTTTCTCGGGGCTCATCGTTAAACTCGTGCTGCAGCTTCTGATGATCGTGCTGTTTATCATCTGGATCGTGTAAGGCATTAAGGGAAGAAGGGAACGTTTTGTCCAAAGATTCATTAGTCAAAGGAACGCTGATTCTAACCTTGGCGGCATTGGTCGCCCGGGTGCTCGGCGTGGTGCAGCGCATCCCGCTCGTTTATTTGCTCGGCGATATCGGCATGGCGGCCTACGGCATCGCCTTCAACCTGTACTCCGTTCTGCTCGTCGTCGCCACCGCCGGCATTCCGAGCGCG
>NZ_JTHN01000337.1 GCF_001399685.1 Paenibacillus sp. A3
GTACCGGCCGCAGGCGTCGGCTGCCGGGCAGCCGACGCCTGCGGCCGGTACAGCTCCAGCTGCTCCTGCACGACCGCCTCCTGCGGCCGTTTGGCCGCCGGCATGCTTGCGGCCGGGATCAGCCGCTGCTTTCCGAGCGTCTCGCGCACCTCGCGCTCGACGAGCTGCATCAGCTCCGCTTCCTTGCTGAAACGCACCTCCAGCTTCGCCGGATGGACGTTGACGTCGATCAGCGTCGGGTCCATCTGCACATGCAGCACCGCAACGGGGAACCGGTTGATCGGCAGCAGCGTATGATAACCCTGCAGAAGCGCCTGCACCATCGGATAGTTGCGGATGTAGCGGCCGTTGATTACCGTCGAGATGCCGCCGCGGTTGGCCCGGGTCAGCTCCGGCTTGGCGATATAGCCGTCCAGCCGGTAATCGAGCGTTTCCCCGCGAATGGGCAGCATGCTTTTCGCGACGGTAGTGCCGTATATCGCCGCAATAGCTTGGAGCAAATCGCCGTTACCAAGCGTTTGTACCAACGTATGTCCGTTATGCTTTAACGTAAAGGCAATCCGGGGATGCGCGAGCGCGAGCCGGTAAATATAATCGGTGACGTGCCCAAGCTCCGTCTGGATCGTCTTCATATATTTTAGACGCGCAGGCGTATTGTAAAACAGCTCCCGCACCGCAATATCCGTCCCCCGGGGAGCCGTCGCTTCCGTCTTTGAGCGGACGGCGCCGCCTTCAATGACAAAACGGCAGCCGAGCCCGCTCGTATCCGGCGCGGTCAGGCATTCCACCTTCGACACGGCGGCGATACTCGGCAGCGCCTCGCCCCGGAAGCCGAGCGTGCGGATCGCGAACAAATCCTGCGTGCTCGCAATCTTGCTTGTCGCATGACGGAAGAAAGCCGTCTCGCAATCGTCCGGGTCCATGCCGGAGCCGTTATCGGTCACGCGGATCAGCTCCAGCCCGCCTTCCTCAATCGCGACGTCGATTCTCGTGCTTCCGGCGTCGATCGCGTTCTCCACCAATTCCTTCACGACGGAGGACGGACGCTCGACCACCTCGCCCGCCGCAATCTGGTTCGCAATATGTTCGTCTAAAATGTTTATTTTACCCATAAACAGGTCTCCTTAAAAGTCCGGCCAAGAATCGGAATCCGGCTCCTTCATAGGGCCATTCCGAAATCAGTTCGCACCCAGTGTCAACGTTTTGCCGTCGTCCTTCCAGCTCAGACCGTTAAAGGCTGCGGCCGTCTGCGCTACGTTGAGGTAGCCTGTGCCGTTCTTGAGCACGAAATCGGCCGCAGCCGGCGTGTACGTAGTTTTGGCATCCCCTGCTACAAGCTGAACCGATCTTGCAGCTTCGTTCCACTCGACGCTCGCGCCCAGAAGAGCTGCCAGCACACGGGCCGGAACATACGTTTGCCCGTTCTCGCGAATAACATCGAATGACTCCTGCACTTCCGTGCCGTTCACCGTGGCGCTGTGCCGGTCGAGCGTCAAGTCGATCCGGTTGGCACCTGCGGCGCGAATCGCTGTCAGCAGCTGCGCCATTGCGCCTTCGACTTTTTTATCCGGTTCAAGGCCGACCTGGTTCACCTTGCGCAGCTTCGGCGTCAAGTATTCCTCAATCGTCACTTTGACCGCGCCGCCCGATTTCAGCGGAATGACGTTTTGCACGCTTCCTTTGCCGAACGTTTTCGTGCCGATCGCCGTAATTGCACCGTAGTCCTGCAGCGCTCCCGTCAGCACCTCCGAGGCGCTCGCGCTGTTCCCGTTCACCAGGAAAAAGACGGGGAATGGCTGCGTCGTCCCGTTCGCGAACTCGACCGGCTGATCGACACCGTTGCGGTCGCGCGTATGAATGAGCGTCCCCTGCTTGACGAACAGTCGGGCAAGCTGCTGTGCCGTTTCGAGCAAACCGCCCGGGTTGTCGCGAAGATCGACGATCAGACTTTGGATACCTTGGCTCTTGAGCGCGCTCAGTTCCTTGCTGACCAGTTCGTCGGCATCGCTGGAGAAGCTGGCGATTTCGATATATCCGACGTTTTGGAACCGCTTGGCGACAACCGTCGGAATCTGCACCTTCTTCCGTTTGACGGTCAATTCTTTCGTTTGTCCGTCGCGCAATACCTGCAAGCGGACTTCCGTATCGACCGGGCCCAAAATTTTGGACGTTACTTCGTCGATTTTTTTGCCCGCCGCCGGTTCGTCGCCGACCTTAACGATGATGTCGCCACGAAGCATCCCGGCTTCCTTCGCCGGAGAACCGGCGAATACGTCCGCAACGTATACGCCTTCCTCCTCCATGCCTACCCGCACGCCAATGCCGACATATTGATTTTCAACGGCATCCTCGAACGATTGCAGCTGCTCCGGCGTGAAATACTGCGTATATGGGTCCCCCAGCGACTCTACCATCGCCTGGATACCCGTTTCGGAGAGCTTGTCCGCCTTCGGCCCGCTTACATGGTTTTTCTCCAGCGCATCCAACACTTCGGCGATCCGTTCGGCAGCAGCCGACTTCGCGTCTGCGGCAAGCACCGGAGAAGCGGCAGGAATCAACAGCGTTAACGCCAGCATCGTCGAGACGGTTTGTCGACGCCACTTTGGAAATTTTTTGGAAGTATTCATCAAAGATTCCTCTTCTCGAAGTAATGGATAAGACTTAATTAGGCAGCTGTTTCTTCAACTCGTACAAAAAATTCATCGCCGTCATCGGCGTCATGTTCATTAGATCGGCCGAGCGCAGCTGCTCCAGCACTTTGTCCGTTTTGGCGTCGCGCTTGGACGGTTTCTCCGGCTTCGCTTCGTGGACGGCGAACAAGCTGAGCTGCACGATGTCCCCTACCTCAGGCTCCTTCGTTGCCGCGTCCAGTCGTTCCGCTTGTAGCGGTACGGCCGGGATAGCGGCTTCCACGGCGTAACGGACTGCCGCTTGCGCATCCGGCGCGGAAGCCTCCGCGATCGTCCCCGCTCCGTTCGGAGTCGTCGTCTCGGGCAGTCCGGCATCTTGCCCCGCTGGCTCATTCGTGCTGCCGGCCGCCGGTTGAATCCGGCCTTGCAGCAGCTCCGTCCGCGCTTCGAACGTATGCAGCAGCTCGTAAGAGCGCTCGATGATGCTGTCGGGCAAACCGGCGATTTGTGCGCAATAGATGCCGTAGCTCGCACTGG
>NZ_JTHN01000338.1 GCF_001399685.1 Paenibacillus sp. A3
TCGTCAGCAACATTATGGTTATCGTGGTCGCTTCCACGGCGATCGCTTCATTTATTATCCCGAATTACGATATGGCTTCCGGCGTCCGGCTGATTCGGTTCCCGATGATGATCATTGCCTCGATGTTCGGGATTGTGGGCATGGTGATCGGTATGATGACCTTGATCGGGCATTTGATTTCGCTGGAATCGCTGGGCACCCCTTACGGCAACCCGATCGCCCCGATGCGGTTCGCGGATATGAAAGACACGTTCGTTCGTCTGCCCTTATGGCGCATGAAGACGCGTCCCAAGAGCTCACGGGCCGTTAACTCGCAAAGAATGGGCGACAACCATCCGAAAGGTGACGGCTGAATGAAGAAGTATGCATTTAACGAGATCACGCTGATGCAATATATTTTGGCGATTCACGGGATGCAGGTCGGGATAGGCGTGCTCCAGCTCCCCCGTCAGTTGGCGGAGAAGGCAGGAACCGACGGCTGGATATCGCTGGTCATCGGCTGGTTGGTTGCCCTTGCTGTCAGTCTGGTGATCATCCGGGTTATGAAATATTATCCCGAAGGAACGCTGCTGGAGCTCTTGTCCCATTATTTCGGTCGTTGGGCAGGAAAGCTCGGGGCGCTCGTTTTTTGCGCATACTTCTTTTACTTTTTCTTTATTGTCGTTGTCCGGGCCGTGCTTTTTTTGAAGCTGTGGATTTTGCCGCAAACTCCGGATGCGATGATCATGATTTTGTTTCTGATCCCGAGCTACCTCATTGTTACGGCAGGCGTACGGATTATGGGGGGATATGCGGGACTGGTTTTTTTTTTGGCTTTATGGCTTCCGGACTTCTACTTGCTTCCTTTGTTGGGTAGCCACCATTGGCTTCACCTCCTTCCCGTGCTGAAGGGAGGGTGGGAAAAGATCCCTGGGAAATCTCTGACGCCCGGTTTGTTTTTTCTTTGGGTTGGAAAGGGCTTTTTTCTCTATCCCTTTTTGGCAAACAAAACATCTGTTTTC
>NZ_JTHN01000339.1 GCF_001399685.1 Paenibacillus sp. A3
CGGGAGCACTTGCGGAATGACGGCGAACCACAGCACCTGCAAACGATTGGCTCCGCAGGCGGTCAGCGCCTCGGTCGGCCCGAGATCGAGATTTTCGATCGCCTCCGAATACAGCTTGCCGAGCATCCCGATCGAGTGCAGGCCGAGCGCCAGCACCCCGGCATAAGCGCCCGGGCCTACCGCTTTGATGAAAATGATTGCCATGATGATTTCCGGGAACGTCCGGATAAAGCTCAGCATGAATTTGCCGCTGCCGGATACCCAGCGGAAACGGCTCATGTTGTTCGCCGCCCAGAAGGCAAACGGCACGCACAGGAACGCCGATATAAACGTGCCGATAATGGAAATGGCGAGCGTGTCGAGCAGTCCCCGGATCAGGTCCTCGCCTTCGGGCATGTAGACATAGCCCCAATCGGGATTGAACAAACCGCGGAGAATGGTGGCGAAATCCCGGCCGGCGTTTTCCGTCAAGCCTTCGAATTTAATACCGAGAAAAGACCAGAGATAAATGGCCAATATAATGATGGCCACGAGCCAGAAACGGATGCGGAACGGTTTTTTGGTCGTCGTCTGATTCATAACAGCCTCTCCCTTATCTTCGTGCTCACGTAATCGATCAGCAGCACGATCGCCAGCGTCAAAATGATGATAAGGGCCGAACGGTCATAACGGAACTGCTGCAGCGTCCGGTCGAGCGTCAACCCGATCCCGCCCGCGCCGACCAGGCCGAGTACAGCGGCGGCCCGGACGTTGACTTCGAACGTGTACAAAAAATACGCGATATATTGCGCCGCCACCTGCGGCACGACGCCAAAATGA
>NZ_JTHN01000034.1 GCF_001399685.1 Paenibacillus sp. A3
CCTGCTCGATTTCGTCCAGCGTCACGCGTTTCGATTTCACTTCGATCTCAACCGGCTGCCGCATGTACTCTTTGGCCAGCTGACGAATGCGCGGAGGCATCGTAGCCGAGAACAGAAGCGTCTGCCTGCGGCTTGGGGTAACCGAAATAATCTCCACGACCTCCGGCAGGAAGCCCATATGGAGCATTTGATCCGCTTCGTCCAGCACGAGAACAGACAGTTTATGAAGCTGGACCGTTTCCCGGCGCAGATGATCGAGGAGCCGTCCGGGCGTTGCTACAATTATATGTATATTTCCTTCCAGCTTGCGGATCTGGCGCTCGACATCCTGACCTCCGTAAGCCGACAGCACGCGCAAGCCTTTGAGCGGAGCCCAGCGTTTGATTTCTTCCGTAATTTGAATGGCAAGCTCGCGGGTCGGGGTAACGATCAGCGCCTGCACATTGGGGTTGCCGGGATTGACGTTTTCCAGAATCGGCAGCGCAAAAGCGAGCGTTTTACCCGTCCCGGTCTGTGCTTGAGCGATGATATCGTGACCGGCAAGAGCAACCGGGATCGCCTCGCTTTGGATCGGCGTCGGTTCGTTATATCCATGTTTTTGCATGGCCTCGGCCAAGTCGCTCCCGATCCCGAGCAGGGCAAAATTATTTTTCTTCATTATATTATCTCCCCGTAATTCGAATTATTCTTCTAAGAGAACCTTCAATTATAAATGCAATTCTACAGGAACCTTCGGCAAAAAGAAACTGCACGGGGCTGAAAAGCCGGGTGCAGCCTACTTTCCGCTAAAGCGATGACGGGACTCAAGCTCAATACTCCCGGCCGTTCCCTTCCGCTTGATTCGGGATCGTAACGCCCGTTCCGAACGTCCGCTCCATCATTTCCGTGAATTGGGCGCGGTACGGCTCCAGACTTCTTCCGCTCCAGCTATCCTGCGCCATCCGGTTGAACGCGTTGACGACAATGCGGTTCGCCGAAATGTAGACGTCATGCACCGTCGGCTGATTTATGCGGATTTTTTCCGCAATCTTCTGCTTGAACAAATGCGACAAATGCTCATGGTGCATTTCGGTCTCCGCGCCGCTGCTGCCGCTGATCAACTGGTCGGGCGGAGCGTAATCGCTTTGATCTCCGTACGTGTTGTACAACCCTTTGACCAATCCGTAACTGTTGGTTTCCGTCCCGCCGACGTCGCCTCCCCGCGTCCCGCTGGCGGTGCTGTCGATCGTGATGGCGACATAGGCGGTGTTATCGCCCATCATGACGATCGCGCTGCTGACCCCGTCCATCGCGGCCACTTGATCGGACAAATGTTGATTCATCTCCAGTTTGGTTACTTTGTGGGAAACGGGGGCATACTGCTGCTGAGTTTGATAAGCGCGCGACGTGTCTTGCCTCGGCATATCCCGCTTGCTGCCGTAATTCTGGGCGCTGTTGTAGTCGTACCATGAAAAGCAGCCGGTCATCGTCATGACGAGGCCCAAGGCGGCCGCCGAACCGATCCATCGGAAATAACGCATCATGAGTGCCCTCCTTTGTAAATCTCCTTCTTAGGATTGATTATCGGGGACGATTTATGCGCAGGAAAGCGAGGTCCAATTGATGCATAAAAGCACCTCTATATGGAAATAACCAAGTAGAGGCGAAAACGCTTAATCCCAGCAAATTCGAGAGTTCCGAACAATTTGTGAACTTCTTCAGATTCATTGACAAAAAACAGGTACGAATTTATAGTTAATATGGTGATTAGGTTCATTGACAAGTTATGACCTATTTTGATCGAAAAATATTTGCTTTATAAGGTGGGATTGATTAAGATGATTCGATGGCAAAATCTGTGGCGATTCATCCCTCTTTTTGGGTTGATGATGTTGCTGTTAACGGGGTGTGGAGACCAGACGATTTCCGCCTTAAAGCCAAGGGGGCCGGTCGCCAGAGATCAGCTGTTCCTGATGAAGCTAAGCTTCGGGATCATGCTTCTGGTTGTCGTGGTCGTTTTTGTTCTTTATTTGTATGTCTTGGTCCGCTTCAGAAAGAAAAAAGGCGACAAAGACATCATTCCGAAACAGGTGGAAGGAAGCCATACGCTGGAGATTATTTGGACGGTTATTCCGATCGTATTGCTCCTCATTTTGGCCGTTCCTACCGTACAGTACACCTTTAAGCTTTTGGAAGACCACAGAGACAACAAAGAAGCGCTGCACGTAAAAGTGACGGCTCACGCCTTCTGGTGGCAATTCGAATATCCGGAGTTGGGGATCGCAACAGCCCAAGACTTAGTCATTCCGACAAACAAAAAGATCGCCTTCGAATTAACCGCTTCCGATGTGAAGCACTCCTTCTGGGTTCCGTCGCTCGGCGGTAAAATGGACACGAACCCGGGCAACACCAACGTATACTACTTGCAAGCAGACGAAGTGGATGTCTTCAAAGGAAAGTGCGCGGAGCTTTGCGGAGCCTCTCACTCCTTGATGGACTTTAAAGTGAAATCGATGGATCAAGCCGATTTCGATCAATGGGTCGCCAAAATGAAAACGCCTGCTTCCGTTCCGGCCGATGCGAAGAGAGGCGAACAGATCTTCAAAGACAACTGTTTGTCCTGTCACGCGGTTAACGCACAGGGACTCGGCGCGGGTCCGAACTTGAACGGCTTTGCTTCCCGTGAGCTCGTTGCTGGCATTTTGCCGCACAACGAACAAAGTTTGAAGGAATGGATCGCCGATCCTCAATCGGTGAAACCGGGCAATAAGATGCCTACTGTCGGATTGAAGGACGACGAAATCAATGAAGTAATCAAATACTTGAATTCGTTGAAATTAAAGTAACGAGCATCGCGGAAAAAGGAGGTTTATACGGTGGCTCACGGACACACGGCAAAACGGTACACCGGGCTGATGGATTGGCTTACCACGGTGGACCATAAAAAGATCGGAATTTTATATTTGATCGCGGGCGGGATCTTCTTCCTGATGGGCGGCATTGAGGCCATCTTGATCCGGATTCAGCTGCTTTACCCCGATCAGAAAATCTTTTTCGGAGATACGTTTAACCAATTGACAACCATGCATGGTACGACGATGATCTTCCTTGCGGCGATGCCGGTCATCTTCGCTTTCATGAATGCGATCGTACCGCTTCAGATCGGAGCCCGCGACGTAGCGTTCCCGTTCGTGAACGCACTGGGCTTCTGGTTGTTCTTCTTCGGCGGCTTGCTGCTGAACACGTCGTGGTTTCTCGGCGGTGCGCCGGCAGCGGGTTGGACGGCTTATCCGCCGCTTGCAGGCATTATTGATCCAAGCGGAGTGTTCAAGGGTGTAGACTTCTACGTTCTCGGGTTGCAGATCGCGGGTCTCGGTACGCTGATCGGGGGGATTAACTTCCTCGTCACGATCATCAACATGCGTGCGCCAGGCATGACTTACATGAGAATGCCGATGTTTACGTGGACTGCATTCATTACTTCTTTGCTGATTTTGTTCGCTTTCCCGGCCATTACGGTAGGGCTTGTCGAATTGATGTTCGACCGGATTTTTAGCGGCGCATTCTTTGATGTAGCCAAGGGCGGTAACCCGGTACTTTGGGAACACCTTTTCTGGATTTTCGGGCACCCCGAAGTTTACATCTTGATCTTGCCGGCTTTCGGTATCGTCTCTGACGTCGTTTCGACGTTCTCTAGAAAGCGTTTGTTCGGTTACAGCTCGATGGTATTCGCTACGGCGCTGATCGGGTTCTTGGGCTTCATGGTCTGGGCTCACCATATGTTTACGACAGGGATCGGTCCCGTCGGGGATGCGATCTTCGGGGTCGCCACGATGGCGATCGCGGTTCCGACCGGGGTCAAAATCTTCAACTGGCTGTTCACCCTGTGGGGCGGACAAATCCGGTTCACAACAGCGAACATTTTCGCAACGGCATTTATCCCGACGTTCGTTATGGGGGGAGTTACCGGGGTTATGCTTGCCGTACCGGCAGCTGACTTCCAATACCACGACACGTACTTTGTCGTAGCTCACTTCCACTACGTTATCGTAGGCGGTCTCGTACTCGGATTGTTCGCGGCTTCGTACTACTGGTGGCCGAAAATGTTCGGCCGCATGCTGAACGAGACGCTTGGTAAAATTCATTTCTGGACTTTCTTTATCGGGTTCCATATGACGTTCTTCCCGCAGCACTTCTTGGGCTTGATGGGCATGCCTCGCCGCGTGTTTACGTATCAACCTGGTGTGGGACTTGAGCAAGGTAACTTTGTCAGTACCATCGGCGCATTCCTGATGGGGATCGGTACGATCATCTTCTTGATCAACATCTTTGCTTCCTTGAGAAGACCGATGGATGCCCCGGCAGATCCGTGGGATGCTCGTACGCTGGAATGGACGATTCCTTCGCCGCCGCCGGAGTACAACTTCAAGCAAACTCCGCTTGTTCGCGGATATGATGCATTCTGGAAAGAAAAAATGGCAGGCAACAAAGAAATGACGCCGGCCGAACCGATCGGTTCGATTCATATGCCGTCGCCTTCGATTCTGCCGTTCCTGATGTCCGTCGGTTTGTTCATCGCAGGATACGGATTTATGTATCACACGTATATTGTCAGTATCCTCGGTATCGGTATGACGTTAATCTGCATGTTCTTCCGTTCGGTGTATGATGATCACGGTTTCCATATCGAGCCGGAGGAGTTAAACGATAAGGGGGCGAAGGCATGAGTGCAGCACATCATGAAGCGGGCGGCGCTTTGCCACCTCACGCAGAAACGGCAACATTAGAAGGCAAAAACAAAGTTCTAGGCTTCTGGCTGTTCCTTGGCGGCGAGTGCGTACTGTTCGGTTCGCTCTTCGCCTCCTACATCGCGCTTCGCAACCAAGTGCCGGACGGCCCGACAGCTCAGCATTTGTTCTCGCTCGACTTGGTCGGTATATCGACGTTCATCTTGCTTACCAGTTCTTTGACCAGCGTCTTCGCCACGATGGCGCTGCACCGCAATCAGTTCCAAAAGCTTCAAGCTTGGATGGCCGTTACCGTATTGCTTGGCCTAGCTTTCTTGGGCCTTGAAATTTACGAGTTCGTACACTATGTCAATGAAGGTCATACGTTCTCGAAAAGCGCGTTCGCTACTTCCTTCTATACGTTGGTAGGCTTTCACGGCGCTCACGTTGCTTTCGGTGTTCTGTGGATCTCGCTTTTGATTATCAACGGCTTCAAAAAAGGCTTGACTGTCGTCACGGCGCCCAAATATTACGTCGCCGGGTTATACTGGCACTTTATCGACGTCATTTGGGTATTCATCTTCACGGTCGTATACCTGATGGGGAAGGTGGGTCCATAAATGAGCAACCAACACCATTCGTCGTCTGCCGGTGATCGTCATCGTTTGGAAGGTCCGAAGAATCACTACTTATCGTACATTATCTCCATCGTGCTCACGATGCTGGCATTTGCTGTCGTGCTGTACGGCGGGTTGGACCGTTCGTTTATTTTGTTCTTCATCGTCGGCTTGGCGATTGTTCAGATTATTTTCCAATTAGCCTATTGGATGCACATGAAAGATCGGGGACACTTCTTCCCGATTGTCGGATTGGCATTCGGCGCGTTTATCGCATTAACCGCGGTCATCATGGCCGTATATTGGGTTTGGTGGTAGGATAGAGGAGAGGAGGCTGCGTTACGTAAGCCCCTCTCTTTTGCGTAACGGCATACATTTTCACCGTTTCGACACAATTCCCGGCGCAAGAACCGGGTTGGGAAAGGAGCATAATCGTCTTGGACCCTACGATGTCCCATGGAGGGCACGAAACCGGCCCTACGTTTGCTGCATTATGGAGCCCCGGTTTTTTGCTGCTGTTGATTGTTGTCGGTGTATTATATACGCTTGCGGTAGGCCGCTGGCGTAAAGACTTTGCGGATAGCGAACCCGTCGCATTGAAACAAAAGCTGTGGTTCTGGCTCGGACTGGCTTTGTGGTATGCGGCGGAAGGCAGCCCGCTTTCCTATTACGGCCATCACTACTTTTTCAGCGTCCATATGTTCCAGCAGTCGATTCTGTATCTGGTCATGCCGCCGTGTTTGCTGCTCGGTCTGCCGGGGTGGCTGCTGCGCCCCGCGTTAAAAGGCGAGACAGCCAAACGGGTCATGCGATTTTTGACGAATCCGCTGCTGTCGCTGTTTCTGTTTAACTTCATTTTCTCTATGTATCACATACCGATGATCATGGATGCTTTAATGGCCAACGCCGCAGCGTTGTTCATTTACAAAGTCTTTTTCCTGCTGGCCGCGTTCCAAATGTGGTTCCCGGTGTTTTGCCCGCTGCCGGAATACAACAGCATGTCCGAGATGAAACGGATGGCGTACATTTTTGTGAACGGGATTTTGCTGACGCCGGCTTGTGCTTTGATTATTTTCGCCAAGGATCCGATGTATGCGATGTATTCGGCCGTTCCGGAGCAGCTCTTGCTGCTGCCGATGCTCGACGATCAGCAGCTTGGCGGCGTCATCATGAAGATCGTGCAGGAGATTGTATACGGCTTGGCTTTGGGCTTTACCTTCTTCCGTTGGTATCGGAGGGAGCGCAAGCAGGACGACGAGCTGCCCGATGAGCCTTATTTTCCGGCAGGGAGCGCCAATCGTGCCTAATCGGCAATGTGGAATGTTTATTGCGAAGTGAACGGGTGGGGTACACGTGAAAATAGCGATTTTGCCAACGATCAGTACGTCTTTTATTGTAATAAGCGCTATCTTTGTCGCGTTCGGCTGGTACCACATTGTGAAGGGGAACCGGGAAACGCACCAAAAGCTGATGCTCTGGGGCGCAGGATTTGCGCTGGCGTTCTTTCTGATTTATGCCAGCCGGACGATCTTTGTCGGCAATACGTCTTTCGGCGGGCCGGAGAACTTGAAGCTGGCTTATCATCTGTTTTTGTTTTTCCATATTACGCTCGCAACGCTCGCAGGTGTTTTCGGGATTGTAACGCTGCTGCATGCGTTCAATAAGAGGTTTGCCAAGCACCGCAAAATCGGCCGTTGGACGGCAGTCATGTGGCTGCTGACGGCGCCGACGGGTGTGGCCGTGTACATTTTGCTCTACCTGCTGTACCCGGGCGGGGAGACGAAGCCGATGATCGATGCGATTTTAGGGCTGTAGGTCGTTGCTAACTAAGAAGAGGCTGTCTGTCCGAGAAGGTTACTTCTCGGGGAGAACAGCCTCTTTGTCTTGCCGGGAGCCGCTTAATAATGCTTGTACCAGATGCCGGCGCATTCGGGAACGGTCGTCCAGCCTTTTGCGGCGACTTGGGAGGCCAGTTCATCGCCGAAGAAAAAGCGGGTTAGTTCTTCCGCTTCATTCAGGCTCTCGAATGTATAATCCGAGCGAATCCATTGGTGGGTAAAGCCATACTGCCGCTCCAAAGCCGCATAATAGTTTAAGAGAAAATCGGGCGGATTCGGCGTTTCGAAGCCTGTGCCCATCGTTTCGAAGATGATGAAGGTTCCGCCGGGACGAAGCATCCGGTTGATTTCCTGCAGGATGCGCTCCAGGTTGGACGACCACATCGGATCGTTGCTGCTTGCTAGGTAACCCAGACTCCAACCGGAAACGATCAAGTCCGCGCTGGCGTCCGGCAAGGGCAGCTCGCGGTGATCCGCGACGACCGTACGCAGGCGGGGACGGTCCGCTTCGGCGATGCGCTCCTTCAAGACGTCCAGCATCGCGGCGGAGGCATCGGTTGCCGTCAGCGACCGCGCTTGTCCGATCAACACGGACGACAGCCTGCCGCTTCCTGCGCCCAGATCGACAATGTCGAGATCTGCGAAAGGTTTGATGGATTGCACGATGTGCGCCAATTCGGGTTGCTTGCTGATTAAGCGGTGGTAACGCCCGGCTTGCTCGGCATAAATTTGATCATGATTCGGCATAAGTACCTCTCCTTCATCGAATGACGTTGCACCGATAGCGTACACCTTTCCGTTACGTGAAGGTCAAGGGGGAGCAAAACCGTTTGTGCATTTATCCGCTTAGGCCGGATCAGACTCTTTTAGAGCGGGATGTAACAGCCGTTCCGTTCGGGCATAAAGCTCCAGCAACCGATTGCGGTCGATGAGATTCGCGTGATGCTCGAAGGTCACGTGAAACCGTTCGTTCCGCTGCGCTAAATGGGCGAGATAGGCGTAGGCGTTCCCGAAGCGGTCGTCATCGTCTTGCTCCGGCAGAACGGGAAGATGATGTATGAACCGGTCCGTTTCGTACCGGACGTTGCTGTAATGGACCAAATAAACATACGGCGCTACGGCATCGAGCCAGCGCATCGGCTCGACATTGTGAAATGCTCTTGCGGAAATATCCAGCCGGGACGTATCCACGACCAGCCCAATCTCCGGATGCTCCCGGAACATCGTCGTAAGCAGCTCCTCATGCTCTCCCCAAAAATCGTGCTCTAGTACGATACGCTGCCCATAGCGGTGTTGAAGCTCGCAAAGCGTATCGAACAATCGAAGGGAGATTTCCCTAAGCTGAGCCGCATCGATCTGATTGGCATCATAGCGTTCGCCCGGCTTCGGCATGTTGGAGTAAAGATGCTTCGTTTCCAACGGGAATATCGGCACAAAAGGATAATGGAACAAAATATAATCGACGCCATATTCCGCTGCTGTACGGACTTCGCGTTCTACGCGGCGCGAGGCTTCTTCCCGCTCCGCGCGGTCTATGGATGTGATCCGCGGGAGCCTGTACGGCTGTCCTCCGAAAACCGGCGTATGAATGCCAAAGGAAAGACCCTTCTCTTTACAGATTTTCGTTGTATACAATAAGCTTTCGTTATCGCGATACTGGCAAATTTCAATGCCGCCAATCGCATCGGAACCGAAACGTTCCATATCCTCTTCGCTGAATGCATTCCACATGCCAATCTGCAGTCTTCTTCGGCTCATGCCCCGATCCCCTTATGGTTGATAGAATGATAGGTTCCACATATTTTACCATTTCCCGAGGTTGTTTCCCAATCGCCAGATAAAAAATGGCCTTCACCGTCATGAGGACGGCGAAAGCCATTCGTGGAACGTTATTCGTTGATAAAATGCAAATATTGCAGCATTCGTTTCAACATGACGGCGCTTTGAGCGCGGGTGGCCCGCTCCTCGGGACCGAAGGTCGTTTCGGTCAATCCTTGGATAATCCCGGCCATATGAAGTTGAGCTATGGCTTCCTTGCTCCAGTCTGCTATGTCCGAAGCGTCGTCGAACCGATCAAGTGTTGCTACGTTCGTTTGTGGAGCTTTCACGGCGAATTTCAGAGCCCGCGCGATCATGGCCGCCATTTGCACGCGGGTAATGGTTTCGTTCGGCCGGAAGGTTCCGTCTTCGTATCCGTTGATCCATCCCGCTTTTTGCGCTATTCCGACTGTTCCGGCATACCAATCCGTGGTCTCGATATCCGTAAACGGGAGGGCTTTCTTTTCTTCGGCGAGCCCGAGCGAACGCACCAGCAGAGACGCGAATTCGGCGCGGGTAATTGGGGCGTCCGGGACAAACGCATCCGCGGTCACCCCTTCGGCAATGCGTTTGTTCGCCAGCCGCTCGATATCCGGTTGCGCCCAATGTCCTCTCAAGTCCGCGAACGATTGATTCGATCGAATAACCGTCACCATACCGTTACGCGGAGAGAAGATGGTTGCCATGTTCGATCCGCCATGACTTGCAAATACGGACGGGATAAAATGCACCTGATTGAACGCGTCTACCCAAACTGCCGTTGCTTTGCCCGGGTCCGCGGCGGAGTGCAGGGACAATGTTCGGACCGTGTAGCTTCCGTCGAAATCCGTGATTTCCTTCCCGTTGGAAAGTACTGAGAAACGAACCGGGTTATCAAGCAGCGGCTGTGCGCCTTGCCTTTGCACTGCGGCATTGACGGCGGCGCTTGTTGCATCGGATGCTTTTGCTATCGCGATGGTGATGATCGCATCCTTCGGTTCATTCGCCAACAGGCTGAGCGGAAGACTGTAGCTTGCTCCTGCTGCCTTGATTTGCACGAGTGCGCCCGGTTGTTTGGCTAACGCCTCCAGAAGCGGCGCCGCGGGCAATTCCGCCTTGATGACCGGCTTGTTGTTCATAACTTGAATGACAACCTCCGGCTTGGCTGCAAATGCTGCTGTCAATGGCTCTCCAGGCAAGGTGACTCGCAGAATGGATTGGCCTTCGCTGGACGCTTCTTTTGCCGCCTTTACGTCCGTCTCTTTGCCGTTGATTCTGACGGTTGCCGTTATTGTTGATTGCTTCTTAGGTGCAGACGGAACGGGTGACATTGAACCGCCGGAATCGCCGGAACTGCCGGAATCTCCCGAGTGTCCGGATTCGCTTGCGCCAACGACTGTGACGGTTCGAGTCGCCTCGGCTGCGGCAAGGCCGGTCGGGTTTTGGACGTTGTAACGCAGCGTATAGACGCCGGGTGTGTGCGTGTTCACGGCTCCGGTTACCGTTATTTGACCGGAAAGGTCTCCATAGTAAGCATCCTTCGCCTGAGCTCCGGGATCGGTGAAGGATTCACCTGCCTTCATGCTCATCGTAGACGGGCCCAGCAGGGTAATCACCGGGGGAGCGACGACAACGACCGCCCGGGTTACCGGTACAGCTTCATTAAGCGAGCGGTCCATCGCATGGTACTCCAACGTATAGGAACCCGAACGGCCAGTATCTGCGGTTCCCTTAACGGTGATCGAGGAAGAAACGTCGCCGTCATAGCCATCCTGCGCCTTTGCACCGGGATCGTTGAAGGAACCGCCGACCCCAACGATCAGCGGATTGTCACCCAGCAGCGTTAAAACGGGCGGTTTCGTATCCTTCACGTAGACGGTGCGCGTCACGGTTGGCGCTGCATGCTGGAAACGGTCCGTTGCGTTATAATCGAGCCGATAGACGCCCAGGCGGCTGGTATCTACGGTTCCCGTTACGGTAATCGACGGGCTAATGTCATTATCCAGCACGTCTACTGCCGTTGCGCCGGGGTCCGTAAACATACCGTTTGCTTCGACGGTCATCGTGCCGGGCCCCTTCAAATAAATGGCCGGCCCGCTTTTGACATACACGCTGCGGGTAACAGTGGAGGCGTTCCCTGCACGGTCGGTGGCGCGATAGCGAACCCCGTACGCTCCCGGACTGGCGGTATCCACTTTTCCCGACGTCACAATAGAAGCAGCCGGGAGATCGCCGTCGATCGCGTCCTTCGCCGTAGCGCCCGGTTCCATATAAGGCTTGCCTACCGGGACATATATCGGATTGCTGCCGTTCATGACGATCTCAGGGGCCGTGTTATCGAGAAGGAAAGGACCCGCGATCCGATCGGCCGTATTCCCGGCCCGGTCGGCAGCGCGAACGTGCAAATACCATTTGCCGTCCCCGCCTGCCTGTTTCAGCGTATCTCCGTTTGTGAAAGGCGCCCAGCCGTTGGCAGGGGCGGCCATGGACGGCGTCCAAGCGTATTGAAGAGAAGCGGGAGCGACACCGCACTCCGTATCTTCAACCGTCACCATGACCGCAGCCGACTTCGCCGATGAATCGTTACCGTTCGGGCTGAATGTTACAACGGGGGCCGTGGCATCTTTCAGAATCCGGATCGTGTAGGTTTTTCCCGGCAAAAGAAAAGGCTCGACACGAACCGGTATGTCGGTCGATGCCCCGGTTACGGGAACAGCCGTCTCACCGCCGCTGGATTGCAATTCTTCATTGATATATAAAGCCCCGTTGGTTGAATCGGCAAGCGTCGCCGTCAGGTGTACTCTGGAAACGGATGGCCCGACATAGGCGTACGTATATTCCGTGACCGAAGGCTGGAACGGCGGGTTGATAGGGCCCTCCTGCAAAGCTAACCCCCTCAGGTCTGCGCTGCCCGGCACTTTCGTCTGCCCCACTGAATTCCACCCCCAGCCGACGACCGTGCCGTCCGATTTTAAAGCGAGCGAATGATATTGGCCTGCAGCGATCGCTACGACTCCGTTCAGTCCCGGCGGCACGCTGCTTTGCCCAAACACGTTTCCTCCCCAAGCGACGACGGTCCCATCCGATTTGAGCGCCAGCGAATGGGTCCTTCCCGCCGCAATCGCCAAGCCCCATTCAGCCCGGGCGGTACATCCGTTTGGCGGCTGTCGTTCAATCCCCATGCGATGACGGTACCGTCTGCCTTCAACGCCAGCGAATGATAAAATTTCGTAGCAATCGCCGTCACTCGGTTTAACCCGGACGGCACGTCGGTTTGCCCGAAATCGTTGTTTCCCCAGGCGACGACGGAGCCGTCACCCTTCAAGGACAGCGAATGGGACAGTCCTCCCGCGACCGCGATCACATCGTTCAGTCCGGGCGGCACATTCGCTTGCCCGTTTCCGTTATCCCCCCAGGCGACGACGGTCCGGTCCTCTTTCACGGACAGCGAATGGGATACTCCCGCCGCGATCGCCGTCGCTTTGTTTAATCCTGGCGGCACGTTGACTTGCCCGTGAAAGTTTTCACCCCAAGCGACGACGGTCCCGTCGGCTTTCAACGCCAGCGAATGCGACGCGCCGCCTTCGATCGCCACGACGTCGTTCAGGCCTTCGGGTACCCGCGAATAGCTAGTCCAGCTATTTCCCCAAGCGACCGCGGTTCTGTCCGATTTTATGGCGAATGAATGGAACAATCCTGCGGCGACATGTTTCCCTTTAACCGGGGAAAACGCCAAGCCCGCAGACGCGTTCGTTTGCCCGCCGGGAACGGAGGGCAGCAGCACAACAAAAAGCAGAGCCGCGCGAAGCGTCTTTCGCCATTTCATCGTTCGCATGAATTCTCCTCTCTGTGCCGCAGCGAAACGTTTTTTTCTTCGGCTGCCGCCTCTATCATCCGGCCAACTCCTGTGCTTTGCATCATCCTGGTGCTCCTTCCGTTAGCTTTCTTATCCACGTTAAAGCATAGCGGATTCAGCCCAAAATAAAATCTAACCCCGGTTATAGACGAGGTTAGATTTTATGGGTGGATCTATTCCAGCATTTCCTTGCCGCGGCGGATCGCTTCGATCCGGTTCTTGACTTGAAGCTTGCCGTAAATATGGTTGACATGCGTCTTCAGCGTGCCCATCCCGATCGTTAACGCATCCGCAATCGCTTGATTATCCATGCCCTCCATCATACAGCGAAAAATGGCCAGCTCCCGCTTCGTCAGCAGCCGCTCCAGCCGGTCAAATCCGTCCGCAGATTTGCCGGTTCCCGGCGCCGTTTCGCCGAAGCAGGAAAGCACCCGTTGGACGAAATGGAGGGACGGCCCCTCGTTTTCCCGCACATGACCCTTGCGCCGCATGCGGATATACGCCATCAGCAGCTCGGCGACCGGCTTGCCACGGTCTGCGAACACGCGGATATATTCGTCCGGCTCGGCGTATTTCAGAGCCTGTTCCAACGTTAAGACGGCCATTTCCGTCTTGCCGAGCTTGTGCCCAAGCAGCGCCTGCAGCACTTGAAGCTCCAAGGCATCCATAGGCCGATGCCCCTTAACGGCCATCGCAAGCAGCCTATCGGACAGCGCCCACGCCTCCTCATAACGCTCTTCGCCCATCAAGACCCGGACCAGGAACGAATAAGGAAACAGTTGAAAAATAGAGACCGGGTCGTGCGCCCCAAGCGCGTACTTGTTCTTCCACTTTATCGCCGCGGAAGCATCGCCCAGCTCCAGCCGCAGCCCGGCCATCTCCGCCTCGACGAATAGCAGCACGCCGGCGGCCCGGTTGTCGGCCGCCTTTTTGCCGGCGGCTTCAAGCCATTGCTCCGCGCCTTGCCGGTCTCCTCTGGCCCTGGAGATCCGCGACAAATACAGATAAGCGGGCAAGTACACCTTTTCCGGCTGGTGCCGGCTGTGCACGTTCTCCTGCAGCCCCAGCTTAAAATGCTCCTCCGCTTCTTCCAGCTCATTGCGCTCGTAAAGCAGCTCGCCGTAGCAGACGAGCGCGGTATCGTGCACGCCCGTCGGCGTTAGAAATTCGATCATGCTCCGGAAGAAAGGGTCCGCCACTTCCCGCGGCAAATGCTTTCCGCGCTTGCCGTTGTACGATCGGAAGATCGAGGGAGACAGCGGCATATGGGGCGGGGCAAGCAGCAGGTCCGGGCCCTCCGGACTGTACCGGAGAGACAAACGGATATATTCCAGCCCTTTGACGACATCGATATCGTATTGGGTGGCTTTCGAGTTTCTCAAATAGTACAGGTTCCCCAGAAAACGATGCCGCTCCTCTTGCGTCCAAGCCCCGGAGGAAGCCCGAAACCGCTCTTCTGCGGACTGCAAATAGCTCTCGGCCAGCAAAGGCTCATTATCCCATAGCAGCGATAAAATATACGAAAAATACAAGTAGCGGTGCTCCCACAGGATAGCTACCGGAATGAGCGACAGCCAGTGGCGCAGGGTCGAAAATTCTCTTTTGACCATGATCGCTTTCATTTGCTCCAGCAGCCCGATCGCTTCGGAAAAATGCCGCCCCGCCAAGTAATAGTCCACGGCATCCTCTTTGAAGCCATGCTCTGCGCACCAAGAAGCCGCCGCCTTGTACGCCTCCCGGACTTCGCCCGGCTCCCGCTCTAGCCACCGCCGCTGGAGAAAATCGGCGAACAGCTGGTGGAAACGAAACCATTCCTTGTGCGCGTCCAGCGGTATTAGAAACAGTCCCGCGCGGGCGAATTGCTCCAGCTTGGTCCGGCTGTCGGCGTCCCCCGAAACCGCTTGGCATAGCGGCCCGCACAGCCGCTGGAGAATGGAGCATTTGGTCAAGAAAGCTTGCGCGGAAGGCTCCAGCGATTCGAACACTTCCTCAAGCAAATATTGCCCGATCCGGCTGCTGTCTCCCGACAAATCCTGCATGAAAGGCTCCGGCTTCGTTTTGCCCATAGAGAGAGCCGCCAGCTTCAAGCCTGTCGCCCAGCCCTCCGTCCGCCGGACAAGCAGCTCGAGCTGCCCTTGCGGGCAGTCGCCCATGCCCTCCTGCAAACGGAGCAGCTCCGCCGCCTCCTGCGCATCGAACCGCAGGTCGTCGGCATCGAGCTGCACAGCCCACCCGCGGCTGAACTGCCGCGCTTTGCCGAAGGGCACCTCCTCCCGGCTCGTGACATAAAGATGAACATGAGCAGGCAAATAATCGAGGAGAAAAGCCAGCGAAGCGTGGATGTTCGGATCGCGAATGACGTGATAATCGTCCAGGACGAATGCCAACTGGCCCTGCATTCCGTTCAGCTCGTTGAGAAACGGCACAAGGAAGGGCTCGTAGCTTCCCGGAGTCAGCGACTCCAAGTGCGGAGTGACCCGCTGCACGAAGCCTTGGCAGACCCGGTCGATCGCCGAGGCGGCGTAATGCCAGAACCGGGAAATATCGTTGTCTCCCGCATCCAGCGACAGCCATCCGACAGGAAGTCCGGTCTGCTGAACCCACGCGCCCGCCAGCGTGGACTTTCCGTAGCCCGCAGGGGCCGTAATGAAGGTCGCTTTGTGCTGCAAGCCTTCTAGAAGCCGCATCGTCAAGCGGGGACGCGGCACAAGGGCTGCCGGAAGGGGAGGTCTATGCAGTTTTGTGTTTAAGAGGACCGGTTCCAACAGCAATCACCCGTTTTTTTACTAAGCGTTGTTTCTATTATAGCGAGGTGTATTTCCAGGCGACAATGGAATGCTGGAATTTTCCTATAGGCAAAAAAGTTTTCCATGTACAAAACTATTCCAATAAGTATATAATGGGGAATAATGGAATCGCCCGGAGGTCAAAATGAATAAAGACAGGCAGGTGTAAACGAACCGTGAACATTCAAAGTTTATATCAAGAGGATCGCTCGACCCGCAGAGCGCTTCTCATCTTGTTAAAGAAGCGGGGCAAAATCAGCATTCAGGAAGCGGCGGAGCAGCTAGGCATATCGGGGGTAGCCGTTCGGCGCCATATTCACGAACTGCAAAAGGATCAATACGTGCAGACGAATATTCAACGCCAAAGCGCCGGGAGACCGGCTTATTTATACAGCCTTACGGAAAAGGCGGGCGCTTTGTTTGCGAACGGCTACGACGCGTTAGTCAACGATTTGATCGACGAAGTGAAGGATAAATTCGGGGCGAGCCAAGTTAGCCGCTTGTTCGACAGGCGGAAAGAGAAATGGCTGCGGAAGCACGAGGATTCGTTTCAAGGTCTGGATTTGGAGGAGCGGGTGGAGCGGATGGCCCGGCTGCAAGAGCAGGAAGGGTATATGGTTAAGGTAGAAAAGAGAGGGGACGGAACGATCGTCTTCGAGGAAGCGAACTGTCCGATCTATCAGGTGGCCGTCCGCTACCGGCAGGCTTGCCAATGCGAGCTGTCGCTGTTTCAAGCATTGCTTGCCGTACCCGTTGTGCGCACGGAATGCATGGCCGAAGGCGGGCGGAAGTGCCAGTATATGATCAACTCGGGCCGGGCCTAGACTTGGAAGCGGAAGAGGAGGGCAGCGAATGGACGATACGATGAAGCGCCGCCCCGACCCAGAGACCATTACGGTGACGGACGACCGGTTGATTCCGGTCGTGGCTGCGCTGATGAATTTGACGGAAAGCTGGAAAGCGGAGCTGAACAAAGGCGCCGTTAGCCTTCCGATGGCCGTACAGATCGGAAAGAAGCTAAGCCATGAGCGGCAGCAGGCCTTGCTTGAGTTTTGGGAGGATGCCCGCTTGCCCGACAAATATATGAGCAGGGCGCTGCACGCCTTTGCCCGGAACATGCCCGAGTGGGCGGTGCATCAGGTGATCCGGATTTTCCGTCTCACGGAGAAGATCAAAGCTTCGATGGTCATGCTGAACGATTGGATGGAGCGCTTCGACGCGATCTACGAGCAGTTTGAGCACGAATTCTGGGCAGGGGAATGGCCCGGGACGGAAGAGGAGCTGGCGCCGTATCTCGACAGGCTGGAAGCCGAATTTCAGGAGCTGTACCGGCAAGCATCGGACGAGAAAAGGTCGTATAACCGGCATTACGGGGACAGCTCGTCGGACTCTGCTAGGGAGTCCGCAAGAACGGCGGGGCCCAGCAGGGGGCCGGTGTCCTTTTCGACGCTAATCGGCGCTGCGGACGATGCCTCGCCCAAGGAACTGAAGCAGCGCTACCGGACGTTAATGAAAAAGCTGCACCCCGATCACGGAGGCAGCGCTTATTTGTTCGATTGGGTCAAGCAGGCGCACGACAACTATATGCAAGGCAAATCAAGCCTATAAGAAAAGCTTCTTGTCGGTGAAATGATAAAACGGTTCAGCTTCGCTGAAAACTTATATATTCTATCATTATGACAAAAAGACCTGCTGTCACGGCAGCAGGTCCCGTTTAACGCCTGCATTAAGCGAACGCGAGCCGTCGTCTGGCGAGTCCGGTCAAGAAGTACAGCAGGACGTGGAGGCTTATGCGCGACGTCCGGTCGCGCGTATCCCGGCTCGGGTCCACACAGACCATGTCCATGCCGATGACGCGGTTCCATTCCCCAAGCATCTCGGCGCAGGTGAACAGGTCTACCGGTGAGAGACCACCGGGCCCGATCGCCGGTACGCCGGGGACGTCGGCTTGGTCGAGCACGTCGATATCGAACGTGACGTAGACGGAATCCGTTTTGGCGGCAAGCTCGCGAATCGTCCGTTCCAGAATCGGCTTGATGCCTTCTTCCCGGACCTGCCTTGTCGTATAAAGCGTAATGCCCTGCTGCTCGGCGAAGTCGCGGTACGCCTTGGAATTGGCGAAGCTGCGCAACCCGATATTCACGATATCCTCGCCTCGGATGACACTGTTTTCCACCAAACTGCGGATGGGCGTTCCGTTCGATCTGCCGCCATAGGCCGTATCCCGAACATCGAGATGGGCGTCGAACTGGATCAGCCCGATGCGCTCTTTGCGTACGCTCTGAATGCCCGTCAGCGCCGGGAATGTAATCGAGTGGTCGCCGCCCACCAGACACGGAATCGTAGAGGGGAGCTGCTGCGAAATTTCTTGAAACGCCTGTTCGATATTGCGGTGGCACTGCGGGATGTCGGTGACGTGCATGCCAACGTCTCCGAGGTCGCCGACTTGCAAGCTGCTCAGGTCCAGATCCGCTTCGAAGTTATACGTCGTAAAGGCGTTGAACAGTTGTCTTAGCGTAGCGGGGTGCAGATGGGCGCCCGAGAAGCTGATCGAGCTTTTCGACAGGGGAGCCCCGACGATTGCGGCGTCGAGCGGGCGCAGCCCGTCCCATTCCGTAATCCAGTCGCAGAGCCGGGTCACATGCGGGTCGCCTGCGCCCGGAGTAAACACTACGCCGGGCCGCTGCAGATGAGTGAATTTGTGCATGACGGTTTTTTTCTCCTTCGTGCGATTTTACGCGCTTCCTTACTTGCTTTCGAGCACTTGGCTCAGGAACATTTGGGTGCGCGGATGCGTCGGCTTCGTGAAAATTTCGGACGGCTTGCCTTCCTCGATAATGACGCCGCCGTCCATCACGACGACGCGGTCCGCGACGTCCCGGGCGAAGCCCATCTCGTGCGTGACGATGACCATGGTCATGCCTTCCTTGGCCAAGGTGCGCATCACCTGCAGCACCTCGCCGACCGTCTCCGGGTCCAGTGCGGAGGTCGGCTCGTCGAACAGCA
>NZ_JTHN01000340.1 GCF_001399685.1 Paenibacillus sp. A3
ATGCGTTGCAGGAGATGTTGGGGCGGCGGTTCGTGCGTGCGTACATCTCGGTGAAGCGGAAGGAGTACGAGACGTTTTTCCGGGTCATCAGTTCGTGGGAACGGGAGTTCCTGCTGTTGAATGTGTGAGCTGCGTGATTGAGACCCGTGCCGAGCGGTTTCCTTCTCCCGTCGGGAGAGGGTGCCCGAAGGGCGGATGAGGGCGACATTAGCGGCAGTTGAAGTTCTCGAGGCCTAACTGTTTGCCAGGCGTGCAAGGGATTGGCCGGGCGATCTGCAAAGCCATCCACGGTCCGGCAACAGGGCCTGGGTATGCTGATAACTCCTCATGCGCGGAGCAGGTCGTGGATCCTTCGGTGCTCAAGGCGTTGCAGCAGCTCGACGCCGCCCATCATCTGCATCCGTTCAACGACAATGCGGCGTTGGCGCAGAAGGGCACGCGCATCCTGACGCGCGGTGAAGGCGTGTACGTGTGGGATGCCGATGGCAACCAGTTGCTGGATGCGTTCGGCGGATTGTGGTGCGTCAATGTCGGCTATGGGCGCAAGGAACTGGCGCAGGCAGCGGCAAGGCAGATGGAGCAGCTGGCGTACTACAACAGCTTTTTCCAGTGCACCACCGAGCCCACGAGA
>NZ_JTHN01000341.1 GCF_001399685.1 Paenibacillus sp. A3
GCTGCTGCCCGCCGCGGGTCGCCGAAGAGACAAGACACCGCTTCGCCAGCTTCGTATAGCCGGTTTTCACCCCATCCGCCCCATCGTAAAGTGAAAGCATTTTATTTTTATTGACCCAGCTGTAATCCCAGGATTCGTTCGGATTCGGTACCTTCTTCACTTTCGTTTTCACAATCTCCTGAAACACGGGATTTTTGAGTGCATAAGCGGTCAGCTTGGCCATATCGTTCGCAGTCGAATAATGCCCCTGCTCGTCCAGACCGGAAGGATTTTTGAAGCTGGAATTCGTCATTCCGACGACTTTCGCCTTCTCGTTCATCAAGAAGGCGAAGCCTTCCACGCTGCCCCCCACATGCTCGGCAATCGTAATCGCCGCATCATTCCCGGAACGGAGCATCAAACCGTACAGCAGATCCTTGAGATTCATTTCCTCGTTCAGCCTCAAGTAAATGGACGACCCTTCTTTGCCAAAAGCGTTCTTGCTTACTTTCGCCCGGTCGCTCAAACGTCCATGCTCAATCGCAACAATCGCCGTCATGATTTTGGTCAGGCTGGCGATGCGCATCGGTTTGTCTCCCCTGGAGCTGTAAAGCAGACGCCCGGAAGCGACGTCGATCAGCGCCGCAGCCTGCGCACCGGTCGATA
>NZ_JTHN01000342.1 GCF_001399685.1 Paenibacillus sp. A3
AAATAACGTTCGTATAAGCGTTTGTTGGATGCTTCTCTCATGGCTTCATTCAGATTCTCAATTTCATCACGTCGATTCATGATTATCGCCTCCGGGCGGGTCCTTTTCTAAACCATTACCCGATTCTCGCGGCTATGAATGTTAAAAGTTCAACTTATATAGAAATTAGTATTAGACTGACACCAGAAATCGAAACAGCGACAGTCTTGGACGAGAAAATAAAGTCCTAGACTTGTCGCTGTATTTTTGAACTACCGTTCTTTGATAAGGTGGTTATAACCGTAGCGGGTATGACGTTAGAACATAAGCCATGCGAGGGAGATCGGCGCAAGGCTTTCAATGTATTATTAATATTGAAAACTAATTGCCGGGTAGTTGGATGCCGCGCCAGCCGCTTACATCGCATTGGCCATATTCATTATTACCCACAGCAACCACCGTGCCGTCCGACTTAAGACCGGCGGTATGAGTGCAACCCGCCGCAACCGCCACAATATCGCGCCAGCCACTTATATTGCATTGGCCATGCTTATTCCAACCCACAGCCGCCACAGTACCGTCCGATTTAAGGCCGATGGTATGATTACTACCCGCCGCTATCGCTACAATACCGCGCCAGCCGCTTACATTGCATTGGCCTTCATTATTTCGACCCACAGCAACCACCGTGCCGTCCGATGTAAGACCGATGGTATGAAGGTAACCCGCCGCTGCCGCCGCTATGTCGCGCCAGCCGCTTACATTGCATTGGCCATACCGATTACAACCCACAACCGCCACCGTGCCGTCCGACTTTAGA
>NZ_JTHN01000343.1 GCF_001399685.1 Paenibacillus sp. A3
CAACTTTTTAAAAAGTTGACTTGAGGGGATATTTTTATTTCAGCACCTATGGGGCAAGTTGCTTTTGGATTGCTCAAAAATAATATTTTTGGATATATATAACCAATCCAACTATTGCTATACTAGCATGGTATTCCGATAAGGCAAGACAGGCAGAGTTGACTTTTGATTGGAGGAAAACCAATGTTTAACGTTTTGGTATCAGACCCAATTAGTGATTTTGGCTTGCAGCAGTTGACGAGTGCGGTGGATGTGGAGGTCACAAAAAAGACGGGATTGAGCGAGGAAGAGCTTATTTCCATCATCGGTTCGTATGATGCGTTGCTCGTCCGTTCCCAAACAAAAGTCACTCGGCGCATCATGGAAGCCGGTGTCCAGCTGAAAGTCATTGGCCGGGCGGGGGTCGGCGTTGATAATATTGATTTGGACGCCGCGACGAGCCTAGGAATTGTGGTGGTCAATGCACCAGACGGCAATACCGTCACGACATGTGAGCATACCTTTGCGATGATGATGGCGT
>NZ_JTHN01000344.1 GCF_001399685.1 Paenibacillus sp. A3
TCCACGAAATCAAAATCGCTTTGACTTGCTGTAGAACTTGATGGTCATACCTTCTATACATCTGGATGAATAGGGTCAAACGTAATAATAACTGGCATAAACTTTGGAGTCACCATGAAATTATACACAATACCTTCTTTAGATTCGTATGAAACAATATAATCACCAAATTGTGAGGAATACTCTATTTTTTTATATTTTAATCCCATTTCGTTATACTTCATAGTTATATAAATTGATAAAGTTAACCGTGCGGTTACACGTTGAATTGGGCCCGTCACATGGAGTACTAAAATAATGAATAAAATAATACCAAGTATAATAGTTTTTTTTCTTTTAAATTTAACCATATCTTTTCTCTCCTTTTCGTTTGTTTTCAAAATAATACATTTAAGTAACAATATTTGTATTCCATAATATAGTATTTATTACAAATTAATGTTGCCCAAAAAATAAAAGTATGGTTTAATTAAACTATAATTGTAAAAATTTTTCAAGGAGGATGATGTATTTTGAGTAAAAAAAAGGTTATTGCAGGGTTGATCGCACTTGTTTCTGTATCATCGTCTATCATTCCAGTCTCTTACGCATCTAACGAGAATAATGCACTTAATACTGAAGTCCATGCGTCGCAAACTCAAAACAATCCTTACATCCAGCAATACAATAAAGAAAATGGAATTACATCGAAAAGTTTAAATTCATCATTGTCAGAAGATGATGAAACAGTTTACAAAACGCTGACAACCTACTACCAAGAAGATGTAAAGGTTGGAAAAATCCTTGCGCAAGTAGCCAAGGA
>NZ_JTHN01000345.1 GCF_001399685.1 Paenibacillus sp. A3
TTGCGCAAGTAGCCAAGGATACGGATGTCCAGATAAAAGCTACATCTCTGAAAAAAGAAGATAAGATAGATGTGATGCATAAAATAAAAGAAATTTATTCTTCTGTTAAAGAATCGAGTGATCAAAAGGTCTTAGTAGATTTTATTGAAAGATATGCAAAAGATTCCAAAGACATTGCTTCAATTCAATTTTTAAATGCTGTCAGACCTCAACCAAGTAAAACATTGATACCACAACCAGAAGAAGATAAAAAGAAAGGTGTATCTACTTCAACAGCTCAAAATCCAGCAGCTACCTTAAACTCAAGTTTCAACGCAACTACGGCAGCCGAATGGGCATACAATAACTATAACAGATACAGTACTGATTTCCCGGCATTTACAAAATGGGGGAGCGATTGCACGAATTTTGTTTCACAAGCCCTGTTAAAAGGCGGTTTGGCCATGACAGGAAATTGGTATATCTACAAAAAAAACAGTACTTATTTAGTTCCTGAGAGTGCAGATCAATTGAACTATAGTTGGAGCCTTTCAGATCCAAGTCCGTGGACAAGCGTTAAAGAATTCTATTCGTACTGGAGAGGAAAATACGTTGCGGGTACTTCTCGTGAAAATTATGAAGAAAAACACGCAGAATTTTATAATAGAAGTATCTACAGAGGTGATTTGGTAATATTTTCTAAAGGTCTTTCCGGTTGGATAACTGTAGCGACACATGTAATGATCATAACTGAGTACGATTCAACGAATAAAGATTTTAAACTTGCAGGTCACTCTAACGAAAGACAAGCGTATCCCCTTTTAGATGCAATCAAGGCTTATTCTAACATAGATTTCTACAGTTTCAGATAAATCTTAAAGGAAATGACCACTAGTAGCATCTCAGTGGTTATTTCCTTTTTTATGTCCTTGAGCTGTTACCGTCGCCGCTGCCTTCGTGTCCGGAACACGCCAGTAATGCACCAGCTGCTCCAAGAATGAATGGCCAGACGTAACGCTACATCTCCTCGATCGGACTAGACCGTCGACCGCTCCACCAGCCGGACCGGCAGCTCCTGTTTCTCCGCCTCATACCGTTCTTCCGCAATATAGCGATGCAGCATTTGAAAAGCAGCGCGGCCCACATCCTTGTTCGACTGCTCCACCGCAGTAATGTCGAGCAACTGGCCGAGCATATGGTTATCGAAGCCGATCACCGCCAAATCGTCCGGTACGCGAAGCCCGAGTTTGCGCGCTTCGGCGACAAGCCCCGCCGCCGTCTGATGCGTGCCCGCCAGCACCGCCGTCGGACGCGGGTTCATGCCGGCCAGCCGATGTGCGGCCTCAACGCCCGCTTCCATCGATAGCGC
>NZ_JTHN01000346.1 GCF_001399685.1 Paenibacillus sp. A3
CAAAAAACGAAAAACGAGCTGCTAAGGAATCTCGTGTCCACGAAGTTGTTTAAAAGAACCACCCCCAGCATCCCCCTGTACAAAATCAATAAAAAAATATCCGCGAACGTCCCCGCCATGAACGCGCCGATCATAAAAAAGACGATCCCCGTTAAAATAAACGGCTTCCGCCCGTAAATGTCGGACAGCTTGCCGACCAGCACCGTCGCAATCGTCGAGGTAAGCAAATAAATCGTGATGACCCAGGTATAGTAGTCCATCCCGCCGAGCTTGGCGATAATTCGCGGCAGGGCCGTGCCGACGATCGTCTGGTTAATGGCTGAAAAGAACATCGCCGCAATAATGGCGATCATAATCGTTAGTTTGCGTTTATACGATAAATGCTCCACGTTCCGATCTTACTCCTCTCCCAATTGTTCCATGTTGTTCAGCATCCGGTTAAAGAACCGAAGATGCTGCCGGATCTCCTCCTCCGACAACCCGGCGAACAACGATTCGACCAGCTCCGTCTGCTGCTCTCCGAGCGCTCTCAGCTCGCTCAAGCCCCGTTCCGTCATCTCCAGATAGACGACCCGCCGGTCGTCTTCTCCCCGATACCGCTTAGCATACCCCTTCTCTACCAATTTATCGGCTTTGGCGGTAATGGCACCGGACGTCAGCTCGAGTGCCTCGGCCAAGTCGGATACCTTCTGCGGCCCTCCGCGCAGCTGCCGGAGCACCATAAACTGGGTCATCGAGAGCGACTTGTCGATATGCCGGCTCCACAGGAACGACATCTCTTTGACGACCTTCCGGAACGTGCGGGCCAGTTCGGTTTTCAATTGATGGTCTTCCTTCATAAGAAACACCCCTTTCGTTTCATGGCAGTTCCCCTCGATGACAAGATCGTTTTTGAGACAAAACCATTAAAACACGAAATAATTTAATAATAAACAATTAAATTATTTACCCATTATACACTAAAGGCAATCGTTTGTGAAATTTTTTTGATCGGGAACGCCAAAAAAAAGGCGAGCCGCCCACGATGAAAATCATCGCGGCGAATCGCCTTTTGTTCGGAATCGGAAGCCCGATTCAATTAATAGCCGACCGTAAACCGTTTGCGGGAGAAGCGCGGACGCTCTGCCTCGTCCAGCATAGCAACGGCGTAGTCCTCGGCCGAGATGCGGCTGTTCCCTTCGGCATCCGTTACGAGCCGGTTTTCTTCCGTGCGGTATTGGCCGGTTTTTTCTCCCGGTTGAATTAATGCGGCCGGGCTCAGGTTCGTCCAATCCAGCTCGGAGCTGCGGTATACCTCCAGTGCATCCCGATGCGCCAGTGCGATTCCCTTCCATTCGGCAGGGAATTCCGGCGTATCCACCAGCTGCACGCCCGGAGCCACTTCCAGACTACCCGCGCCGCCGACGGTCAGCAGACGGCTGACGCCGGACTTTTTCGCCGCATCGACCAACGCTTGGGCGGCCTGAACCAGCTTCTCCTCTTGGCCGTGCGCCGGACCGTAGGCGCTGATCACGATGTCGTGACCGGCTGCCGCTGCGGCGAGACTATCCACGTTGGTTACATCTCCTGCTACAACCTTCAGGTTCTCGTTCTGCTTTGTCACGCGAGACGGGTCGCGCACGATCGCCGTCACTTGATGCCCCCGGCTCAAGGCTTCCTCCAATATCCGCTGTCCGATCGTTCCCGTTGCTCCAACCAATGCAATTTTCATCGTTCATCCATCCTTTCGTCCTATAAAATATTATGGCGATCAATTATTATCGCGGTTAATCGCATTCTCCATCCACGGTGCAGGATAGCCCCTCGGCGGCCTTGCCGGCTTGACCCGCCAGCTCCTCGGCAATCACCTGCTCCAGCGTCTCCCGGTTCGCTACGCCTCTCAGCACCTTATTGCCGATAAAAAACGTAGGGACGGCCGTGATGCCCGCTTCCTGGTATGCATGATTCAGCGCTTGCTGATGAGCTTCCTTGTATTTCCGCGTTTCCAACGCTTCCCGGTACTCGGCGGCGTCCAGTCCGATTTCCCCGGCCAGCTTCGCCAGCACGTCCGGGTCCCCGATATTTTGCTCCTCTTGGAAGAAGGCCCGGAACAGCCGGTGGTTGTACTCGTTTCCTTTGCCGTGCTCCTTGGCGTATTGATACCCTTCGAACGCCAGGTGGGTGTAAGGATGCGGGGAAACCCGCGGCAGCTTCATATCGATCCCCATCTGCTGAGCATAAGGAGCGATGGATTGCTGGAACATCCTCAATTTCGGCGGGTCGTTCCATGGGTCCAGCGGTTCGGCCGGGCTTGGGCGAAGCTCGAAGGGCATCCATTCCACCTCGACGTCCTTGCCCTGCACGGCCTGCTCCAGCGGTCCTTCTGCCAGAAAGCAGAAGGGACATACATAGTCCGAATACACTTGAATTTTGACGGTCATTGTAAAATTCACCTCCTTAATAAAATCGTCCGAGTCTCTTCTTTCCATTCACATGTAACCAAAATAGTTACAGGTTACGGTAAAAAAAAGGGTTACCGGTCACCCCGCACCAAATCGAACGCAATCTGGTCCAGCGTAACTTTCGCCAACTCGTTCTCCATGGCCGACTCCGCCCGTTTGAAGACGGTGTCCAACGTGCCTTGAATATTTTGCCCGACAGGGCATTTCGGATTCGGCTTATCGTGCGCCGCGAACAGCTCCCCCGGCGGGTCGTTCTGTACGGCTCGGTATACTTCCAAAAGGTTAATCTCCCGGGGCGGACGGGCCAGCGATGCGCCGCCGACGCCGGGACTGGTATGCACCAGCCCGGCTTTGCCCAGCAGACCGATCACACGACGGATCACCACCGGGTTCGTGTTGACGCTGCCCGCGATAAATTCCGACGTATTGCGGCCTTCTTTATTAATATCGAGGAGAGACAAGATGTGAATCGCTACGGCAAAACGACTGCTGATCGACAATTCATATCCTCTCCTCTCCGTTAATTCCACCACCTGTAACCATTGTAGTTACAATCGTTTATTTTGTCAACCCGTAAAAAATAATGCCGAATTATTGTTACCAGTCGGCACCCGGGCCATTCCTACCTATTTTCCTCGGCGGCATCGGCTCCTCTCCCGGAAAACAAACAAAGCACCGACCGTTTGTCCGCGGTCCGTGCTTATTTTATTGGGCCTCGCTGTCCGCTCACGGCATCTTCCCGTCGCGTCCGATCCGGTATTCGTAGTTGTCCTTGCACAATTGCAGCAAATCGTATTTCAAGCCGCGCTTGGGCGTCGTAATCTTGATCGCCCTGCCTCCCATCCTCCGCAACACGGCACGTACCGAACCGGGATCGCTCACTTTGTTCACGATGAGCTCATCCGGCCCCTCGGTTTCCCCATAGCGGCTGACCAGAAAACGGTCGCAGGCGACCTCGCCGTAAGCGCGCTCCAGTTCATGCATCTGAAAATCGCGCAGCATGCCCTCCTGCACCTTGGCAATCAGCACCCGCTCCTCGCCGAAATACAGCACATCCTGATGGGTCGAGCCTTCCCGGTCGACGATCTGCTTCTCCGGCATTTCCTCCAAAATGCGCAGGTGGCGGAGCATGCTGCCCGCTTTCTCGAATTCCAGACGTTCGGCGTACTCGCTCATCTTGGCGCGCATCGCGGCAATCAGGTTCTCCCCTTGGTTCAAAAGCAGACCGGCCGCGTGCCACGCCGTCTCCCGGTATGCCTCCTCCGTGATTTTCCCTTCGCATACGCCGCTGCACTTGCCGAGATGATACAGCAGACAGACGCGCTTCGGCATCTTGTCGCACGTCCTCAGCTTATAATGCTCCGTGACAAATTCGAGCACGGCATCACGGAAGCGGGCGCTACGGTAAGGGCCGAAGCGGTGTTCCTTGCCCGAGGCAGCGGCTTTGTCCGCTCCGCCGCCGCTCGCGGTCCGGAGCCTGCGGTCCCGGTAATATTCGGTCAGCCGCGGAAAACGCTCGTCCGTCATCTGCAAATATGCATACCCGCTATTATCCCGCTTGAGCGCCCGGTTGTACGGAGGCTTATGGATCTTGATCAGATTGTTCTCCAGCAGCAGACTTTCCGACTCGTTGTTGACCAGCACTACTTCAATGGACGCGATGTCCTGCACCATTTGACGAATACGCCTGCGCTGATCCCGGTTTTGGAAATACGAGCGCAGACGGCTGCGCAAATTTTTGGCTTTGCCGACGTAAAGGATACGGCCTTCGGCATTTTTCATGATGTAGCAGCCCGGGCGCTCCGGATAATCGCCCGCTTCGAACTGAAATGGCATCGCAAACTTCCCCTTTTTCGCACGGTTCCGCGCAAGGCTTCCCCCGCACGGTTCCTTTAGAGGCTTTTGTCCATTTTAACCTGCTCCACAGCGACCGTAAACCCTCCCGCCGTCAAAACCTCCGCGCAGACAGATGCCCGTGACAAGTTAAATGCCCGCTTCCGCAGGGCATCGGCTCCGGCAAACACTTCCGAGCACAAGAGCCGGACGATTCCGCCCGTATCCGGGGCGTCCGGGCTCGTTTCGCATTGGTACAAGATCGTCGAGACATGCTCGCCGGATGCATCGTACGCCCGCTTGGCGAGCGCATAGCCGACGGGGCGGCCTTCCGAGTCGGATGCGATAACCGTATGCCCGTCCTTCAAGCTTTGCCAACCCGTCTGCCACGCCGCGTTTGCGTTGTAGAAAGGAAGCCGCGCCGCCTCATGCGGCCCGGACCAGCGGACCGTATAGTCCCCGCGCGGAAGCTCTCCCGGCTGCCAGGCCTCCGCCGATTCCAGCAGCACCAATTGATCGGTTATCTCGTAGCCCATTTGCCGGTATAAGGCAATGGCCTTTTCATTCTGCTTGAACGCTTCGAGTGTCGCCAGCGATACGCCTTCCTCCCGGTACAGCCGGATGGACGCTTCCAGCAGCTGCTTGGCGACGCCAAGCCT
>NZ_JTHN01000347.1 GCF_001399685.1 Paenibacillus sp. A3
TCAGCCTTAACGATAAAATCCATGGTAAAGAGGTGTGTTAAATGTTGAAGTACAAAAAAGCTTTACTAACGGCAAGCGCTGCTCTAGCCTTGTTTCTGGGCACCGGAGCGGCCTATGCCGCGCACGAGACAGAACCGAACGATACTCCGCAAACGGCAAATCCCGGCCCCACCTTCTTTTCTGAGGTTTCTGGAGCGATTAGCTCTCCAACAGATCTCGATTACTACAAAATTGATGCTTTTGATTACCCTTCAGCACGACCATACATATTTTTTGGCTCGAACTCATCAGACGTTGAATATGAACTGCATGTATATGAGAAGAATGGCAACGATTATACTTTGATAAGAAAGAACACAACTCAATCAGGCCTTGGAGGCATAGGCGTTCCGGGCAACGGCAAAGAACATTATATTCTTATCAAAAGCGCTAATGGACGGTTTACTTCCAAGGGCTATGTATTCCGGCATTTCACTTAAATAAAGCATTGCCGGTTACGCGGCAAGAAAAAAGTCT
>NZ_JTHN01000348.1 GCF_001399685.1 Paenibacillus sp. A3
CGCCTTGGCCGCTTCTTTCTCCACCTCGATCATCAGGAAAGGGTAGGTGGAGTAGGCTTTTTTAACACGCTCGGCAAGCGAGCCTTTCAAGTCGAACTGCAGCGCCTCTTGATACTGCTGCTCGTTGATTTTTCCTTCCTCAAGCATCCGCTTCAGCACGAGCTGCTGACGCTGAACCGCACGCTTGAAAGCGGCGCCGTCGACCTCGCCTTTGCTGGTGAAGGCCGAGAAGTTGCTCGGCTGCTGAGGCACACCGGCCAGGTAAGCGGCTTGCGCGATATTCAACTTGCTGAGATCGTCAATGTTGAATATCCCTTTGGCGGCAGCTTTAATGCCGTATAGGTTATAGCCGGACGAGCCGTTGCCATAAGGAATTTTGTTTAAATAGGCGAGCAGGATTTCATCCTTCGACATCAGGCGCTCCATGCGCATGGCGAGCAAAATTTCTTTGGCTTTGCGGCTGTCGGCTTTATCCAGCGTCAGGAAGACGCGTCTGGCGACCTGCTGCGTAATCGTGCTGCCGCCGGTCTGAACGTCTTCATTCAGCAGCTTTTGGATCACAGCACGGAGCGTTCCTTTGATGTCCACGCCGTGATGCTGATAAAAATCGTTGTCCTCGATCGCCAATACGGCGTCCAGTACCGGCTTGGGAATATCCTTCAAGCCTGCCATCCGCCGGTCTTCCTCGGTACGAAGCTGGCCGACTACCGTATCGTCGCGGAAATACACGAATCCGGTCAAGGCGTCGTCCTGCATTTGCGCCATCATCGTTTCCTTGCTCCGAATCGGATCATCTTTAATTAGTGCGCTGACATAACCGAAAGCGGCGCCGGCCCCGAGCAACCCCGCAAACAAACCGGCGATAAAAAGCCACTTGATCGTATGTAGAGTATATTTGCCAGTTCTAAGCAAGATGACTTGATATCTTGGCCTTTTTTGTCTTGTCTCCTTCTCCATGAAAGCGAGTTCCTCCTGATTGGAAAACATTCCTTAAACATTATAGCATAAAAGCGCTCCGCTACACACCGCCGCAAAATCGTTCTTCTATGACGATTTGCTGATTTTGGCCTGATTTTGACGCTTCGAAGCCGGGGGTTTGACAATCGTTTTGGCCTTGTGATATAATTAGGGATAATTGCATACCGTTGAAATGCAGTGATGGACTTAGTAGGATAAGGAATTAAGCTTGCAGAGAGCCGGTGGATGGTGCGAACCGGCAGCCGACCTTAGACCGAATTACCGTCCGGAGCAGCGGAAGGGAACCGCGGAACGGCATGTCACAGCCGTCCGTCAGTAGCTTCCGATCGGGCAGCAGCCCGTTATCCGATGAAGTGAAAGCTTCTGGTAGCGATTTTCGGTGAAGGAACTACGGTTTCTTCATATGATACCGTTTCGTTGACCGGGCTTTAATTAGGGTGGTACCGCGAGCAA
>NZ_JTHN01000349.1 GCF_001399685.1 Paenibacillus sp. A3
ATCGACGAAAAACAAATCGTCGAGTTCTACAGCCGCTAATTTGTAATCGTAAAAGGGCTGCTTTGCAACCAGGGAAACCTGCTGCTGCGAAGCGGCCCTTTTTTGCATAACGCAGCGCCCCTGCTCCCCCCGCGCCGGATTACCGAAAAAAAAGGATGCTTCCGCCGAAGTCGATACGACATGCGGAGCATCCTTTTCTTATGCGCTTACCCTAGCTTAATGCGGGCAAATTTGCGTTTGCCGACCTGCACGATTTCGCCGCCCTGCGGCGTGAGCTCGGCGTTCGGATCGTCGATTTTCTCCTCATTGATCTTCACCGCGCCCTGCTGCACGCTCCGGCGCGCCTCGCTGCCCGAGCTTTGCAGACCAAGCGTGACGAGCAGCTTTACAATGCGGATTTTGCCGTCTTCCAGTGCCTCCTGCGGCAAGTCTACTTCCTGGATATCCTCAGGCAGCGCGCGCTGCTGGAAGACAGTCACGAAGTGCTGCTGCGCTTCATCCGCAGCCTGCTGTCCGTGATACATGCGAACGAAGGTGTAAGCGAGTCGCATCTTGGCATCCCGCGGATGAACGGTGCCGTTGCCGAGCCCGTCGCGAAGCTGCTGCAGCTCTTCGTTCGAAATGTCGGTCGCCAGCTCGTAATATTTGAGCATCAGCTCGTCCGGCACAGACATCGCTTTGCCGTAAATTTCATTCGGTTCCTCATCGATTCCGATATAGTTGCCGAGGCTTTTGCTCATCTTCTGTACGCCGTCCAGCCCTTCGAGCAGCGGGTTCATGATCGCCACCTGCGTATCGACGCCGTACTCCTTTTGCAGGGTGCGTCCCATCAGCAGATTGAACTTCTGGTCCGTTCCGCCCAGCTCAATATCGCTCTTCAGCGCCACCGAGTCGTAGCCTTGCATCAGCGGGTAGAAAAACTCGTGGATATGAATCGGCTGGCCGCCGGCATAGCGCTTGGAAAAATCGTCCCGCTCCAGCATGCGCGCCACCGTCAGCTTGGCCGACAGCTCAACGACATCGACGAACGTGAGCGGTCCGAGCCATTCGGAGTTGTAGTACAACTGCGTTTTTTGCGGGTCCAATATTTTGTAAATTTGCTTCTGATACGTCTCCGCATTGCGCTTCACGTCTTCTTCCGTCAACTGCTTACGCGTTTCGGATTTGCCTGTCGGGTCTCCGATCCGTCCGGTGAAATCGCCGATGATGAGCTGTACCTGGTGGCCGAACTCTTGAAACTGGCGCAGCTTGTGCAGCACGACCGTATGGCCGACATGAATATCGGGAGCCGAAGGATCCAGTCCCAGTTTTACTTTTAGCGGAGTTCCCGTTGCGACGGAGTCGATGACCTTCTGCTTCAACTCATCTTCAGGTACGATCTCGACGACTCCGCGGCGAATCGTCTCCAACTGACGGTTCACCTCCTGCTGCTGCTGCGGTGTCAGTTGCTCCCATTTTGCCATTGCTCGTTCCTCCTGCTTGGTCTCTAAATTTGCAATAAAATAAAAAAAAAAGCCTCTCATCCCAAGGGACGAGAAGGCTTTGCTCGCGGTACCACCC
>NZ_JTHN01000035.1 GCF_001399685.1 Paenibacillus sp. A3
GTCTTACATACTGGGAAATCTCATCTTGAGGGGGGCTTCACGCTTAGATGCTTTCAGCGCTTATCCCTTCCGTACTTGGCTATCCAGCCGTGCTCCTGGCGGAACAACTGGTACACCAGCGGTACGTCCATCCCGGTCCTCTCGTACTAAGGACAGCTCCTCTCAAATTTCCTACGCCCGCGACAGATAGGGACCGAACTGTCTCACGACGTTCTGAACCCAGCTCGCGTACCGCTTTAATGGGCGAACAGCCCAACCCTTGGGACCTACTTCAGCCCCAGGATGCGATGAGCCGACATCGAGGTGCCAAACCTCCCCGTCGATGTGGACTCTTGGGGGAGATAAGCCTGTTATCCCCAGGGTAGCTTTTATCCGTTGAGCGATGGCCCTTCCATTCGGTACCACCGGATCACTAAGCCCGACTTTCGTCCCTGCTCGACCTGTTTGTCTCGCAGTCAAGCTCCCTTATGCCTTTGCACTCTTCGAATGATTTCCAACCATTCTGAGGGAACCTTGGGGCGCCTCCGTTACACTTTAGGAGGCGACCGCCCCAGTCAAACTGCCCACCTGACACTGTCCTCGTACCGGGTCACGGTACCAAGTTAGAACTCCGATACGATCAGGGTGGTATCCCAACGTCGCCTCCACACAAGCTGGCGCTCATGCTTCAAAGGCTCCCACCTATCCTGTACAGATCGTACCAAAGTCCAATATCAAGCTGCAGTAAAGCTCCATGGGGTCTTTCCGTCTTGTCGCGGGTAACCTGCATCTTCACAGGTATTAAAATTTCACCGGATCTCTCGTTGAGACAGCGCCCAAGTCGTTACGCCATTCGTGCGGGTCAGAATTTACCTGACAAGGAATTTCGCTACCTTAGGACCGTTATAGTTACGGCCGCCGTTTACTGGGGCTTCGGTTCACAGCTTCGGATTGCTCCTAACCGCTCCCCTTAACCTTCCAGCACCGGGCAGGCGTCAGCCCGTATACTTCGCCTTGCGGCTTCGCACAGACCTGTGTTTTTGCTAAACAGTCGCTTGGGCCTTTTCACTGCGGCCCCCTCGGGCTATTCACCCTACCGAGGCACCCCTTCTCCCGAAGTTACGGGGTCATTTTGCCGAGTTCCTTAACGAGAGTTCTTCCGCGCGCCTTAGCATGCTCTGCTCGCCTACCTGTGTCGGTTTGCGGTACGGGCACCTTCTCCCTGGCTAGAGGCTTTTCTTGGCAGCTTGAACTCATGACCTTCGGTACTGTAATTTTCCCTCCCCATCACAGCCCAGCCTTACGGTATGCGGATTTGCCTGCATACCAGCCTCACTGCTTGGACGAGCATCCATCAGCTCGCGTCACTATCCTTCTGCGTCACCCCATCGCTCATAACGGTTCACGGTGGTACAGGAATTTCAACCTGTTGTCCTTCGACTACGCCTTTCGGCCTCGCCTTAGGTCCCGACTTACCCTGAGCGGACGAACCTTCCTCAGGAACCCTTAGGCTTACGGCGGATCAGATTCTCACTGATCTTTTCGTTACTCATACCGGCATTCTCACTTGTATGCAGTCCACCAGTCCTCACGATCTAGCTTCTACCCGCATACAACGCTCCCCTACTGCCCATAATGGACCCATAGCTTCGGTGGTGTGTTTAGCCCCGTTACATTTTCGGCGCAGAGTCACTCGACCAGTGAGCTATTACGCACTCTTTCAATGGTGGCTGCTTCTAAGCCAACATCCTGGTTGTCTGTGCAACTCCACATCCTTTCCCACTTAACACACACTTGGGGACCTTAGCTGATGATCTGGGCTGTTTCCCTCTTGACAATGGATCTTAGCACTCACTGTCTGACTCCCGGGATAACGTCTGTGGCATTCAGAGTTTGACTGGACTTGGTAACCCTTGGCGGGCCCCGCACCCAATCAGTGCTTTACCTCCACGACGCATCTCCCGAGGCTAGCCCTAAAGCTATTTCGGGGAGAACCAGCTATCTCCGAGTTCGATTGGAATTTCTCCGCTACCCCCACCTCATCCCCGAATTTTTCAACATTCGTGGGTTCGGGCCTCCAGTGCGTGTTACCGCACCTTCACCCTGGGCAGGGGTAGATCACACGGTTTCGGGTCTACGTCCACGTACTCATGCGCCCTATTCAGACTCGCTTTCGCTGCGGCTACGGCTTCTCACCTTAACCTCGCACGGGAACGTAACTCGCCGGTTCATTCTACAAAAGGCACGCCATCACCCGTTAACGGGCTCTGACTTCTTGTAAGCACACGGTTTCAGGTTCTATTTCACTCCGCTCCCGCGGTTCTTTTCACCTTTCCCTCACGGTACTGCTTCACTATCGGTCACCAGGGAGTATTTAGCCTTGGCAGATGGTCCTGCCGGATTCAGACGGGGTTTCACGTGTCCCGCCCTACTCAGGATACGCCTAGGATGTTCGCAGACTTTCGGCTACGGGGCTCTTACCCACTATGGCCAGCCTTTCCAGACCGGTTCACCTAACCTGCTGCATCCACATCGGCGTCCTACAACCCCAGAGGGCAAGCCCTCTGGTTTGGGCTAATCCGCTTTCGCTCGCCGCTACTGACGGAATCACTTTTGTTTTCTTTTCCTGAGGGTACTTAGATGTTTCAGTTCCCCTCGTCTGCCTCCAATGCAGCTATGTATTCACTGCATGGTACGTGAGAATTACCTCACGTGGGTTCCCCCATTCGGACATCCCCGGATCAAAGCCTGCTTACGGCTCCCCGAGGCATTATCGTTGTTCGCCACGTCCTTCTTCGGCTCCTGGTGCCTAGGCATCCTCCGTGTGCTCTTTCTAGCTTATCCTGATCGCTCGGAGTATATCTTTTCTCGCTCCGCTTGTCTTCGACAAAAGTCGCTCCAAAAGATATATCCTCGCTAGCTAAGTTGCTAGTAAAACTAAGGATGATTCAGCTTTACGCTT
>NZ_JTHN01000350.1 GCF_001399685.1 Paenibacillus sp. A3
GACGCGGGTCGTTGAGGATCGCTTGGAGATCGATACGCCAATGGGGATAATGGTAACAGCGAACCATGCGGAAGTGACTGCGGGACAGCAGGTAGCGCTGGTCATCCGGCCGGAATCCGTCGTCGTCTCGAAGACGGCGAGCAACAACGCGGTCATTACGAAAAGCGTCTTCATGGGACAAACGCAGGAATACGAGATCGATTTCGGCGGCAAAACATTTCAGGTTACCCAGCATAATCCGGTCGCAGGCTCGGTCTTCCCGACCGGGGAGCACGTAACGCTCGAATTTCCCGAGCATTCGATTCAAGTCGTTCCGGCCTAATCTACAGACAGCAAGGGGGCAGCAGGTATGAACAAGAGATGGCAGGGAGCGTTAATCCTTATCCTTTGCGCTGCCGTGCTGACCTCCTGCGCTTCTGAGCGCAAAGGAACGTTAACCATTTATGCAGGATTGTACGAAGATCACGCGATTAAAGTCGTGGAAGCGTTCCAGAAGGAAACGGGCATCAAAACCTCCTACGTCCGCATGTCGGGCGGGGAAATTCTGGCGCGCATACGCGCGGAGCGAAGCGCCCCGAAAGCGAGCGTCTGGTACGGCGGTCCCGCGGATACGTTCGTCCAGGCCAAAGCGGAGGGGCTGCTGGCTCCTTACTTGTCGCCGAATGCCAAGTGGATCGACGAGAAATACAAAGACCCGGACAATTATTGGATCGGCGTTTATGTCGGCGCTCTGGCCTTGGTTTCCAACCGCAAATGGCTGCAGGACGTCGGGTTGTCGGTGCCGCAAACTTGGGAAGACTTGCTCAATCCGAAGTATAAAGGGATGATCGTCATGGCCGATCCGAGATCCTCGGGTACGGCTTATACGATATTGGCCACGCTCGTACAGCTGTGGGGAGAAGAGAAAGCGTTCGACTACTTGAAGAAGCTGCAAGGACAGGTCCGTAGCTATACGACGAGCGGGAGCACGCCCGGGCGCAGCGTCGGGATGGGCGAGGCGGGAACGGCCATCATGTTCGCGCACGATGCCGTCAAATTTTACAAGGAAGGCTTCCGCGATTTGCTGATCCATTACCCGGGCGAAGGCACCGGATACGAAATCGGCGCGATGGGGATGATCCGAGGCGGTCCGAATGAGAAGGAAGCGCAGACCTTTATCGATTGGGCGTTGACGAAGCAGGCGCAGGAGCTCGGCAAGCAGGTCGGCAATTACCAGTGGTTGACGAACCGGGAGGCGGTATCTCCCGAGGAAGCGGTCGCTTTGGAGGCACTGAGCGTCGTGCCGTACGATCAGACTTGGGCGGGAGCCAATCGCAGCCGGCTGATCGAGCGGTGGGTAAAGGAAGTGCAGGGCGGCCGATAATTCAACCGGACTGCAACGACTGGCGTCACGCTTATTTTCCATAGGACAAAACGTATGAATTGATAGAACCGAACCTGGCTTGCATGGGCCGGGTTTTTCTTGTTCCCTCCCTACGCAATTTCCTATTTGCCTGTAACAATGCGCTATGTTACACTTTTAATGGTATGTTAACATAACAAGCAAGAGGGATGAAACGATGGGGACTCCGATCTACGAGAAAATAATCCAGCATCTGTTAAAAAAAATTGAACTCGGGCAACTTAAACCGAAAGAAAGAGTCCCGTCGGAAAAAGAATTGGCGGATCAATTCGGAGTCAGCCGGATTACTTCAAAAAAAGCGCTGGAGAAACTCGCACAGTACGGCGTCGTCACCAGAATTCGCGGCAAGGGGTCCTACGTTTCGGAGCATTTTGACATCGCGCGCTTCCATGACATTGGCCACCCCGAGGGTAAGGAAGAGTCCTTCCATCATAGCGGCCCTTCCGGCGACACAACGGAGAAAGTAACGATTGGCATCATTGCTTCGTATTTTTCCGCTTCCTTCGGCCTCAACATTCTTCGGACGGTGGAAAAGACGCTTTCCGCGCGGAATTATCATTTGATCGTCAAATGCACATACGGCAAGAAGGAGCTGGAGGAGCAATTCATCCGTTCGCTGCTCGACTACGGCGTAGACGGTCTCATCGTATCCCCTGTCAACGGAGAGCATTACAACGAGGAACTGTTGAAACTGGTTTATAGAAAGTTTCCCCTCGTGCTAATCGATAAATATCTCCCCGGGATTCCGGCTTGCTCCGTATATACCGATCATAAGCAAGCGGCCAGCGTGCTGAC
>NZ_JTHN01000351.1 GCF_001399685.1 Paenibacillus sp. A3
GCCCGATCCGGCAAACAAAGCCGAGAAGCGCGGAGAAAGGTTCCCTACACTGGGGATAGACGTTCAAACTATCGGGAGGTTGAGCTATGAACGGATGGGTGACCGCCGAGCGGAGGTATTTTTATGACGAGCACGGCTATGTTGTGATTCCAGGGATGTTGAGCGGACCGGAAGTGGCGGAAATTAACCGCGAATTTATGAAGCTGTGGCTCGATTTGGTCAGGGAAGGCGTCATCGTACAGGACAAGCGGCGCTCGCTGGAAAGCGTGTTTCCGCGTCTGCGCGATTACCATCAGACGAGACCGGCCATCGCGGCGCTGCTGCTGAGCGGCAAGATGTTCGATGTGGCCGCAGGACTGCTGGGCGAGGAGGCGCTGGCCATCTCTACCAGCTATTATTTTAAAGGTCCCGGTACGCGGGGACTTCCTATGCACCAGGACAACTACAGTGTCGGGGCGGCCCCGACGACCACCTGCTCGCTGTGGCTGTCGCTCAGCGTCAGCCATGAAGATAACGGCGGGGTTTACGTGGTGCCCGGCTCCCATAAGCTGGGACTTTTGTCGCCGGAGCCGGTCCAGGAGAGCCGCACGGAATACGGCGAGAAGCTGGGGCTTCCAGAAGGTTACGAAACGGTGCCGCTGCGGACGCAGCCGGGCGATCTGGTCGCGTTCCACGGCAACCTGCTTCACGGGTCCGAAGCCAATTTGTCCGGCCGCACGTTCCGTTATGCCAACGTAACCCATTTTATGGGAGTGAGCGCAGAGCGGGTAGCTTTAAATTACAATTATTTGCTGGACCGAAGCGGCGCACGCGTCCGCAGACGGCTGAACGCCGCGCCGAAGCTCAAAAACGATACGCTGAAGAAGGACGAATGGAGCGGCGTAGGAGGAAACCGGCCGTGGCGATAAACGGATGGGAAGGGCTGTTCGCGAGCGGGGAGGTGAGGCCGTGATTTACGGCGTCGGTATCGATTTTCAGAGCGTGCCGCAGATGGGCGAAGCCATCGGGCGGCAAGGCGAACGGTTTTTGCGCAAAATTTTTACTCCGGGCGAGATCGCCTATTGCTCGAAGCATCACGGGGCGGCCCGGCATTATGCGGTTCGCTGGGCGGCGAAGGAAGCGTTCTACAAGGCGGTCGGGGACGTGCTTCCGCGAAAATACGGCTTCTTGGACGTCGAAGTCCGTCATCTGCCTTCCGGCCGTCCCGTGCTTGAGCTGCATGGTTCAACCGGCGAAGCGGCGGGGTATTACGGCTTGTCGTTCCGCATCAGCCTCTCGCATTCGGGGGATTATGCGCTTGCGCAGGTCATTGCGGTACAGGAAGCGGGGAGAGCTTTCCCGGGCTTCGAACCGGTGCGGGAGCATGCGGCCGGGGAGGCGATCCGCTTATGCTGACCGCCAAACGGCTGCCGGTCGTGCCGAATCCGGGCTTCGAGACCGAGTGTTACCATAATTTGCGCCTCAGCATCGTCATGACGGAGCCTCGGCTGATGCCTTGGTGCCTTAGTCATTTCGTCAATTTGATCGTGCAGTCCAAAAGCGTGGGACAATTTCCGCTGGTCCGCTTCGAAGAGCATCTGGAGCTGTACGGGGGACTGCTGGCGGAAGAACCTCTTGCGGTCAAGCCGGGCGGATACGTGTCCGCCATTCGCGAGGCGATCGACGAGGGAAGCTACGTGCTGGTTTACTTGGACTGGAAGCGCATTCCGCAGTCCCATTTTTTTGCCATACGGGAAATGGTACACGACGCGCTGGTCTACGGCTATGACGACGAATCCGGGACGTTGGACATCCTTGCCTTCGAAACGAACGGCCGGGCCTACGGCTCGGTCTGTCTGCCTTACGAGACGTGCGAGGCGGAGCTGGCGCACGTGGCGGAGCGTCATGCCGATACGCATATCTGGTTTGCCTACTATGGCTTTCCGCTCACCGCCGTCCGGCTTCACCGGAGCCCTTCGCTGCCGTCCGGCTTCGATTACCGCAGCCTGTATTTTGCGCTGGAGCGGGGACGCGTTCGTGCGTCGGGCTTGTCCCAGGATGCGTTTGCCAGCGGTTATTTCGTGTATGACTATATGGCGGGCTTATTCCATCAAATGGCCGGGGGCGACGTTTCGTTGGACCCGCGCGAGTTCGGCTTCTGGAACATTAATGTGCACAAGATGATGCAGCGGCACAAATGGATGCTCAAGCGCATCGATGCGTTGGAACGTGCGGCCGGTTCCCCTTTGCTCGGCAAAAGCAAGCGGCTCTACGAGAATGCGAAGCAGCGGCTGTTGAGCATCCGCGCGGATTCTTTGAAGGCGCAGAAAACCGGAGACGCGCGTCTGCTGGCGCGCATCGCCGATCATTTCCAAGCGATGTACGAGCAGGAGAAGAGGGCCGTGCCTTTGCTGATGGAATATTTGGTCCGCTTGAAATTCGAACGGAAAGGAGAAGGAAGCTTGTGAACGATACGTCCTTGCAATCGAAAATCATTGCCTGTATTCAAGACATTCTGCCATCGCATGTGACGGTGGACGAGCAAAGCGAGCTGCTGAAGCTGGGGATCAACTCGCTGACGTTCATCCGGCTTGTCGCGTCCATTGAAGACAGCTTCGAGATCGAGTTTGCCGACGAATCCATTTTGCTGGAAAACTTCAGCTCGGTCGGGAAAATCAGCGACCTGGTGTGGGACTATTTGCAGAAGACCGTGTGACGCGGCAAGCCTTCGGGCATTGGGCGGACCTCCTTTACA
>NZ_JTHN01000352.1 GCF_001399685.1 Paenibacillus sp. A3
ACCGTTATCGAGCCCGGCGATTTTGTCGGACAAGTCCTGCATCGCCGTCAGCATAATGATCGGCACGAGATTGTTCTGGCCGCGCAGCTTGCGGCACACTTGAATGCCGTCCATCTTGGGCAGCATCAGGTCAAGCACGATCAGATCGGGGCGGAAATGCTGAATCGCCTGGAATACCGCTTCACCGTCGTAGACGCAGTGCACTTCGAAGCCGACCAGCTTCAGGTTGAATTCTATGAGCATCGAAATTGAAGGTTCGTCGTCAACGACAAGAATTTTCTTCTTCATCATTTCGGATAGTCTCCTTTGTAGTCGCTTGGATAAGTTCATTATCTCAGAGCACTATCATCTTCGTATTAAGAAAAGGTAAAACGTATGTAAAATTAATGAGGCATACAGGAGGAAAACGGAGCAGCATGGCTTTTCATATCGTACTGGTGGAGCCGGAAATTCCGGCCAATACGGGGAATATCTCCAGAACGTGCGCCGCGACCGGCACTTGGCTGCACTTGGTTCGTCCGCTCGGCTTCGATACCGACGACCGGACCCTCAAGCGGGCCGGACTGGACTATTGGCACGCCGTCAAGCTGGAGTATCACGATTCGTTTCAGGAAGTGAAGGATAAATACAAGGACGGCCGCTTCTTTTTTGCCACGACCAAGGCTTCTAAAGTTTACACGGATTTGACATTTCAAGACGGCGATTTTCTGGTATTCGGCAAAGAGACGAAAGGGCTTGCTCCGGAGATTTTGGCGGAGCACCCGGATTCGCTTATGCGGCTGCCGATGACGGACGCCGTTCGTTCGCTGAACTTGTCCAACGCCGCGGCGATCGTCCTGTTCGAAGCGCTTCGGCAGACCGGATTTCCAGAATTGTCCTGAAATTCGACCCATTTCGTTACGAAAATGCGACTCTCATAG
>NZ_JTHN01000353.1 GCF_001399685.1 Paenibacillus sp. A3
CCGAGAAAGTGCTGCCGGAAGTGCTCGATCTGATGATGAGCGACAAATACGCAAAAGTGTTTGACTTCAAGAAAGAAGACCTGGAGCAGGCGAAGAAAGATTTGACGGCCAATTCCGGAGACAAGCTCAAATCCGAAATCGCCAAAATGAAGGAAGACGTGAAAGTTAAGGACCTGCAAATCACGACAGCCGTCAATAAAAAAGGTTTCCCGGTATATCACGATATGAACGTAGGCCTGGAGGTCAAAGATAATGGCAAGCCGTATCAAATCGGCGCCAACATCAAGGCGGAATACTCCAAGATCAACGAAAAGCCGGAGTTCAAAATCGGCATTCCGAAAGACGTTATTACCCTTGAGCAGTTGATGGCCAAAACAAACGGCATGTAATTCAACGCAAAAGCCGCGCTCTCTCTAATCGGAGACGCGGCTTTTTTTGTACATAGTATCGGCTCTTGTTGGAAAATCTAGTACTAGCGGATTTAGGCCGTCGGCTTCAGCGCCTGCTTCGACGTTTCCTTGACTGTAGCGGCGTAAGCGAGTCCCTTTTGCTTGTCGTATTGCCCTTCCCACTTGGACATGACTACCGCTGCCAGAGAGTTGCCAAGCACGTTAACGACCGTGCGCGCCATGTCGAGAAGACGGTCAATCCCGGC
>NZ_JTHN01000354.1 GCF_001399685.1 Paenibacillus sp. A3
GAACAGCTCTTTGTTATAGTAGATCGCGACGCTGTAGAACTCGTTCGGCACACCGTACGTTCCCGGCAGGTCTTTGTATCTCCACGTGTCGAACAGCGGCAGGAACGCGTCGGCCCACGCTTTGTCTTCTTTCAGCACGGGATCGAGGTCCATTGCGATGTTTTTCGCGTAGTCTTTAAATGCCACTCCGCCGTAGTTCATCCAAATCTCCGGGACGCTACCTGTCGCGACGGCCGTTTTGAATTTGTTGTTAAATGCCGCCTCGTCGTTCAACGATTCGTCGACCACCGTAATATCAGGGTTCTTCTCCATAAATTGCTTGAGCAGGTTCTGGAACGCCACGGACTTCGGATCGGTACCGGAGATACGCGTCAAGATGCGGATGCTGACTTTGTCGCCGCTTTTGCCGTCGCTCTTGGAACCGGCATTGTTTTGGGCGGCATCATTCGAACCGCAGCCTGCCAGCAGGCTTGAAGCGGCGAACAGCGATGCCAGCCCTAATGTAAGCGCTCTTTTTTTCATGTGTTAAGCAACCTCCCCGTTTATGTTTGTTCTCTTATACTGTTTGTCTGTTCGACATAGTGTCATTATAAGGGGCGCCGCCCGCCGCATGAATGCAATATCTTTACGCCACCGGGAATATTTTTAACATTTCGTGAACTTTCCATGCAAAAAAAGACC
>NZ_JTHN01000355.1 GCF_001399685.1 Paenibacillus sp. A3
CATAATACGTTGCACTTTTATACGAAAATGTGGTTTTAAGGTGGCTTTTCACGATTTTGGGACAAAAAGACCCACTCCCCGAAAATTTCATTTCTGAAATTTTTTAAAAGTTAAGCAGGATGGTTATCCTGTATTTGGATAGAATATCCCATGGACTTGATTTTACTGACCCAGTAATCAAGTCCTTTTTCTTTTTTGGGCAGATAATTCGATCCTAATTCTTGGTAAGCCATTCTATCTTTTAGCATGAAAAAACATATCTTCAAAATGAGATGCGCTGTTGCCATGGCTGCCTTTTTCGGCCCTCGTCGTTTCACAATCCTGCTATAGAAAGCGGCAATGCGGGTGTTTTTCGTTTTAGATGCAGCCCAGGCCGCTTGACAAAGGACAGCTTTTAGTCCCTTATTGCCTTTGTTTGTTTTGGAACTTCTCTTTTTGCCTGCACTTTCGTTATTTCCTGGACAGACAGCAGCCCACGAAGCCAGATGATTTTCAGAAGGGAATACAGACATATCTGTACCAATCTCCGCTAAAATGCTCGCCGCAGCATCTTCTTGAATTCCCGGAATGGTTAACAGTAAGTCCATTTCCTTTCTGTATGGCTTTAGTAAACGGTCGATCTCTCCTTGCAGAGCCTCGATATGCTCTTCCACTTGACGCATGTGTTCCAAGTGCCTTCGAATCATAAAGCGGTGATGGATGCGCACGCGGCCGTTTAATGCCTCGATCAGTTCTGGTACCTTCTTCTTTAACTGAGTGAATACCATGCCCTTGACAGAGTCAGGGTCAAGCACTTCCCCATTGACAACAGCATCCAGCAAAGCCAGTCCTGACTTGCCAAACAAATCAGAAACATAAGTGGTCAGCTTGATGTTCGCATCTTGCAAAATCTTGTGTATGCGGTTCTTCTCTGATGTCACTTGCCCTTGAAGTTTTCGACGGTATCGAGTCAGATCTCGAAGATCCCGAATGTCTACAGGCGGTACAAAGCTTGGTTCAATCAGTCCGCAACGCAACAGACTGGCAATCCATGCGGCATCTTTGACATCGGTTTTTCGCCCCGGAACATTCTTAATCTTCTTGGCATTGCCGAGAACAAGTGTAAAATCTCCTTCGAGGATGTTCCAAACCGCTTTCCAATAGACCCCCGTACTTTCCATGGCAATGTGAGTGCATTTCTTTTCCGTCAGCCAATCCGACAACTGTAAAAGCTCCTTCGTCGTAGTCCCGAAGGTTCGTATTTCTTGTTGTGGCTTCCGATCCAATGGACCACTTACGACACAAGCCACAACGGTTTCTTGATGTACGTCTAACCCCGCACATCGTTCTAATACGGCATCCATCCTCATTCCTCATTACTTGGATTGTACAGGTCATGCAACGAAGTGAGGTGTATTTTTATACACGTGCTCAGGCAACAATCGGCGGTACTCATCGTTGCAATAGGGCGGTTTTTTATTCGGGTTTGATTTCACCAAAAAAGAGTCGACCTTTGACCTGCCACTTACCAGTATCGGATGGGTATTCGTCTTTAAAACAATTTCTTCATTTTCATACATTGCGGTGACCGATAGGTCATGAAAGTTTTTTATGATTGACAGAA
>NZ_JTHN01000356.1 GCF_001399685.1 Paenibacillus sp. A3
CGGCTGAACAAATCCCGGCCTAAATCGTCGGTGCCGAACCAGTGCTCAGCGCTCGGCGGCTTCAAGCGGCTCATCAGATCCTGCTCCGCGGGATCGTGGAGTGCAATGACCGGCGCAAACAACGCGAGTAGAATAAGGACCGCCATAATCCATAGGCTGATAAAGGCCAGCCGGTTAGCCTTGAATCGTTCCCAAGCCCGGCGTTTCGGTTTGGCGGCGGCCGCAGGAAGCTGGGCCTTGTTCGTAGTTACGGCTTCATTCATGGATTATACCTTCGCCTCGCTTTTGCTGTAGCTGACCCGGGGATCCAGGATCGCATAAGATAGGTCGGCCAATATGCTGCCGATGACATAGAGAAAGGCAGTCAATGTCGTAACGGCGAAGATGACCGGGTAATCCCTCTGGAAAGCCGCTTCTGTGAACAACCGGCCGATTCCGGGAATGCTGAAGATCGTTTCAACAATAACGGAGCCCGCGAAGAAGCCAGGCAGCGACAGCCCGAACAACGTCGCCAGCGGAATCAGCCCGTTGCGCAGGCCGTGCACGGTCAATATCCGTCCGCCCCGCAGCCCTTTGGCTTTAGCCGTGCGCATATAATCCTGATTGATAACCTCCAGCATGCTGGAGCGGA
>NZ_JTHN01000357.1 GCF_001399685.1 Paenibacillus sp. A3
GGCTCGGTGCCGGCCGGGGGCACCCGGTCCGGCCGTGCGGTGAGCGGTTATGGGAGCAGGCATGCGGACGACGGCGTGCGGGGGAGCTACCGTCCATGTGGACCCGACGCTGCTGCCGAGCCGCAACCTCCCGGTGTGCAAGCTGGAGCTGACGCTGCCGCTGCTCGAACAGCCAGCCTCGCTTGCCGCGGCCGTCGAGCAGACGATGCAGAGCGGCGCAGCCTTGTTCGAGCGGGACGCTTCGCCGCCGTTCGCGCTGGCTTTGGCCGGGCTCGAGCATTGCGGCTACGCCTCGCTTCAGCGATTGGCCGACCGGCTGAGCGAAAGCTTCGCCGCCTATTTTCCGGACAGCCGGGTGATGGTCGTCGTTTGCGACACCGACATCGCCAAGGCGCTCGGCCAATCGCTCGAAAAACGGTTAAAGGAACGGACGAAGATCGTGTGCATCGATCAGATCAAGGTCGAGCACGGCGACTATATCGATTTAGGGGAACCGATTGCGGGCATTATGATTCCCGTAGTCGTCAAGACGCTGGCGTTTCATGGCAGAGAGGGGGACCGACGTTGAAGCTGAAAACCGCTTTACTCGGCAAAACATTTCAATTTCGCGATTTAAAAGACGTGATGGCTAAGGCGAACGAAGAAAAATCCGGAGATCAGCTTGCCGGGATTGCGGCCGAGGATGCCAAGGAGCGGATGGCGGCCAAGCTGGTGCTGTCCGAGCTGACGCTGGCGGACATTCGCAACCATCCGCTGCTGCCGCCGGAAACCGATGAAGTGTCACGGATCATCGAGGAAGGCGTCAACGAGAAAATCTATGCGGAAATCCGCAACTGGACCGTAGCCGAGCTGCGCGAAACACTGCTGCGGCACGAGACGGGCAACTCCGAAATACGCCGCATCAGCCGGGGACTTACCAGCGAAATGGTAGCGGCTGCCGCCAAGCTGATGAGTAACCTCGATTTGATGCAGGCAGCGTCCAAGATGGAAGTGACGACCCACTGCAACATTACGATCGGGCAGAAGGGCGTGCTCGCCGGCCGGGCCCAGCCGAATCACCCGACGGATAACATCCAAGGCATGAAAGCGTCTTTGTTCGAAGCGCTGAGCTACGGAATCGGGGATGCCGTCCTTGGCATCAATCCCGTCATCGATTCGGCGGACAGCGTGAAGGAGCTGTTGAACGCGACCAAAGAAGTGATGACCAAGTGGCAGATTCCGACGCAAAACTGCGTGCTCGCGCATGTGAAAACGCAGATGCGGGCGATCCGACAGGGCGCTCCCGCCGACATGGTATTCCAAAGTCTGGCGGGCACCGAAGCGGGCAACAAAGCGTTCGGTATCGACGTGGCGCTGCTCGACGAGGCGGACGACCTGATCCGGCGCGACGGGACGGGAACCGGTCCGAATCTGTGGTATTTCGAGACGGGGCAGGGCTCCGAGCTGTCCGCCGAGGCGCATTTCGGCATCGACCAGGTGACGCTCGAATCGCGGTGCTACGCGCTCGCCAGAAAATATAACCCTTTCATGGTCAACACGGTTGTCGGCTTCATCGGACCGGAATATTTGTACGATTCGAAGCAGGTTATCCGCGCCGGACTGGAAGACCATTTCATGGGCAAGCTGCAGCAGCTGCCGATGGGCGTGGACGTCTGCTACACGAACCATATGAAAGCGGACCAGAACGATATGGACAATTTGTCCGTGCTGCTGACCTCCGCCGGCGTCAACTTCGTCATCGGTGTGGCGATGGCGGACGACTGCATGCTGAATTACCAGTCCACGAGCTTTCACGATATCGCCACGCTGCGGGAAATGACGGGGCGCCGCCCCGCGCCGGAATTCGAGCGCTGGCTGGTCAAGATGGGCATTATGGAAAACGGACGCCTGACCCCGCTGGCCGGGGACCCGACACTGTTTATGTAACCATTCGTATAGCGCTGCGAGAGGAGGAGAGAAGCGATGACCATTTCATTGGACCGGCTTGTCGATCAAGTGATGGCGGAGCTGGAGAAGAAGCTTGGCACGGCCGGCTTGCCGGACAAAAAAGATGCGCCGGCTCCTAAAAGCATAGCGGAAGCAAGCGATTCAAAGCAAGACACGACCCCGGGCGCGGGGGGTGGCAGCCAAGAGCATGCGCGCCAATCTCCTGTGACGGACGCCGGGTCCCCTGCGGAGGAGTCTGGCATCCTCGGCTTCGGCGATGCGGCGTCGCATAATGTCCCGAATCCGAAGTGGGCCGAGGGCATGAACGAGCTGCTGGCCAACACGCCCGCGCGGATCGGCGTATGGCGGGCGGGAACACGGCCGTTGACCCGGGAAATGCTCAAATTCCGCTGCGATCACGCCGCTGCCGTCGATTCCATTTACGGCGAGGTCAATCAGGCGGTGCTGGACGAATTCGGCATGTTTACCGTGGAAACACGCTACGGCAACACCGAAAATTATTTGAAGCGCCCGGACAGGGGCCGGATCGTGACGGACGAGGGCATTGAGCTGATTCGCAAGCAGTGCGTCATGAAGCCGCAGGTACAGGTGGTCGTCTCGGACGGCTTGAGCGCGAACGCGGTCGAAGCCAATTTGCGCGACGTTTATCCGTCCTTGCTGGATTCGCTTGAAGCGTACGGCTTGAAAACCGGCACCCCGTTTTTCGTGCGCGGCGGTCGCGTGGCTGTCATGGACCAGATCGGCGAGCTGCTGCAGCCGGAGGTGCTCGTGCTCTTGATCGGCGAGCGGCCGGGACTCGTATCGTCGAAATCGATGAGCGCCTATATGTGCTTCCGGCCCCGGCAGGGAACGGTGGAAAGCGACCGCACCGTCGTCTCCAACATTCACCGCGGCGGCACGCCTCCGGTCGAAGCGGGCGCCCACATCGGCACGATCCTGAAAAAAATGATTGAACAGCAAGCAAGCGGCGTCCGGTTGGAAATCTAATAGGAAAACGCTTGCAAAAAAAGACATGTTCGCAGACGAACCCGCATAACCGTGAAAGAGAGCTTGCCAATCCAATGCGCCGGGGAGGGAGGTGAGACTGCATGGCTATGACGATCGGAATCGTATTGATCGCCGTCACTTGCTTGTTTGCTTTGTGGATTGTCCGGCTTGCCGGAAACAGCATTCGGACCTATGACGAAAGCGAGCATGAAAGCTTCCTCGGAAAATAAGCCGACCGGACCGGACCTTCCACTGTCATCCTGTTGTTATCCTTATGAAGGAGGCTGGGAACCATGAGCGAACATCTCCATCATCACGACAAGGACAAACAAGACTTGAACAAGTTCGGCTACGCGCAGGAGCTGCTGCGCAGTATGGGCGGTTTTTCCAACTTTGCGATTTCGTTCTCGATCATCTCCATCCTGACCGGCGCGGTATCTTTATACGGCCACGGCTTAACGTACGGCGGGCCGGGCATGATGGGCTTCGGCTGGCCGATCGTTGCGCTGTTCGTCATGTTCGTAGCGGCCGCTATGGCGGAGCTTGCTTCCGCAATCCCGACGGCCGGGGCGCTATACCACTGGGCGGCCATCCTCAAAAACAAGCGCTGGGGCTGGTACACGGCGTGGATCAATCTGATCGGTCAAATCGGCATCGTTGCCGGGATCGACTACTCCGTCGCGCTCTTCGCCGATCCGCTGCTAGCCAGCGTGTTCGGCTACACCTCCAGCAATACGACCGTCCTGATCGCCTTCACGGTCATTCTGCTCACCCACGGCATCCTCAATCACATCGGTATCCGCATCGTCGCCAAGCTCAATGATTTTTCCGCCTGGTACCACATTATCATCGTCGCAGTACTTGTCGTCTCCCTGGCTTTTTTTACGAAAAACGGCTTGAACAGCGTCGATTATTTGTTCAAAGTAGGCGAGACGTTCTCCGACAAGCCTTACCTGTTCGCTTTTCTGATCGGGCTGCTGCAAGCGCAGTGGACGTTTACGGGCTACGATGCTTCCGCCCATACGATTGAAGAGACGATCAATCCCCGCGTCCGCGCGCCTTGGGGCATCTTCACCTCGGTTGCGTATTCGTTTGCCATCGGCTTCCTGATGCTCGCGTTCGTCACGCTATCGATCAAGGACGCCGCAGCCGCCGCCGGCTCGGAGAACGCGTTTATTTATGTGATCAGCCAAGCATTAGGCGGTACGTTCGGTTCCGTCGTGCTGTGGCTCGTTACCGCCGCGATGTGGTTTTGCGGCTTGTCCTCCATTACTTCGTTTTCCCGGATGATGTACGCCTTCTCGCGCGACAAAGGCATGCCGTTCAGCAGCCAATGGGCGCAAATCTCCAAAAAATTCCGCACGCCGGCCAAAGCGATCTGGCTTGCGATTATTCTTTCGTTCCTGCTGGCATTCGTCGATTATATCATCAAGACGGTCAACCCGGACGCGGCGTATACGACGATCGCGTTTCTGACCGCCGTCAGCGTCGTCGGCTTGTATGTGGCCTACGGCATCCCGATTTGGCTAAAGCTCCGGGCGAAGGCGCAAGGACGGTTTCAGGAAAAGCATCTCGGCCCGTGGAACCTGGGCAAGTACAGCGATTTCGTGTCCGTGGTGGCCTTGATCTGGATCGTCTTTATCTGTATCGTCATGGTGATTCCGCCGAACGAAACGGCGGGTTATGCGCTCGCCGCCATGCTCCTCCTGCTTGTGATCATGGATGTGGCCTATTACAAAAATCATTTCCCCGGTCCGCTGGCTGCGCTGAACACGTCGATGGAAGACATTTTGCGCCGCGAACGGGAATTGGAGCAAGCGGGAAACCCCGGCACCGGCTCAGGTTTTTCGCAGAAAGCTTGATATGACATAAGATGCAAAAAGCCTCATGACCGGCGGTATCACCGGTATGAGGCTTTTGAGCTTGCGTTCACGGTTTTAACCCGCGAACTCTTCGTAGGACCAGTCTTTCGCATGTTTCAGCGTGATTTCGATAAACGCGGCCAGGGCGGGGGAGAGCCATTTGTTTTTGTGATAAATCATTTGCGAGAACACCTTGCTGAGGCTTCCTTCGAACGGAATGAGCCTAAGCTTGCGGTCGCGCAGCTCTTCCATTACGGCCAGCAGGGGCAGGCAGGCGAAGCCTAAGCCGCTGGCGACGCAGCGCTTCATCGCTTCGATACTCCAGAGCTCCATAATGTGCGAAGGGGTAATGTGCCTGTTCTTCAAATACTCTTCAAACATCGTCCGGTAGCTGCAGTCCCGCTCGTTGGCAATGAGGCACTCCTCCAGCGTCCGGTTGTGATAACGGCTGTCCAAGGCGGTGATCGGGTGGTCGGGACTTCCGACGACGACAATCGGCTCTTCCGCCAACGAGTGAACGACCAGATCGGATTCCTGAAGCTCCGGCAGGATGAGAAAGGCGACATCCGCGTCCCCGGTAAGCAGCGCCCGTTTGTTGGTCCGGCACGTCGCGTTGCTCAGCTTGATGCTGACATGCGGGAATTGTTTTCGATATTCGCTTAAAATCGGCTCCAGACGATAGACGGTCAGCGATTCCGGGGCGGCGATCCGCAGCTCTCCTTTCAGCTCTCCCGTTTCGTTAGCCATATTTTCGATTTTCTCATACGTTTTCAGCATTTCCTGCGAATATTGCAAAAGACGGCTTCCGGTTTCCGTCAAGCAGATTTTTCGTCCCAGCCGATCGAACAAAGGGGCGCCCAAATGGGCTTCCAGCGCTTGAATGTGCGAGGTGACGGTAGATTGGGTGTATCCCAATTGCTCGGCCGCATGGGTGAAGCTGCCGCACTCGATAATTTTTCTGAACGTGATAAAATGACGTATTTCCATGATTCCACCAGCCTTACGGTGAGGTTGGTTCCATACTATCATAAAAATCAATGGATAGGTTCGATAATTTCAATTTTACCGATGCTGCAAATTATCGTATCGTATTAATACCCCCAAAGGGGCTGGCGATAGAACGCATTTTTGTTGACAAGGAGGGGGAATGATGATGAAAAGCGGATCGGAACCGTCCAAAATGTATTATGGGTGGATCGTCGTCCTCATCGTGTTCGTAACCTTGCTGGTATCGGCGGGAATCCGTTCCATACCGAGCCTTTTTATGCTGCCTTTTCAAGAAGAGTTTGGCTGGAGCCGCTCCGATATATCGACGGTCGTAGCGACCAATATTCTCTTGTACGGCTTAATCGGACCTTTTGCGGCGGCATGGATGGAAAAGCTGGGGATTCGCCGGACGATGTCGATCTCGCTGCTGCTGCTGGCCGCGAGCCTGTCATTGACCCCTTTTATGACTTCCTTGTGGCAGTTTGAGCTTGTATGGGGCATCGTAGCGGGCATCGGGACGGGCACACTCGCCAATGTGCTTGGCGTCACGGTAGCCAACCGGTGGTTTGTCAAACGAAAAGGGCTGGTTGTGGGGATGCTTACCGCAAGCGCGGCTACGGGACAGCTGCTGTTCCTGCCCCTGCTTGCCAAAATCACGGAAGAGCTCGGCTGGCGGTATTCCGCCTATGCGGCCGTGGCCGTCCTGCTGGTATTGCTGCCGGTTGTCGTGATCTGGATGCGGAATCATCCGTATGACGTGGGCGCTGCGCCTTATGGCGAGGAACAATTGGTGAAGCCGAGTCCGTTTCGCGGAAACTTGTTTCTGGAGCCGCTGGTTTCGCTTCGTTTGGCTTCCCGCAGCTTAACCTTTTGGCTGCTGGCGGGCACGTTCTTCTTTTGCGGCTTCACGACGAACGGCTTGATCGGGACGCACTTGATTCCCGCCTGCGGCGATTTCGATATCTCGATGGTGACCGGGGCCGGACTTCTCGCGCTGATGGGCGTTTTTGATCTGGTGGGTACCACGCTGTCGGGCTGGCTTTCCGACCGTTTCGACAACCGCTGGCTGCTGTTCTGGTATTACGGGCTGCGCGGTCTTTCGCTTATTTACCTGCCGCAGGCCTTGGGGCTGGGTCCGACGCATCTGCTTGTGTTCGCCGTATTTTACGGCCTCGATTGGATCGCGACCGTGCCGCCGACGGTGAAGCTCACGACGGATGCTTTTGGCAAAGAGCGCGCGGGCATGATTTTCGGCTGGGTTGTGGTCGCCCACCAGATCGGCGCGTCGACGGCGGCTTATTCGGCGGGCGTTTTGCGCGATTGGCTGGGCAGCTATACGCTGCCGGTTATGTTGGCGGGCCTAACCCGCCTCATCGCGGCTTTGATGTCTGTCAGGATTGCAAGCCGCCGGTCGGCGAAAAATCGCTGCGGCCGGCTGATGAGGCAGCAAGGTCATGCGTAAACGT
>NZ_JTHN01000358.1 GCF_001399685.1 Paenibacillus sp. A3
GCCAGCCTATATTCGACGCCGCGCACTGTCGCGATGTACTTCGGTGCGGCGGGATTGTCGCCCAGTTTTTTGCGCAAGCTTTTCCCCTGAACGTCGACGACGTTGCTGCCCCCGACAAACGAGCTGCCCCAGATGCGGTTCATGATCTCGTCGCGCGACATCACGGCCCCTTGCGCTTCAAGCAGCATCAGTAAAATCTCGTATGCCGTCTTCGTGCTTGAAAAAACGACTGCCGCCGCGCAGAACAGTCATCTTCTTGGTGTCGATCTGCAAATCCTTGAAGCTGCCCACGCTATTCCCTTCTTCCGCATCGGCCAGACCGCTGAGCTTGAGCTCGATCCGGTACATCGCCTCCTGCAGACCCGTCGGCCACAGCTGCAGCTCCCCTAGTCCGGTGAAGCTGTTATCCGCCATCTCCCGCTCGCCGACCAGCAGCACCGAACGGGCCTGCTTCTTCGGATCGGAAGCAAGCGCCTCCCGGATGCCGGCCACGCCTTCCCAGTCGGCCGTTGTCACGTCGAACACGAACAGATCGACAGCCAACGCATTCATGACCTGGGCCTCGAACCGGTGAAACACGAGAACGTCGTAGCACTCGCCTGCCAGTCCGTTAATCAGCGGATGCAGCGAGCCGGGGAACGGACTGATGACGACCACGCGCTTCGTTTCGGCGCACAGGAAAGGCCTCGTGCTAGCCGTTTCTCCAGCGCTTGAAGCCATAGGAGCCGCTGGGCTGTCGGCAAGCCGCTCCGCATCGGCCATTCCGGTGCCCTCGGTTTGTGAATACCCCATCCGCATGAGCGGCTGCATTAAGCGTTCGGATGTTTGCATGAATAGCATACCCCCTCGAAGACGACTTGACTGTGGTGCACGTCGTAGTTCGTTTTCGCCGCAACCTCCTGAATCCATTCGGCGGGCGGCGCGGACAGCACTTCATCGA
>NZ_JTHN01000359.1 GCF_001399685.1 Paenibacillus sp. A3
GACTATCCGCGGGAGCAGAGCATCGGCGCGCTGTTCGAGGAACAGGCAGCGCGGACGCCGGAGCAGACGGCGGTCGTGTGCGAGGACGCGAAGCTGACCTACCGCGAACTGAACGAACGGGCGAACCGTTTGGCGCGGACGCTGCGGGCCGCAGGTGTGGGGCGCGACGAACCGGTCGCGATCATGGCCGAGCGCTCCGTCGAGATGGTGGTCGGGGTGCTGGCGATTTTGAAGGCCGGAGGCGCCTATGTACCGGTCGATCCGGATTACCCGGAGGAGCGCATCCGCTATCTGCTGGACGATTCGGGCGCCAAGCTGCTGCTGGCGCAGCGCCCAGATCTGGTGCGCGTGGACTTCGCCGGCACGGTCGTCGACCTAAGCGATGACGGAGCCTACCACGACGACGCCTCGAATCTGGGGCTGGTGAGCGGGCCCGGGGATCTGGCGTATATGATCTATACGTCAGGCACGACGGGCAAGCCGAAGGGTGTCATGGTCGAGCACCGCA
>NZ_JTHN01000036.1 GCF_001399685.1 Paenibacillus sp. A3
CCAAGTGGATCCGTGAAAACCAAACGATCTGTCTGGAAGATTTGCAGGTTCTAAGTCTAATGAAAAATCACAAGTTAGCAAAGTCCATTGCCGAAGCAAGCTGGTCAACCCTTCGCACGATGCTGGAATATAAAGCAACGTGGTATGGTCGCACGATCAGCATGGTCGCCAAAAACTATCCAAGCAGTCAACTTTGTCATGTATGCCAATGGCGCAACCCCGAAGTGAAAAATCTAAACTTGCGAGCGTGGACCTGTTCAGGATGCGGGACGCACCATGACCGTGACCACAATGCCAGCATGAACATCTTGCAAGAAGGACTGCGTTTGTTGGCGAAGACCAACTGAACTGCGGGAACCGCAGGGATCGCTTGCTCAAGAAGAGAAGGATGCTTCTCTGTTCGCAAGAATCCCCCACCTCAGCGCCATTAGCGCAGGTGGTGGGAGTGTTCAATACTAGTAGCTAGGCTATTAAACTAGGGGGTAGTATGTTAAAACCTTGTCCATCCTATAATTTGCATGGATGTCGAAAATAGGCTATACTTGACTGGTTTGAATTATCGATTAGTCACTAACTAGGGATGAGGAGTGTTGGGATCATGGCAAAGGATGAAAAAAGTAGCGTAAACCGAAAAGCCGAAATCATCTCGGCAGCGATTGAGGTTTTTGCGGAAACGGGTTATTACCGCGCGACGACGGCACAGGTTGCAGAACGGGCGAAAATTTCCCAACCGTATGTGTTTAGATTTTTCGCAACGAAGGAAGCGTTACTGCTCAGCGCACTGGAGATTTCGTGGGAAAGGATCCAACAATCTTTTCGAATGGTCGTGGAAAGCGCAGCAACACCTGAGCAACTGGAGAGCGATCTGATCGAGGCATATAAGGAAATCCTAGCCTCCCATATGAATGAGACCTATTTGCAAATGCAAGCTCAGACGATGCGTGAAGAGCCGATTCGGGAAGTGATGCGTGACGGTTTTCGGGAAGTACGTCGAATCGTGTTGAGCGCTTTTCGCGAGAAAGGGTTGCAGAATCCGGAGGACCGGACTTTTATGTTTCTTGCCAGGGGGATGTTGTGCAATATTTCATGGGCACTTGATATGCCGGAGCTCATCGAACGGGAGGCTTAATATGGCGAAAGCCATAATTTTAAGTTTAGTTATTGACTAATCAATAACGGAGTGATAAGATGAATTCAAGTTAGTGATTGATTAATAACAAAATCGAAATGAGGCTGATAAAAATGGAAAAAGCGATTGTTATTGGAGCAACGGGCGGGACCGGAGCAGCCATCACGGAAGAACTTGTCAAACGGAGGATACCTACTATTGCTTTCGGGCGTTCACGCCAGAAGTTGGAACAGTTTGCTGCAAAGCTTGGTCATCCTAAGCATTTGACGCTTGCCGTAGGGGACGCCATGCGCCCAGACGATATTGTAGCTCAGGCCGGCGATGCTGACGTATTGTTCCATTGCGCCAACGTCCCCTACCACGAGATGGTGAACAAGCTGATTCCGCTGGGCGAATCCGTGATGGAGGCGGCAGAACGGCTTGCGATTAAAGTAGTAGCGATAGACGGGATCTACCCTTATGGGAAAAAACAGATGGATCTTGTCACGGAAGAACATCCTAAAGAGCCTCATACGATAAAAGGAAAGCTGCGCCTGGACTATGAACGGATGCTGTTTAGCAATCGCTGGACGAAGGCAAAAGTCATGATTGTTCGCTTGCCCGATTATTATGGACCTACGGCAAATGAAGCCTCGTATTTAGGTTCTACCCTGGAAGCGATAGCTGCCGGTAAAATGGCATTTTTTGTCGGCAATATGCATGTACCCCGGGAATTCATCTATTTACTGGATGCAGCCGCCATGGTTGCTGAGCTGGCAGGCAAAGACTTCGCTTATGGACAGAACTGGAATATCCCGGGTGCCGGGCTTATATCGGGGCGAGAGATTGTACGAATCGCGCAAAAGGCGAGCGGCCAAGTTAAACCGGTCATTCCGCTGAAAAAGTTAGGTTTATCGTTGATAGGTATGAGCGTGCCCGTGATGAAAGAAGTCGTAGAGATGCTTTATTTAACCGAAGAGCCGCTGACGCTAAGTGGAGAAAAATACAAACGGTTCATCGGACCGATCATCGCGACGCCGTTCCAGGAGGGTATTACTGCGACCGTGCTGGCATTGCAGGAGAGTAAGGCATCTATTGCTCTATAGTAATTGATTAATCAATAATATTAAGGGGATGAAAGAGGATGAACAGATCGTTTAAGTTTAAAACATTCACGATGAGCTTTCTTTTACTGATTATCATTTTGATGGGTGGGGTCATTCTTGCGAATCCCTTTAATGATTCCAAACGGACCACCGTCGATGTTGACCGAAACGCCCAGGTCATAGTCGACCTATCCATCGAAATCAACGCGCCGCAGGAGACGGTATGGCGGATACAGACTGGCATCGATCAATGGCCAACTTGGCAGAAAAACGTCTCCGAGGCGCGGTTATCCGGTCCAATCGCGGTAGGCAGCACCTTCCAGTGGGAGACGCATGGACTCCCCGTTGTCTCCACTATCCGCGAGGTTGATCCTATGCGGCGCATCGTTTGGGGGGGGCCGGCACAAGGCATCGAGGGGGTTCACGTATGGACCATCACTCCCACCCCCAATGGAGTCGTCGTGCACACCACTGAGTCCTGGGACGGTCCGCCAGTAGCAGCCGACCCCGAGGGCATGCGCGCGGCGCTCACATCCTCGCTCAATGCCTGGCTTGCCGATCTCAAGACAGCCGCCGAGGCGGCCAATTAAATATTATGGAAATTGTAAAATTGTCGAGGAAGTGGGCTGAATGAAGAAAACAAAGCCATAAAATGCCTGCCGAAAGCACTCCAATCGGGTAAGCCCTAGCTGGGGTAGTCGAAAGCGGAAGGGAGCTCACTAGAACAGTCCCAATAATGGGAACCCTTCGGGTCCTCACTACGTTCCAGCCGCTGCACGGTAACCGCTTACCATCCCTCGGATATCTTCCCGGTAACCTCGGTATCACAACGTCATCCCCGGGTCCATATAGTGAAAATACCGCTTCCCAGGACGAAAATCCCCATTCTGCCCGTACAGGCCCATCACCAATGGGAACGGCTCTTGCCGCAACAAGAGCCGTTTTTTTTGCATTGTTCCACGAAATCAAAATCGCCGATTAAGACAACGAGCTAATAATCAGAGCCCCTTCTTGTCATCCTGCGAGATTATCTTCAGTCAGGGCTATGCTACGCAAACCATTGGACTAGTTCCGAATTGAAGAGATTAACTGATATTCGGCGTAGATTCCCTGATAATAGGTTTTGTGTAGATATGGGAAACCTGGTAAGGCTGTTTGGGATCGTGAATGCGGGAGAGAAGCATCTCCGCACCTTTAATGCCCATTTCACTGCTGTAAATGTGGACGGTTGTCAGATGAGGCTCGACAAGGACAGATTCCGGCCCATTGTCAAAGCCGCAAATAACAACATCCCGAGGGACATGAATGTTCCGGTTCCGAAGCGCTTTCATAAAATTTGCGGCAAGGTAATCGTTGGCGCAAACAAAAGCTGCGGGAAGCTCGTTCATTTTGCGGACTCGTTCATCCATCCAACCGGGCTGCGAGAAAAGGTGGTCATCATCAACGATGCACTGCGAGAGATCGAGGTTGATCCCGGCTTCGGCAAGCGCCCGGTTAAAGCCCGTCCATCTTTCGTTAAAGCTTCTGCAATGGGAGTAGTTCCCGATAAATCCAAAGCTTTTGTACCCGCCGTCAATAAGCCGCTTGGTAAGCTGATAAGTGCTGTGCTCATTCTCCATCAGCAGAACATCGGCTTGAAAGTCGGAATAACAGATGGAGGCGGAGCAGTCGACAAATAGGGTAGGTATACCGAGACCTGTAATGAGCTTGCTGTATTCCATATCAAACAGCTCGATACAAATAATCCCGTCCACATTAGCGGCATCGAAATTGTTAGGCAACGACAAGGTGCTGCGCTCGATGTCTCTGACGATATGAAAGGACAGGTTATAGCCTTCGCTGCTGATCCGTTCCTCCAGTCCGCTGATCAGGGCGGACCCGAAATGGGAAGTATTCGGCAGGTTTTCCGTTAAAAGCGCGATGTTCCCCGATTTTTTGGACAACTTGCTTTCGCTTTCCATATACGCAAACTGTTTATATTTTAACTCTATCGCTTTCTTAATGACCTTGTTGCGAGTCTCCTCCGGAATGCTTTTGCTTCCGTTCAGCGCCTTGGAGGCGGTGTTGCGCGAAATGCCCAGCGCGTCGGCGATGTCTTGTATGGTCACGCGTTCCTTCGTCATTATTTCACCTCAAGTTTCTCTCTACAGATCTCCTTCCAATTTATAATAGTTTGCGAAAAATAGCAACATGAGTTTACAAATGCACAAATAAATTCGCATTTAAAAATTTCCGATATTTTTATTAATATGCGTTTTTTAACTGATTATGGTAGCAGATGAATAGGCAAGAACGTCTCTTTTGAATCGGTATTCCCATAAAAATATAGCTTTTAAACGATCTTCAAGGATCGAATTTGTGCAAATGTAAAGTTAAAACATATTAAATTCACACAAATTAGTAATCAAATTGACTAATCTTAATTTACATTTTGTATTGACTTCTGACGAAATGAAGTGCTAAATTGTAAATGGATCGGGAAGCGGAGGGCATGGAACAATGTTGATGAAAGCCTTTACGGTTGGCAAATGTAAACTTCAAGGAGGGACGGAGGTGATAAAATGCACCATAAGCTCGGCTATTTGAAAAAGCATTATTTTCATTACATACTGCTTGCGCCGGCTCTTATATTAACGCTGATCTTCAAATACGGTCCTATGTACGGAGCCGTTATTGCGTTCAAGAATTTCAGCCCGATCAAAGGGATTATGGGAAGCGAATGGGTCGGATTGAAGCATTTCGAAAAGGTTCTGTCCGCACCGAATTTTGAAGTGATTCTCATAAACACACTCAAGCTAAGTGTGTACGGTCTTCTTCTCGGCTTTCCCGTACCGATTTTGCTTGCGCTCATGTTAAATCAGGTGCGCAGAGCAGGCATAAAGAAGAATATTCAATTATTTTTGTACGCGCCCAACTTCATCTCCGTCGTTGTCATCGTCGGGATGCTGTTTATTTTCCTATCGCCGACAGGACCCATTAACCAACTGCTTGTCTGGATGACGGGCGAACCGGTCATGTTTATGTCCCGTCCCGAGTACTTTAGGTGGATCTATATTTTGTCCGATATTTGGACCGGGGCCGGCTGGGCATCCATTATCTATGTGGCCGCACTGGCGAACGTTGACCCCGAGCTGCATAATGCGGCCAGCCTTGACGGAGCGAATCTGATCCAGCGAATTCGACATATCGACCTTCCAACCGTCCGTCCGATTATGGCTATCGTCTTTATTTTGGCTGCCGGCGGGATTATGTCAATCGGATTTGAAAAGGCTTACTTAATGCAAACGGCTATGAATCTGCCAACCTCGGAGATTATTCCGACCTATGTCTACAAAATCGGCCTACAGGCAGGGGACTATTCGTATTCCGCCGCCGTAGGGCTGTTCAATTCGGTGATCAATGTCGTCCTGCTCGTTACCGTAAACATTGTCGTCAAGAAGCTGAATGAGGGCGAAGGACTTTACTGAAGAAAGGAGCACCATCATGCCCATCAAACATTCCAGACTGGATCGCTATTTGCTGGTCCTGATCGCCGTTTGCCTGACATTGGCCGTCCTGGTTGTGGTTGTGCCGCTGCTGTACATCGTCGTGGCCTCCTTTATGGACCCTTCCGTTCTGCTTAGCCGGGGGCTATCCTTTAATGTCTCGGATTGGACCTTGGACGGGTACGAGAAGATTTTGACTAACCCGGCGATGGTTCGAGGCTTTGGAAACGCAGTGGTGTACTCGGCCGCTTTTGCCGCTATAACCGTCCTGGTGTCCATCTTTGCGGGATATGCTTTGGCGGATGGCCGCTTAAAAGGGCGCAGATTTATTATGACGCTTTTTCTCACCACGCTGTTCTTTGGCGGAGGACTGGTGCCTACCTATCTTCTTGTCAAAAAATTGGGGATGATCGATACCATTTGGGCGGTACTCCTTCCCGGCGCGGTGAACGTTTGGAACATTATTTTGTCCCGAACCTTCTTCAAAGGCGTGCCCCACGAGCTGAAAGAAGCGGCAAATGTGGATGGCGCCTCCGAAATGAAAATTTTTGCCCGCATTGTTCTGCCGCTCTCCAAACCGATTATTTTCGTACTGGCGCTTTACGCTTTTGTCGGCCAATGGAATTCGTATTTCGACGCCATGATCTATCTCGATAATGCGAAGCTGCATCCGCTGCAGCTCGTGCTTCGCTCTATTCTGATCCAGAATCAGGTTGATCCGGGGATGATTGGCGATCAGCTTGCCATGGCGGAGATGAAGCGATTGTCCGAGATTATTAAATATGCGGCAATCGTCATCTCAAGTCTGCCGCTTATCGTGATGTATCCGTTTTTCCAAAAGTATTTTGAAAAAGGTGTCTTGGTAGGTTCCCTCAAATAGAGGGCCGCATTACATAGATGCGATTTAAAATGGGAGGTCATTAGGATGAAAAAGTTTAAACAACCGAAATCTGCCTTCAAGGCCGCATCCGCATCCGTACTTGCTTCCGCGCTCCTGCTTTCCGCCTGCAGTAATGACGGGAGCGGCGGTTCCGCCAGTCCCCAGCAGGACCCAAGCGGGAAAGTCACGCTGAATGTGATGACGCAAAGCTCTCCGCTTGCCCCGGCCGATCCGAACGAAAAGCTAATCTTTAAGCGTCTTGAGGAAAAAACGAATGTTCACATCAACTGGAAGAACTTCACCCGGGATGTGTTTGTAGAAAAACGAAATCTCGCAATGGCGAGCGGCGACCTGCCCGATGCAATCTTTGACGCGGGGTACGGTGATTATGAGCTGTTGAAGCTGGCGAAGGACGGGGCCATCATCCCGCTGAACGATCTGATTGAGAAGCATATGCCGAACTTAAAGAAAGTGCTGGAGGAAGCGCCTGAATATAAAGCGATGATGACGGCTCCGGACGGTAAGATTTATGCATTCCCGTGGATCGAAGAGCTCGGCGAAGGAAAGGAGCGCATTCAGGCTGTCGACGCGGTTCCCTGGATCAATGTGGCGTGGCTAAAAAAGCTGGGACTCCAAATGCCGAAAACGACGGAAGAGCTGAAAAAGGTGCTGATCGCCTTTAAAACGCAGGATCCGAACGGCAATGGAAAGGCGGATGAAATTCCGCTGTCCTTTATTAACAAACCGGGCGCCGAAGATCTCGTCTTCCTGTTCGCGGCATTCGGGCTTGGGGAGAACCCGGACCACGCGGTAGTGACGAACGAGGGCAAAGTCGTCTTTACCCCTGCTGAAGAAGGGTACAAGAATGCGGTAAAGTTCATTAACGAGCTGTATAAGGAAGGGCTTATCGATATTGAAGCGTATACGCAGGACTGGAGCACCTACCTGGCTAAAGGGAAGGATCACAAATACGGCCTTTATTTCTCCTGGGATAGGAGCAATATCTCCGGTGCCAATGACAGCTATGACGTCATGCCTCCTGTAGCCGGGCCAAGCGGCGAAATCAATGTCACCCGGACAAACGCCATCGGCTTCCACCGCGGCAGAATGGTCATTACGAGCGCCAACAAAAACCTGGAGACGACGGCGAAATGGGTCGATCAAATGTATGACCCGATTCAATCCGTCCAGAATAACTGGGGCACCTATGGCGATGACAAGCAGCAAAATATTTTCGAGTTTGACGCTTCGAACAAGATGCTGAAGCATTTGCCGCTGAACGGTACGGCGCCGGTAGAGCTGCGCGAGAAAACAAGCGTCGGCGGTCCGCTCGCGATCCTGGACAGCTATTACGGCAAACATACAACCTTGCCGGACGACGCCAAAGAAAGAATGCAGATCGTCAAGAAAATTATGGTTCCTCACATGAAAGCGGAGAATGTGATGCCGAGCGTCTTTCATTCGATCGATGAGCTGGATCGCCTGACGACCATCGAAACAGACCTCTTCGCCTACGTGCTTAGAATGCGCACAGAATGGTACCAAAACGGCAAGATTGACGAGCAGTGGGATGCCTATTTGAAAGAGCTTGATCGGCTGGGGCTGAAGGATTGGCTTAAAATCAAACAATCCGGTTACGATCGGGCCGCAAAGCAGTAAGGGATGTCCAAGCGGAGGTTGTGCACCTGGCGGCGATGAAGGCGTTGAAGTGCGCAGCCTCCTACTAATTGATATATATAGAGACAAATTCCGGCACGACAGTCGGCCGGATCTGATTTCGGAGAGAAAAGGAGAGCTGCACCATGTCTACCACGGTCAAGCACAATTATAGAGGTATGTATCATTTCTCGCCTAACGAGAAGTGGATGAACGATCCGAACGGGATGGTCTATTTTAACGGCGAATACCATCTGTTCTTTCAGCATCATCCCAACGGGATGACTTGGGGTCCGATGCACTGGGGCCACGCCGTCAGCAAAGACTTGGTCGTCTGGGAGGAGCTTGATATCGCGCTGGCGCCGGATGAGAACGGTATGATTTACTCGGGGAGCGCTGTGGTCGATTGGCGCAATACAACGGGTTTTTTCGGGGATGAGCCCGGACTTGTCGCTATTTTTACGCATCATCTTCCGCAGGAGGGTGACCTCTACCTCCAAACGCAGAGCCTCGCGTACAGCAAGGACAACGGGAGAACCTGGACAAAGTTTGAAGGCAATCCGGTATTGAAGCATGAGTCTTATATCGACTTCCGCGATCCGAAAGTATTTTGGCATGAGGACACGAATCGCTGGGTCATGGTCATCGCATGCGGGCAATCGGTATGTATCTACCATTCCCCCGATTTGAAATCGTGGACATTTGGAAGCGAGTTTGGCGCCGGCATCGGCTTCCATGGCGGAGTGTGGGAGTGTCCGGATTTATTCACGCTGAATCTTGACGGAGATTCGTCCAAGCAAAAATGGGTGATGCTGGTCAGCATCGGTGATGATCCCGCCTATAAGGAAGGCTCGCGGATCCAGTATTTTACCGGCAGCTTTGACGGAATCACGTTCACGCCGGATGAATCGTCCCACACGGTGCGTTGGTTGGATTATGGCCGCGATAACTATGCGGGTGTAACCTGGTCCGACGTTCCTGCGGAGGATGGAAGACGCCTCTTTATCGGCTGGATGAGCAACTGGAAATACGCCAATCTTACTCCGACGGAGGGATTCCGCGGTGCGATGACGGTACCAAGAGAGCTGCAGCTTCGATCCGGAGCGGACGGCTGCGCAACCTTGGTGCAGAAGCCGGTGCGTGAGCTCGAGTATGCCCGCGTTCAGGCGCTGGAGCTGACGAATGTGTCCTGGAAAGAAGCGGAAGAAGCACTCGCTTCCTTGCGGTTGGAGAGCTATGAGTTGAAAGTGGTCGCGTCGTCCGGCTCATCTTATGCATTCAAGGTGAGAAAGGGCGATCAGGGAGAGACTATGGTCGGGGTGGATGCAGCGCGTGGAGAAGTGTATGTAGACCGGACGAAGTCCGGATTGCATGAGTTCCATGAGCAGTTCCGAGGCGTTCATGCGGTAAAGCTGCAATCTCCGGGAGCGACGATCGATCTTCAAATTTATGTGGACCGTTCCTCCGTCGAAGTATTTGCCAATGGCGGCCAGGCGGTCATTACCGACCTGATTTATCCCCAAGGCGATGCTTTGGGAATTTCGCTAACGGCTGATGGTGATCGGCTTCTGCTGGCTTCATTGTCGGTTTATGAAATGGCGCCGTCCGCCAAGGGCTCGAACTAAGTACGGAAGGGGGCAACCCGATATGCTGCGCATTGGAGGAATCGAAGCGGGCGGAACCAAGTTTGTATGCGGGGTCGGAAACGAACGCGGCGAAGTCGTCGACAGCATCAGCTTTCCGACGGAGGATCCCGAGACTACGCTCGGTAAGGCGATTGCTTATTTCAAAGAAAAATCCGTGGATGCGATAGGGATCGGATCTTTCGGTCCGATCGACCTTCGCCTCGGGAGTCCGACCTACGGATATGTCACCACAACGCCAAAGCCGGGCTGGGGGAATGTCGACTTTCTGGGGACTCTGCGGCGCGAATTCGATGTTCCCTGCGGATGGAACACCGATGTGAACGCGGCCGCCTTTGGCGAGGCGACCTGGGGGGCTGCCAAGGGATTAAAAAGCTGCCTCTATTACACGGTTGGGACAGGAATCGGCATTGGCGTCTTTTTGGAAGGCAGGCTTGTCCAGGGGCTGGTCCATCCGGAAGGCGGGCATATGCTAACGAGGCGGCATCCGGGGGATGATTTTGCAGGCTTATGCCCTTATCACGGCGACTGCCTTGAAGGCATGGCGTCCGGGCCGGCGATTGAGGCCCGTTGGAACGTGAAAGGGCATGAGCTCCCGTCGAACCATCCGGCTTGGGAGATGGAAGCCTACTATATTGCGCAATCGATTACCGGAACTGTTCTTTTGAATTCGCCGGAAAAGGTCATTCTCGGAGGGGGCGTCATGCAGCAGTCCCAGCTGTTCCCGCTCATCAGGGAAGCGGTGAAAGCGAATTTGAACGGTTATGTGAGCGCCGGCGAAATTGCGGAGCGCATGGACGAATACATCGTACCGCCGGGACTTGGACAGCAGGCCGGCTTATGCGGGGCATTCGCGCTTGGTCTTGCCGCCCTGTAGTCTCAGGTTCCTTCACTTTAACTTGACGCTGCAGCTATAATGTTCGGCCGATTTGTAAAAAAGGGGAGCTGGCTGTGCGAGCAGCTCCTTTATTCCCATGATTCAGGGAAGGGAACGCAGTGACAGCGGGTTCAATAATAGACCCTTTACGCGATGGCATTGCTTATTGTTACCTTGAAAGAATAGAGGAGGCCTATGGATGAAATTCGAGAAAGGTTTGCCTATTCTATTATCCTGTATGCTGCTTTTCACTTCGATTCCGATGTTGACCGCCTTTCCGTCAACGGGCCGGGCGGCCGGGGAGCCATCGGAACTTCAAACCGAAAAGGAGGAAGCTCTCATTTCTGAAAGCGCAACCAAATCGAATAGTGATCTATCGGGCTGGAGAATCTCCGGGAAAGGGAGGCTGGAGAATACAGAGCAAGGGATTCGGCTGGCCTCCGAACCTAAAGAGAATGTTCTGGCCATCTCGGATACTGTGGCGGATGATTTTATTTATGAGGCGGATATCATGCTGACGGACATGAACGCCGATGCAACGCTGCTCTTCCGCTCCAACGAGGAAGGCTGGTCGTCTTATATGCTGCAGCTTGTGCCTCAAGCCGGTCTGCTCCGTTTGAAGGATGCAAACGGGAAGGGAACGCTAAAGGTGGAACGGCAGGTCGCTCTTGCGGCGGGCGAAATTTATCATATGAAAGTGAAAGTCGAAGGGGACAACATCAAGGTTTATTGGGGAGACCGGTACCAACCGCTCATCGATGTAAAAGATGGTGCCTACAGTTCGGGGTATCTTGGGCTGCATGTCTGGGACGGCTCGGCGCTCTTTCAGAACGTGAAAGTAAACGGCATGAAAGGGAATCTCGGCACCCCGCAGCACCGTGCAGGAACTTGGCGGCCTGATCTTAGAGGCTATAAAGGAACGGGAGCCGCCGGGCAGCAAGCGCTGCAAATTTTTGGGTTGACCCATGACGATGTCATGTTTGAAGGGGATATGTCCTTCGGCAGGGACTCGGCAGACGGTGCCATGCTCTTCAGGACCGATAAAACGGGGCATTCGGGCTATGCGGTTTCTTTACGGAAAGACGGCAATCAAGTCCGGGTCCAACTGCGAAAAGCGGACGGTACCGTCATCAAAACTTCAGCACAGTCTTATCTTACGCAACCGGACTCTAGACATCATGTCGAAATCCATGCCGTGGGCAATCGGATTCGGGTATTTGTCGACGGGTACGCCGAGGCAGCTGTCGATGTTACCGACAACAGCTTTAAAAGCGGACACGTCGGAATTTCCGCCTTTAAGGGAAGCGTTTACTTTCAAAATATGTATGTGACTGCGGCAGCCGACTATTACACGGAGCAGTTTCGCCCCGCCTATCACTACTCGCCTGCCCGCGGGTCCGCCAGCGATCCGAACGGGCTTGTCTATTACGAAGGCGAATACCATCTGTTTCATCAGGATGGGGGAACCTGGGCCCATGCAGTCAGTACCGATCTGGTGAATTGGAAGCGGCTTCCGATCGCCTTGCCGTGGAATGATTACGGACACGTATGGTCAGGCTCGGCTGTTGCCGATCTGGAGAATGCGTCCGGGTTATTCACGGAATCGGGAGGCAAAGGGCTGATCGCCTATTATACGTCCCATAATCCGGATTTGCCTGGCGGCAATCAGCGTATCGGGCTCGCTTATAGTACAGATCAAGGGCGCACCTGGAAGTACTCCAAGGAGCGGGCGATCGTGATCGAAAATCCCGGAAAGCAAGGAGATGACCCGGGCGGCTGGGATTTTCGCGATCCCAAGGTTGTCAGGGACGAGGAGAACGGCCGCTGGGTGATGGTCGTATCCGGAGGGGACCACATCCGTTTCTTTACCTCGACGAATCTGCTCGATTGGACGCTGACCGATAATTTCGGCTATGGAAATTATGTTCGCGGCGGGGTATGGGAATGCCCGGATTTGTTTCCTTTAACGGTGGAAGGGACGGGCGAGAAAAAATGGGTGCTCATGATCAGCACGGGCGCCAATCCGAAGACCCAGGGCTCGGATGCGGAGTATTTTGTCGGCGAGCTGACTACGGAAGGGAAGTTTATCAATGATAATCCCGCCGGCAGGGTGCTGCGAACGGATTACGGCAAGGAATTTTATGCGTCCATGTCCTTCTCCAATCTGCCGGATCATCGACGGATCATGGTGGCTTGGATGACCAATTGGGATTATCCCTTCGCATTCCCGACCGTAGGCTGGAAGGGAGAAATTACGCTGCCGAGAGAAGTGACGCTAAGGCGGACGGGAGAGGGAATTCGGCTCGCTCAGGCTCCGATCGAAGAGCTTAAGTCTTTGCGAAGCGAGCTTTATACCGCGGTCCATAAAGAAGTGAACCCGAATGGGGCGAATTTGCTTCAGGGTATCGCTTCAGGAGCTTATGAAATCGAAGCCGAAATTGAAATTCCGTTGGGAAGCGGGGTGCGTGAATTCGGGTTTCATCTCCGGGAAGGAAACGACCAAAGAACCATCGTAGGATATCAAGTCGCTGAAAAACAGATGTTCGTGGATCGTTCGAATTCAGGCGCATCCGATTTTTCACATTTATTTTCAACGGTTCACACAGCTCCGCTTCAGCCGGAGGGCAGACGTGTTAAACTTCATGTTTTCGTGGATGAATCCTCCGTTGAGGTGTTCGGGAATGACGGCAGGGTTGTCTTCACGGATGTCATCTTCCCCGACCCGTCAAGCCGGGGCATGAGCTTTTACACCGATGGCGGCAAGGTGAACGTGCTGTCTATGAAGGTGTATGCGCTTAAGAACGTGTGGAACCAAACGGCGGATGGAACAACCCGAATGTTGGCGGATACAAGCATCCGGGAAATGAATGTCGGGGACAGTCAAATTTTGAATGTCGCAGTAGAGAACGGCAAACGGAACGGGACACAGCCGATCAAATGGAAAACAAGCGATTCAAATATTGTGAGGATCGAACAAGCCGACCACGCGAAAGCCGTTATTCGGGCGACCGGCAAAGGCGAAGCTGCTATTACCATTACTACTCTAAACGGGAAAGCAGCGGCGACCGTGCCCGTAAAGGTGTATGACGGCAAGCTCCTGACGAATCTAACCGGCTGGACTTCCGATCCGGCTTCGTTAAAATGGATAGCTACCGAGCGCGGTATCCGTGGCAGTTATCCAAGCGATGCCCATTATATGGCACAGGAAACGGCGGGCAATTTCGTCTACGAAGCGGAGATGATGCTTGCCGAATCCGGCGGGGCAGGTTCCCTTTTGTTCCGGGCGAGCCGGGACGGAAGCAGCGGATACTATTTTAATCTGGATCCGAATATGAAGGCCTTCAGGCTCTTCTACAAGATCGACGGAGGCTTTGCGGACAGACAGGTGCTGGCGAAGGTACCGGCTTTTGTACAGCCCGGGAAAACCTACAGCGTCAAAATCGAAGCCGATGGACCGTATATCCAAATCTTCGTGGACGGAACAAGGATCATGGACCTTAAGGACGGCACGTTTGCAGATGGACACTTCGGGCTGCATGTATTCGGAGGCCAGGCTTATTATCAAAATGTTAAAGCCAGCTCGATGCAAGCGGCTAAGCTGAAAAAGGCAAGATTCACGAATATCGCGACTAACGGATTTCTTTATACGTCCAAATCGGAAAACGGGGAGCCGGCCACTCTTAAGGTTGCCGGAGAAGGCGAAGCCGCCCAAACTTGGGTTTTGGTGCCTACAGGCGATGAGCATGGTTCCTACTCTATCCGTACCCTGGAAGGCAAAGCTTTGGATCTCGATACGGGACAAAACAAAATCCAGTTGTATAGCTACCTTGGCTTTAACAATCAGCGATGGCTGCTCCATCGGAACGAAGACGGCACCGTAAGCATATCTTCAGTTCATAACGGGAAAGTGTTTGAGGTTTCAGAAAACGGAAACGGGCTGAGCTTAAGCGAGCCTGATCCAGTACTTGACCGGCAAAAGTGGAGGATGGAAGTCGTCGAATAGCGTATGTCAGACTGTGAGTGTGTTTCCATGAGACATGCTTACAGTCTTTTTCAAATTGCGACGATTATTAACTTTTCCGTAGCAACTTTCCCTGCGCCAGCGCGTCTAGAGGATAAACGTTATTGACCATGAGTTGCGGATAAGTCGTGAATCCGGAGGGGAGAGGAGACAATGCTCCATATACCAGCGAAAAGCGAGGTGCCGGGATCCCCGCCGATGGAAAACGCGCCCCTTCATGTTGCACTTGCAACATGCTCCCTTAAACCGTAAAGGAGCAAGAATTGGCATCCACCCCTTGAGAGGTAGAACGAAGGAATGTGAGGGCATAGACCCAGCGTGACATGGGAGGGTCAAACCCCGAGGGTGAATGTGGATATCCAACTGTGCGATTATACCAAATTATCCACAGTTTTGGAGAGACTGATATCCTAAGCTCCCGCTCAGACTGTCAAAGTCGAAATATTGAGATTACATGAGAAAACGGGAGATAACATTACTTTTTAGTGGGAGAGCGAGTTATTATCTGTTTTTGCTATGGATATACGTTTCGAAAAATGCACAAGAGCTTGGTAAAGTTTACCGACGTGTTTGAGATAAGCAGTAGAACATTTAATGGAAGCCGTAAGCCTTTTGTACCGGCGTAATCATCGCAGTCGTTACTTTTCTCTAGGTCTGAGTCCTATAATGATATGGGATCATTTACCTATTGAACTTGTCGTCGAAATAAAGATAGAATAAAAAAGCAAGCAAAACTGCAAAGCGCGGGATTGTTACTGCTAAAGCAGGCAAGACCTAAAATGTTTTCGGAATCGTGCCGCAAGGCGCGCGATTTTGAACGTTTTAGGTCTTTTTTATGCCCGCAAAACCGGGGAGGGGGAGAAAACAGAGATTATCACGCCTGCAATAGCGGAATCGAGAAAATCAATGCCACTCTTAGGGAGGAATACAAATGAAAGCGAAAGTAATGTTTAAATTCGGAACACTGGTGCTGGGAACTGCGATTCTTGCAAGCAGTTTGGCAGGCAATTATGTGTCGGCCGCTAAAGCAATCGGCGCAGGCGTTGCTGATAATTTCACCGCAATCTGGTCCCGCCAGCAAGCGGAGAAGGTCACGCTGACGAAAGACAATACCGCTCCCGAAGTGAATATAGATTTCGATCTTGTGGCTCCGGATCAATGGGTTTGGGATACGTGGCCTTTGCAAAACCGGGACGGTTCCCTTGCGAACATCAAGGGGTATAGAGTTGCCTTCGCTTTGGTTGCTCCACGCACTTATGGATGGGGCGAGCGCCATACGCATGCCAGAATCGGAATGTTTTACTCGAAAAATGGAAAAGATTGGGTGTACGCCGGGGTTCCGTATGATGAAAACAAAGCTTACGGACATATGCAATGGGCCGGTACGGCAATGCTCGATGAGAACGGCAAAGTGCATCTGTTTTACACGGCAACCACGGATATGAACGCAGGCGGCGGCAAGGCGTGGAACGAGGAGAATTGGACGAGCCGGGCGGAGCAGCGTATCGCCAAGACCACCTTTGATATCAGCGCCGACAAAAACGGTGTGCATCTGACGAATGAAGGCGATCACCAAATTATTCTGCAAGCGGACGGCAAGTATTACGAAACAATTCAGCAATTCCAAAACAAAGGAAATATCATTACCGCCTTCCGCGATCCGTTCTTTTTCCGCGATCCGAACACCGGCAAAGAATATATTATCTTTGAAGGTCAAGCGGGCGACAACTATGCGATGAAGCCGGAAAATATCGGCGACGAGGAATACCGCCGTACGCATTCCGTCCCGGATCGGGCGGCTTTGTACAACGGCAATATCGGCATAGCGGAAGTATTGGATCACGACGTCACCAAGTTGAAGCTGCTGCCGCCTCTTGTCGAATCGATCGGCACCAACCACCAGTTGGAACGGCCGCATGTTGTCGTCAACGGCGATGAGTACTATTTGTTCACGATCAGTCACACGTTTACTTATGCTCCGGGTCTGACCGGCCCTGACGGCGTATACGGCTTCTACGGCAAAGGCGGCCTTCGCGCAGACTACAAACCCATGAACGGCAGCGGACTCGTCGTCGCCAATCCGGCTTCCAACCCTTATCAAGCCTATTCCTGGATGGTTCTTCCCAATCAACAGGTGATTAGCTTCGTTAACGAGCCGAGAGATGGAAACGGCAATGTCAAATTCGGCGGCACGTTCAACACCACGCTGAAAATCAACCTGAGCGGCGACAAATCGGAAGTCGGTAAAGAGGAGCAAGCCGGCGAAATCAAGCCGTTTGGCGCGAACCGCTAAGCGGTCCCGATCGGGGACGAACCAACTGGAGAGGAGCAAGCAAACAATGATTCGAATCAACATGAAGGGCTTGGCTGCCGCCGCATTGGCCGCGTGTATCGTCACTTCCGGGTTGTCCGTTCATCCTGCGTTCGCCCAAGGAGGAGAACAGACAGTCAACTGGACCCGGGAAGACGTTTCGAAAATCGAACTGAATCAAGATAATACGTTGCCTTACATCGATGTAAGCAAGCTGGAAAAGATGGCTCCCGGTTACCACATCTGGGATACGTGGCCGCTGCTGGACCGCGACGGGAACATCGCATCCTACAAAGGCTGGAAAGTGATCTTCTCGCTTTCCGCCCCGAATACTGTTCTTCCCGGCAAAGTGCACGATATTGCGACGATCCGCTACTTCTACTCGAAGAACGGCAAAGACTGGACCCTGGGCGGCGAATTGTTCCCGGCGGGAACAGCGCTCGGCCAGCGCCAATGGGCCGGTTCGGCGATGCTCGACGGCGATCAAATTCACGCCTTCTACACCGCGACCGGACGGGAGGGCCAGGCTCAGCTTACCTACGAGCAGCGTATTGCCAGCGCCGCGGGCCGTATTGTGGCCGACAGCACCGGCGTACGCTTCGAGAACTGGGGGCAGCACCGCGTTATTCTGGAACCGGACGGGAAATACTACCAGACCAAAGAGCAAGCGCAGCAAGGGGAAGGCGGCGGCTATGCGTTCCGCGACCCGATGTGGTTCAAAGACCCGAAAACGGGCAAAGAATATTTGCTCTTCGAAGGCAACTCCGGCGGCGCTGTTGGGGAGCGAAGCTTCAAGCCCGAATACGCCGGAAGCGGGGAGTATCTTCAACAACATCCGGTGCCGGCCGGCGCCGTGCACGCTAACGGCAACATCGGCATAGCCGAAGTGGTGAACGGCGATTTGACGAACTTTAAGCTGCTTCCGCCGCTGATTGAAGCGAACTATGTGAACGAAGAGCTGGAACGTCCGCATGTGGTCGTCAAAGACAAGAAGTATTACCTGTTCACCGACAGCCATATCAACAAATACGCTGAGGGGACGCATGGACCGGAAGGAATGTACGGATTCGTCTCCGACAAGTTGATCGGCGGTTACAAACCGCTTAATGGAAGCGGCCTGGTCCTGGCTAATCCCCCGGAAAATCCGTACCAAGCCTATTCCTGGTTGGTCACGCCGGAACTGAATGTAGTGGGATTCGCTCATTTCGGCGATCTGGACAACCTAACGATTGGCGATGTAGGCAACCAATCTCCTGAATTCCAGTTCAGCCACTTCGGTGGCACGTTGGCGCCGACAGTAAAGATTTCCATTAAAGGGGATCGAACGCAGATCGAAAAGGTTCTGCCGCAGGGTTGGATCAAGTAAGTCCGCTTTCTATTTAATATTATGGCACACCGCCAAAACAAGCTCGCCCGATGGGCGAGTTTTGGCGTTTTGTTTTTAATTGAAAAGAAGCGAACCGAAAACGAATGGTATAAACGAATGGTATAACAGCTAATAATGCGTAGAGGAGGAGATAGCGATTGCGGACTGAGGCGGAACAAATCGTCGAGAAGCTACTGCCGCTCTTAGGCGGGAAGCAAAACATCATAAGCGCAGTTCACTGTACGAGCCGACTGCGATTACAGCTGCGTGACGAACAAAAGGCGGATACCGCCGCTGTTGAGAATCTGGATCACGTCGAGGGAGTGTTCAGCAGAACCGGACAGTACCAAATTATTTTCGGCGTTGGCATGGTGAATCGGGTCTATAAGAAACTGGAAGAAGCGATCGCAGATTCGGACGCAAGCAGCGCAAAGTCTTCTGTGAGCGGCCCCACTCCTTCCCCAATCAAACGGACAAAGCGCCATCTCCTCATTTCGTTTACAACAACGTTGTCGAACATCTTTGTCCCAATCCTTCCTTTTATTGTAGCGGGAGGTTTGCTTATCGGATTGGCAGGAACGATCCAATCCGCTCATTGGGCTGCGCCGGACAGCGCCTGGATGAACATGCTTAACTTTTTCTCATCCTCCGCCCTGCTTTTTTGGCCGATCATCGTTGGCTTCAGCGCCGCTAAGGAGTTCGGCGGCACTCCGGAACTGGGCGCTTTTATCGGCGGAATCGTGGCGCATTCCGATATCACGGATATATTCGGCTTGCCGACCGGCTCCATCGGATACCAAGGTACGGTCATTCCTGTCCTGATGTCCGTTTACTTGATGAGCAAGGTCCAGGTAGGGCTGAGGAAAGCCGTGAATCCGTCTATGGCCTTGTTCGTTATCCCGATTATTACGGTCCTGTTCACGGGAATTGTCTCGCTGCTTATGATCGCGCCGCTTGGCGCTTTCATTGGCGGTTTGCTTACTCGAGGACTGGAGTTCGTTTATGTGCACGGAGGCTTGATCGGCGGCTTTCTTTTCGGGGGAGTTTATTCGCTCATCGTGATTACGGGACTTCATCATAGTTTGCATGCCGTTGAGGCAGGTTTGATCTCGGACCCGCATATCGGAGTGAACTTCCTTATTCCTGTTTGGTCGATGGCCAATGTCGCGCAAGGCGGCGCCGGACTCGCGGTCTATTTGAAAACAAGGAACAAGAAGTTGAAGGATACAGCCCTTCCGGCCTCGATTTCATCTTTTGCGGGCATCACGGAGCCTGTCATTTTCGGCATCAATCTTCGATTGAGAAAGCCGTTTGTTGGTGCTTGCATCGGAGGAGCGGCAGGCGGTGCCTATGTGGTCTTTACGCAAGTAGCGGCGAATTCGTACGGTTTGACGGGGCTGCCGATGATCGTCCTTGCGGCCCCGTTAGGCTGGTCCAACTTGTTGAACTATCTGATCGGTTTTGTCCTCGCTGTGGGATGTGCTTTTGCGGCGACCTGGTTCCTTGGATTCGATGAATGTAAAGGAGCGCGCGATGTTTAAGAAGAGTTTTTTCTCGACCAAGCGGAAAACGGAAGAGATCCTGATCTCTCCAATGACCGGCAGAGTGCTCGCGATGGAGGATGTTCCCGACCCCGTTTTCTCCAATAAAAAGGCGGGGCTGGGGATTGCCGTCGATCCGGAAGCGGGTACGGTTGTTTCTCCCGTAGACGGCGAGCTTGTTCACTTGTTTCGCACGAAGCACGCGCTGTGGATTCGTGGCGAAAGTGGCCTGGACATCTTGATTCATATCGGTCTTGATACCGTGTATATGCAAGGAGAGGGGTTCAAGGCATTGGCAGGGTCCGGGGAACGGGTGAAAACGGGCCAGCCTCTTAGCGAGTTTTCGCTCGATTTGGTTCGTAAGAAAGCCGTGAGTGCCATAACGCCGATGTTCCTTATCACTCCCAGTCAGATCGAGCATGCGGAGATTGAACTGCCGGACCGTGCCGAAATGGGAGTCACTCCGTTGATGAAGGTAAAGGTGAAGCCTTACGCCGGAGACTCTGTTGAAAGAAGGGGTACACCATGAAGATTAACAAGATACTGAACAACAATGCGATTATTGTCAAGGAACCGGATGGGGAGAAAATTGTCATGGGCGCGGGGATCGCATTTCAGAAGCAGAAGAACGATCCCGTGGATCAATCCCGTATCGAAAAGATCTTTGTTATGAGCGACCGAGCGAAGCATCGGCAGCTCGAAGAAATCTTGTCGACGTTACCCGAGGAACATATCCAATTGTCGGAGGAGATCATCTCCTATGGCGAAAGCCAGTTGGGCGTCAAAATAAACGAGCACATTCACATCGCGCTGACCGATCACCTCTCGTTCGCGCTTGATCGCTTGGTCCGGGGAATGGTAATCAAAAATACGCTGCTCAACGAAATTAAAGTGTTGTACGCGAAAGAGTTTCAGATCGGCCTTTATGCAAAAGCGCTCATCAAAGAAAGGCTTGGAATCGATATTCCGGAGGATGAGGTCGGTTATATTGCATTGCATATTTATACGGCCAAGCGAAATGCGGGAGAAATGTCCAAGACGCTCGACATCACCTCCATGATGCGGGACATTGTCAAGGTGATTGAGGATAGCTTGAAGGTCAAACTTGAGGGACATACCGTGTCCTACGAGCGGCTCGTTACGCATTTGCGGTTTGCTGTCCAGCGGTCGGAATCCGGCGAGCCTTTTCACGAATTGGATTCGGATATGGTCCATATTATTAGGGAAAAATATAAGGAATCATATGCCGTTGCAAAGAGAGCGGGGGACTTGATCAAAAAGGAATACGGTTTCGTCCTTCACGAATCGGAGTTGGCTTACATCTCCATGCAAATCCAGCGAATTAAAACGAGAGAGATGGTGTAAAAAAATTGAAACGTTTCCATTATCGTGATATGAGATATCGATATGCTTAATCAGAACAAAGTGGCGGGGATTATCGGGATCAGCTACAACGACATTGATGACAGCGTCAGTACGGATATTCCGATTATCAGCATCGACCGTCTAAAACTCGGCGCTCAGATCTGGGCACACCGTATTTAAACAGTTTATAGATATATGTACAAAATACGGGTTTTGTGAATATGTAATAAAGAATCGATTTGGGTTTTAATGTTTAATGGCCTTTTTACTGTTTTTTTAATAATGACTCGCTCTAACACGCTATTTGGTTTTTCAGCTTTCTCAAAAACCAAAAATAAATTAATTGTTATGAAAATGTGTGCCAGCTTATTTTTAAACATTTGCACTAGTTGCGTTTTTCCACGAGCCGGAGCTATTTTTGATAAAAGTGCCGTCGGCCCAACCGCCATTATTAATGTCAACCGTTACCATATTGCCCGACGGCGTTGTCCTGGGCTGGAATTTGTGACAGCTCGCTCGCGTGAATGGAAATCTGCTGCCATTTATGAGAAAACATGCTCCACCCTCCCCTTCATCATAAAAATTACTATCAGATTACAACAGAAATTGATAAAATACCATTATTTACAAATCAAAAAAATCCTTGTTTTACAAGGATTTTGGAAAGTTCATGGCAAATCGTTCACTTCGACCGCAACCCGGATGCCGGATTCAATTGCCCCTTGTATCCAGCCGTGGGTAAGGCTTGTATGTTCCCCGGCGAAGTGAACACGTCCTTCAGGCGTTGCTATAAATGGATGCAGCTCCGTTTGTTGACCCGGATTGAACATCGCCCAACCTCCGCAGGAATATGGGTTTTGGGCCCAGCTATAGGAAAAGCCTTTCACAAATTCTCGATAAACGACATCCCCATGGATCGCTTTAAGGTTCATTAAGGCATACCGAATGCGCTCTTCGTTCGGTAGACCGTCCCACGACGTAACATCTTCCCCCATGGTATAACTTGCCAATAGGACAGCCGGCCCCGGTTTGCCGATTCCATGGCTAGGATAGTACGCGAACCGGATCGGCAGGTCCGTTATCGCTCTCCCCCCATGTTGGCCGGCCCTTTCCCAGAATCTGCTTTTGAATTCCAGTCCGATTTTAGTAGCGGCGGAATAGTGCAGCTCTCGAATCGCTTTCCATTTCTGGTGCGAAAAAGAATGCCGGGGCTCTACTTCGACGAATTTCAGAACGGTAAACGGAATGGACACTATCGCAATGTCGCCGGATATGGAATATTGATCCAATGATTTTTCATCGACCGCTTGGATCGTCACCCCGCCCGAATGTTGAATAATCCTGGTCATTCTTCGCTGAAACAGGATGTCTTCTTGCAATTGTGGAATAAAGGCCCGTGGCAGTAGATCGCTGCCTCCTACAATCTCGTACATGCGTTGCTGTATTAGTGGCATAAAAAATTGCAAAGTTCCCAGGAAAGCCTGCTGCATCAATCCTTCCAAACCGAGAAGTACTCCGATCATCTCGATCGCCCCCTCGGACAGTCCGTTTCCGAATGAATGAGGATAATATTTTAAGAAAGCGTAAAGCGAATACCGATCGAATGTCTTAACGGCCAAAGGCCAATGGCGGACCGGGTCTTGATTGATGAAATCAAAGATGGGCCGTACCGCCATATCGAGCAATTGTTGAGCGGTTTTTCCCTTTTCATGAGGGGCGACCGGGTATTGGAGTACATCCGGCTGCTGAAGGTAGTTCAACAGCTTTGTTTTAATCCCGTTTACATAGATGGTGTCATTTGGCGTTTCGTTAATAAACGGTTGAAGCGGCAGATTGAATTTCCGAATATACTCCATGACTAAATAGTGAGATTCGGGTATGCGCATCGCTCCTACATCCAGATACAATCCGTTCGTAAACGGGGCCCGCAAAGTGTAGATACGTCCTCCCACCCGATTGTCCGCCTCAATGATTTTTACGTTATGGCCCGCATCCTTCAGCAAGGAAGCGGCGACAAGCCCCGACAAGCCAGCACCTACAACGACGATGCTTTTGGGGACTTTTGATTTTCGGAGCCCATGCCTGATCATTCCGATCATGTCATTAGGAGAAAGTGAAGTTGTGATGGTTGAAGCACCTCCAACGCGTCGATGTCCAAGTCTTACTCTACCTTGACATGTACGACGGAATAAGCGTTGTATCCGTATCCTTTTCGATTCCATTTGGCTGCTGCCGGTTGAACGAATCCGAATGAATCCGTCGCTCTCGACATAATCGTATATTCTCCTTTTTGATCCGCGAGCCAGGTATAGTTCCAAAATGTCCAGCTGTACGCATTTTGCGACGCTGGTTGAACAACGGCGGGTCTCCAATTCTCCCCTCCGTCCGTCGAAATCTCAACATTTTTAATGCAGCCTGTTCCTGTCCAGGCCAATCCGTAAATTAGATGCATCCCTTTGTCCAGCACACTGCGATTTAACGGTTGCTGAATGATGGAATTCACCTGGATTGTTGTAACGGGCGTTTTCCCTGTATCGCTGTCTTTTTCCGGATAATACATATAATCGATCTCTTGAAAAGGCCCGTTAAAGTGTGTATGGATGACGGTAATGCTTCGGAGCCATTTGACGGAAGCCATGGCGTACCATTGGGGTACAATTAACCGCAACGGATAACCGTTCTTGTATGGTATCGGTTCCCCATTTAACGCATAAGCAATTAACGTATCCGGATGCATTGCTTTCTCCAAAGGAAGGCTTCTTGCAAATACGAACTCCCCTTCCAGATCGGGGCGTCTCCCGGAATCGTGTCCTTCGAATACAATTTCCTTTGCGGACATTTGCAATCCGGTCAATCGGAGCAGATCTCTTAACGCGACTCCTCTCCAGACGCCTTGACTAATGGCTCCACCTCCCCATTGTTCGCCAAATACTTTGGGTCGAAAAAGTCCTCTATTATTTCCTGCACACTCCAAAGGCACTATCAATTCTCTAAACGGCATACGGAGCAGTTCTTCATATTGGAAGGTTCGAGGTCTTTGTACTTCCCCGCCTACAGAAAGCACAAACGACTGCCCGGAAATACGAGGATAAGGAAAATGATTTCTTAGATAAAAGCAGGATTCCGGCGTAATCGCCGCAGAAACAAAATGGATCGGATATTCTTGATTCTCCGGAACCAATCCTCGAGTAATCGGATAAGGCTTTATGATAGGCGAATGCATTGATACCACCCCAAACCAATATATATGAGGGTACCGTAAAAATGATGATAAGGCGTGAATCGCTTCGTTTGCGGGGGGGCCAAAAAAGAAAATCTCCCCAAATGAATGGGAAGATTTTCAGAAATAACTAGTGACTAATGGCTACTGTCGGGTATAACGTTGTTCCTCCAATAGAAACTTTTATATTGCCGGATAATGGAACGATTGGAGACCTTCTTTGGGAACAAAACTACTGATTTGATCACCTTTTACGGCCAAAACTTCATTACGGTCATAATTTAGGCTCGCGATCCCGGCATAACTGTATCGGTATTTTGGCATGAACTTATGAGATTTCTAGTAAAATATACTAAACAAAAATCCGCGATGTACGCGGATCTGTCATAATCCCGGTTGTTCATTCGGCGGATTGGCCTGGATATAGGCAATAAACTCCCGGGATGCATAAGAAAGGTATTTATCC
>NZ_JTHN01000360.1 GCF_001399685.1 Paenibacillus sp. A3
GAGGGATATACCCCACCGTTGTATGCAGAGAAATTTCTACGAGTATTGGGTTTTACAACAAGCAAAGCTCCGGGAAACCCGGAGCTTTACATCATCACTGACTATTCCGCTTATAAAACATAACGAAGAGAACACCGCCAAACGTCACGAGCGCCATAAAAATCAGCATCATGTTGCTGTAAAGTGCGGCTGTTTGACTTGTTACGGTCCCGACAAGAGGAGAGTCCAGCCACGGCTTCGTCAGCAGACCGCCCACACCGGCAATGCCGATCCCTTCCGCGAGGAAGCAGGCGAAGTTCAGCATGCCCATACCGGAGCCCGCTTCATTCTCTTCCAGCGTACTGGCGACACTTGCGGAAACGGCGGTTTTTACAAATGACAGGCCGCCAAACGTCAGAATCATCGATGCCGCAATAAACCAAGGCGCACGGTCCGCAAAGAACAGGACGATCAGAAAACCGGCGGCAATCATGCATAATCCGGTCAGCATCGCGGCGATATGACCCCGGCGGTCGGCCAGCATCCCTCCGAGCATTCCGAACAAAATGACGCTCAATGTGCCGGGGAACAGAATGGCGCTTCCGATGAGGCCGGTCGGCATATCGTACACCGCTCTCATCAGATAAGGCACCATGGATATAAAGCCGGCGACCGTGCCAAGAAGCAAGGCGCCTGTAAGCACCCCGGCAAGATACCTTTTCTTCCGGAACAGGAACGGTTCCAGGAACGGCTCTCGGTGTCGGCGGATTTGAAGAGCGAGAAGCGCAAACAGAACCAGACTTGCAGTCAAGTAAATCCAATGGTACAGCGTCGTAAACAGCGCAAACGACAAAATGCCCGCAGACAAAAGTACCGCTCCGGTCATGTCGAATGCTTTTCCCTCTGCCGTCTCGTCAGGCAGCGTCCGAAGGACGAACGGCAGGGCCAGCAGCGACAGCAATGGCAGGGCAAACAACAGCGACCAATGCATATAGCCGGACACCGCGCCTCCGATAACCGGACCGAGCCCCTCGCCGAATGCAACGACAGAACCGATCAGGCCGAAAGCTTTGCCCTGTTTCCCCGGTTCGACAATCTTGACGATCATCACCATAATGAGCGACGGAACGGCCGAAGCCCCGATTCCCTGCAAAAAACGCGCGGCCAGCACGCCCGGATACCAGCCATGACCCAATAGGCCGACCACCGAACCGAAACCGTAGGTCAGCATACCGAATAACAACAGCTTTCGCATGCCTGTATGTTCCGATATTTTGCCGTATACAGCGACGCCAATGGCGAAAGAAAGCGAAAAGCAGGTGTTGGTCCAATTGGCCGCCGACGGAGCAATGTTGAAATAAGCCGCAATGTCCGGCAATGAAACGTTAAACATGGTTTCGTTCATTACGCTGAAAAACGTCAAAATGCTCAACCACAGGATGAATCGCGACGCATGAGCTTCATTTCGGTGTTGCACTTGAATATAACCCCTTTAAATTGGAAGGGGAATCGCAGTTTATAGGGTCAATGATGCGCCTTCCCCTAAATGTTGTACCCTTGCGAAATTGTTTTGCCGCATGATATGCTACGCCTCCAAATTAGTAAAAATGAGAAAATAAACCAACCCGATTATATCACATCTGATGGAAGGACGTAAGCGTCATTCATTGGAATAATCCGTCAAACCCGTATATACTGGAGTCAATACTATAGATTGGAGTGATCGGAATGCGGCAGCTTAACCTCATTCGAAAGGAGAATAACATGAACGGAGAAAAGAGGATTATAACGCATGCATATCATAAATATAGGAATTCTGGCGCACGTAGACGCTGGAAAGACAAGTCTGGCTGAGCGTATCTTATATGATACGGATGTTATCGACGAGCTGGGAAGGGTAGATCAAGGAAATACACAGATGGATGCCATGGAGCTGGAACGGAAAAGAGGCATCACGATCAAGGCGTCCGTCGTTTCTTTTGATCTCCATGGATTAAAGGTGAATTTGATCGATACGCCGGGCCATGCGGATTTTATCGCGGAAGTGGAACGGTCGCTGAGTGTACTGGACGGCGTTATATTGGTTGTTTCGGCCGTGGAAGGCGTTCAGGCGCAGACCAAAATCCTGTTTTCCGTCCTGAAAAAAATGGGGCTTCCCACGATCTTGTTCGTAAACAAAATTGATCGTCTCGGCGCGCAATCCGATAATACGGCGCTGGAGTGGATTCGTGAAAAGCTGACACCGAACGCATTTCCTTTTTGTCAGGTCGAACATGCAGGCGATAAGAAGGCGTCTGTTGTTGAACACCGTTTCGATTGGGCTGCCAACCCCGATTTTATGGAACGATGCATCGAGCTTGCGGCAGCGCATGACGAGCGGGTGCTGGAAGCTTATGTTAACGGCGAAACGGTAACAGAAGAGCAGGTGAAAGCGGCATTCGGAAAGCAAGTAAGGCAAGCGGACATCTACCCGGTTTATTTCGGGTCCGCCATGACGGGAGTGGGCGTGTCCAGCCTGCTCGCCGGGGTGGCCCAATGGTTTCCGGTGAACGAACACGCTGAAGGAGAGCCGTTGTCGGGGGTTGTATTTAAGCTCGAAAAAGAACCGTCCGGCGAAAAGATCGCTTATGTCAGACTGTTCTCAGGCAGCTTGAGCATGAGGGAACAAGTGAAGCTGCAGCGGAAAAACAGGGAGGGCGAATTCGAAGCGCGTACCTGCAAAATCAAAAAGCTTCACGCCTTGATGAACGGAAAGGCTGTTCCCGCCGCCAAGGTAACCTCAGGGGATTTAGGCAAAGTATGGGGACTGGAAGACGTCCGGATCGGGGATGTCGTCGGTGAACGGTCTCATCGAATCAAGCATTTCAGCTTCGCAGTTCCCCAAATGGAGACGCGAATCGAAACGGCGGAGCCAAGCAAGGATCATCTATTGTACAAGGCGCTTATCGGCCTGTCAGAGGAAGATCCGTTAATCCAAGTGATGAAAGATGATGTTCATCAAGAGCTTTATATCCGCATTTTCGGCGAAGTGCAAAAAGAAGTGATCGAAGAGGCCTTGAAGGAACAATATGATTTGGAAGTCAGGTTTTCGGAGACCAGAACGATTTGCCTGGAGAAACCGGCAGGAACGGGTCAGGCGCTGGAGATCATCGCAGAGGGCGATAATCCTTTTTATGCGACCGTGGGGTTAAGAGTCGAACCCGGCTTGCCCGAAAGCGGAGTCGCCTACCGTATGGAAGTCGAATTGGGCTCGCTGCCGCTGGCCTTCCATAAAGCCATTGAGGAGACGGTTCACCAGACCTTGAAACAAGGGCTGTACGGCTGGGAGGTTACCGATATTGTCGTGACACTGACCCATACCGGTTATTTCAGTCCGGTATCGGCAGCGGGCGATTTTAGAAAGCTGGTCCCCCTTGTATTGATGGAGGCGCTGGCACAGGCGGGTACGTATGTTTTTGATCCCATTCAGGCGCTCGAGCTAAAGGTGCCCGCCGCCATGATGAGCAAAAAGATTTACAAAATATTCCCGATCCAAGCGGCGGGGCACAAAAACGCCATGCATAACAGCATTGTCCCTCTTATAAGTATCCTTCCTCCAGCTCCCACCGAGGACTTTCAAAAAAACTTTGCTCGCGTTTTCCCAGGGGGAGGGTTCTATGTCCGTCG
>NZ_JTHN01000361.1 GCF_001399685.1 Paenibacillus sp. A3
CGCCCCGGTAAGCCTCACCCACCCCGATCGGACCGAAAAAATTCCGGTATGTCGCTTCGTAGCAAGCAAACCCGATAATTTCTCCGTCCCGTGTAGCAATAAAGCTGCTGACCGGAGAATTGGAAAACGTGACGTCGCATTCGCTCATCCAGCCTTTGCTGAAATTGGTTTGCACCCATTCCAGCACCTGATTTTTTTCGTAAGCTCTCGGACGGCGCACCAGGATGCCCTTCTCGCGCAGTGCGTTAATATAGTCCTCCAACGGAGGCAGCTCATAAAGCCTCACTAATCTGTCCAGCATTTCCACGATCGCTTCACCTCAAAATAATTTTCAATATTACATCGCCGAATATGTCTGCTCGCGCGTCTCCACCGTGACAAGGTTCCGAACCCATTTGCCTTGCCGGATGCGGTAAAGCGTCATGCACGCCTTCACAAGATCTTCCATGATGACCAGAATAAAAATTTGCGGCAAGCTCCATTTCAAGACGAATGCGCCCACTAAAGCAAGCGGAATGCCGATCAGCCATTGTCCGGTAAAATCAATCACCAATCCCGCCTGCAAGTCTCCTCCGCTGCGCAGCACCCCGCTAATCCCGACGGCATTGATCGTTTTCAGCCAAAACGTGAGCGCCATGATCATATACACTTGGAACGCCGTATCGATTAACGAGTCGTCGATCGCCCCGTACAACCCGATAATCGGGCGGTAAAACAACAAGAGCAGCGAACCCAGCGCCAACGACAACAAAAGACTGATTATGAGCATCCCTTTAGCTTGCTCAATTACCGCGATAAAGCGTTGTTGTCCAAGAGTATGTCCCAAAAGCACGGCCGTTGCCGTTGCGCATCCTTGTTCAAAAGCGGCACTGAAAGAATCGACGGTCGCCATCATCGACATAATAGCCAACGCTTCGGTGCCGATCTTTCCGTAAATGACATGATACAAGAAGATTCCCGTAGACCAGATGAAGCCGTTGACGGTAGCCAGCACGGATATTCGGACAAACTGTACTAAACGATCTTTAGTGATATAACGGATGAAATCGTTCGGAACGAACGCCAGGGGGTGTTTTGTGAAGTAAATCATTGCGGTGAGCAGCAAGGCCTCCGCCACACTGCTGATCAGCGTAGCATAGGCAGCCCCCATGATGCCTAACTGGGGAAACCCGGCTTTTCCAAAAATAAGCAGGTAGTTGAGCAGCACATTCAAGGCGACGCCTCCGATGCTGAAGTACATCGCAGTGGAAGCTTGTCCGATGGCTCGAAGACCGACGCCAAACACATTGACAATCGCTAAAAAAATGACGCTTAACGAAATGACGCCCAAAAACTTCGATGCGATTTCGGCAAGATGGCTATCGGAAGTAGCCAGCCCCATAACGACCGCCGGATTGGCGGTAAACAAG
>NZ_JTHN01000362.1 GCF_001399685.1 Paenibacillus sp. A3
CTGCCCCCCCCCGCCGCCAAAAACACCCGAGAGGGGGTGAGCCGCGCCCAGCCCCAAAACCCCGCCGTAGCTTCGCCCCATAATGCCGATTTTGCCGGTATCGACCGTCGCGAAACGGCTCAAGTCCTTCACCATCCACGCCAGATCTGCCACCGCATCCATCCGTTTTCTCGCGTTGTCGAGGTTCAGGTACGTTTTGCCGTAGCCCATGCTGCCGCGGACGTTGGGCGTCACAACGTTAAAGCCTTGCCCGACTAAATATTGAATGACCGGGTGAAATTCGAACCGGATCTGCGATTCCGGCCCGCCATGCACGTACACGACCGTAGGCGCGGGGCGGCTTTCCTCCGTCTGCCCGGCGCTCCCGGCCGGCCGGTAGTAAAAGTACGGCACCTCCACCCCGTCAAACGAACGGAACGTGTACAGCTCGGCCTCCTGCCACAAATGCTCGATCGTCTCCGACCTGCCGAACGAGGTGAGGCGCCGGAGCATCTCGTCCTTCAACCCGTAGCGCCAGATGTCCCCCGGCAGCACCGGGCTTTTCAGCGCGAAAATCAGCTCGTCGTCATTCAGCCACGAC
>NZ_JTHN01000363.1 GCF_001399685.1 Paenibacillus sp. A3
TTCAGCTACCGCATCGGCACGATGATCGAAGTGCCGCGGGCCGCCGTTACGGCAGGGGACATTGCGCAGCATGCCGATGTCTTCTCGTTCGGCACGAACGATCTGACGCAGATGACGTTCGGCTACAGCCGGGACGACGCCGAAGGCAAATTTTTGACGCATTACGTGGAGACGAAGTTGCTTCCCGACAATCCGTTCCAAGTGCTGGACCGGGACGGCGTCGGAACGTTGATCGAATGGGCGGTCGAGCGCGGACGCGCCGTGAAGCCGCAGCTCAAGACCGGCATTTGCGGCGAACACGGAGGCGACAAGCAGTCGATCTTCTTCTGCCACGGAGCGGGGCTGGATTATGTCAGCTGCTCGCCATACCGGGTGCCGCTGGCGAGAATCGCCGCTGCGCAAGCGCAGCTGGCGTTGGGCAGCCCCGCTGCACCGGAGACCACTTCGGAAGAACCCGTCACATCGGGACGGAGCGCTTAAGCAGCGATATCACACGCCGCCTGCATAGGCAAGGGTGCAGGCGGCGCTCTTGTGTCTTGTTCCGGAAACACACAGGCATGGAAAATGAAGGAAATGGGTATACTGGGATGCACACAGCTTCCGGTGTAAGATTAGCAATCTATTATTTTAGAAACGGAGTGTAACGAACATGGAAAAAACATTTTTGATGATCAAGCCGGACGGCGTACAGCGGGGGTTGATCGGCAAGCTGGTGCAGCGCTTCGAAGACAAAGGATTTCAGCTCATCGGCTCCAAATTGATGGTGATCACGAAGGAGCAGGCGCAAACCCACTATGCCGAGCATAAGGAAAAACCGTTTTTCGGCGAGCTGGTTCAGTTCATTACCTCCGGTCCGGTTTTTGCGATGGTATGGCAGGGCGATAACGTCATTGCTTTGTCTCGCGCCATGATGGGCAAGACGAATCCGCTGGATGCGGCGCCGGGAACGATCCGCGGCGATTACGCGGTTCATACCGGCAACAACATCATTCACGGTTCTGATTCTCCGGAAAGCGCGGAACGGGAAATCGCCAACTTTTTCAAGCCGGAAGAGCTTCTTGCTTACGACCGGGCGCTGCAAAGCTGGATCTAGTCGTCGGCAACCGTTTTCCTCAAAATGTAAATGAATTGTGATCTTTTGCCCGAAAACCTTCATTAGGGGTTTGAACTTTCCGTGAAAATTTGGTACGTTGAGAAGGTGAGTTCAGATGCTGTCCCCAAAGGAGAGAAAGAAGATGCGAGATCCACGTTTGCAGCAGTTTGCGAGAAACCTGGTACGGTATTCCGTCGACCTTCAGCCGGGTGAGAACATCCTGATTGAAATGATCGGCCTTCGCGATCAGGAATTGACCAAGTGTTTAATAGAAGAGGTGTACGCGGCAGGCGGACATCCGTTCATCGAATTCCGCTATCCCGAAGTTACGCGCAAGCTGATGCTTGGCGGCAGCCAGGAGCTGTACGAGCGGATGGCGGCCATCGAGCTGAACCGCATGAAGCAGATGCAAGCGTACATTGCCGTTCGCAGCGGCGATAATATCACCGAAACGTCCGATGTGCCTGAGGACAAGCTGCGCTTGTTCATGAAGGTGTATCAGCGTCCGGTCGTCGATCAGCGGGTCAATCATACCAAATGGTGCGTGATGCGTTATCCGAATCCGTCGATGGCGCAGCAGGCGAATACGAGCACCGAGGCGTTCGAAGATTTTTATTTCCAAGTGTGCAACCTCGATTACAGCAAAATGTCCGGGGCCATGGACGCGCTTGTCGAGCTGATGAACAAGACGGACAAGGTACGGCTTGTCGGACCGGGTACCGATCTCAGCTTTTCGATCAAGGACATTCCGGCGATCAAATGCGCAGGTCAGAACAATATTCCGGACGGCGAAGTGTTCACTGCGCCGGTGAAGGATTCGGTCAACGGCGTCATCTCTTATAACACTCCGACGATCTATATGGGAACTTCGTTCGAGAATGTCACGCTCCGCTTTGACAACGGCAAGATCGTCGAGGCGACGGCGAACAATACCGCCAAGCTGAACGAAATTTTGGATACCGACGACGGGGCCCGCTTTGTCGGCGAGTTTGCGATCGGCGTCAATCCGTACATACAGCAGCCGATGAAAGACATTTTGTTCGATGAGAAAATCGATGGCAGCATCCACTTTACGCCGGGTAACGCTTACACGGATGCGGATAACGGCAACCGGTCCTCGGTTCACTGGGATATGGTGCTGATCCAGCGTCCGGAATACGGCGGCGGCGAAATTTATTTTGACGATCGTCTGATCCGCAAGGACGGCCGCTTTGTCGTGCCGGAGCTGGAGAAGCTGAATCCCGAGCACCTTAAATAGGCGGAAAGCGAGCGGTTCGCTTTTAGACGGACGCCCGTACGGCCCAAGCTTTCTTCTCATACGATGGAGTACGATTCATCACGGAGAAGAGGTTGGTGCTCATGGATATCCCCGTTACGGGATTCGTGGTTCATTCTGGCGGTGAAGATCCTCATCATGCCCACAGGCTTTATATAACGTCGTGGGACGGCCGACCGGTTCACGTCCATCCTTTCTCGGGAGCGACTACGTACGATGACGGGCATCTTCACTATTATGCCGGCATGACCGAGCCCGCGCCGAGCGGCCCCCGGCATGTTCACGGATATTACGCCGTCACTTCGTTTAACGACGGTCATACCCATACCATGCGCGGGGCGACCGGACCGGCCATCCCGCTGTCCGGCGGAGGACACTATCACTACTTCGAAGGATATACGACTGTGAACGGCGCTAGACCGCACGCCCATGCCTACAGAGGCAACACCGGCAACGAGGTATAACCAAAAAAACGCATGTTCCGATACAAAAGCGGAGCAGGCGTTTTTTTTTGATGCAGATAAGCTTGTAAATCCTGCGCGCATTGACATCGAACCCGCCATTATATAAACTAGATGAGAACCAGTTTATTCGACAGGCAGGAGGATATTGCGATGCCGAAAAAGCCCAGCCGCACGACATTTCATAAGCGTCTGGATCATATGGTCGCCCAACTCAGGGAAGATATCGTCAGCGGCAAGCTCTCCGTCGGGGAGCACCTGCCGTCCGAGGTGGAGCTCGGCAAGCAGTACCAGCTCAGCAAAAATTCGGTCCGCAAAGGGCTGGATATGCTGGTGGACGAGCAGTTGATCGAGAAGGTGCCGAGGGTCGGCAACCGGGTCAGCAGCCCCGCGGTTCAAGGAAGCGTTACGATCAAGCTGGGGTATTACACCTCCGTTATGGAACAGATGGACTTGAACCGGCTGCTGTCGGATTTTCATGTGGCTTATGCGCATATCCGGGTGCAGACGGTAGCCCTTCCTTACGATAACTACGCGCAGGCGATCGAAGAATATATGAAGGGCGGCATGGTCGACGTATTTACGATCAACCATACCGATTATCAGCTTGTGGTCGACAGCGGCCGGCAGGAGTGGCTGGAGCCCATGAGCCCGCCCGCCGGCCAGTACCCGTTTCTGCAGAGCGCCTTCAAACATCGCGACCGGTACTTGGCGCTGCCGTTCGCGTTTTCCCCGGTTGTGCTGTGCTATAACCGCGATCACTTTGCCGACAAAGGGCTGGAGGAGCCGGACAGCGGCTGGACGTGGGACGATTTGACCGAAACGGCGCAGAAGCTCGCAGATGAGCGGGGGCGGTTCGGGTTTTATTTTTATTTCTTGTCGCAGAACCGATGGCCGGTATTTTTACTGCAAAGCGGGGACTCGGTCCGGTACGACGCGCAGGGTCGTCCGTCGTTTTGCGGGACGAAGCTGATGGAAGGCTTGCGCAAATGCCGCGAGCTCGTCGATAAGGAAGGCGTGTTCCCGCGGTTTGCGGCGGAGAACGATGCCGACGCGGAAGCGCTGTTCCTTCAGGAAAAAGTGTCGATGATCATGACGACCTATTTCAGCTTGAACGATATCCGGGAGGCGGGGTTTTCTTTCGACGTGGCGCCGCTGCCGTACCTGAACGAGCCGAGGACGCTTCTGCTCTCGGTTGCGCTCGGGATGAACCGCCATTCGGAGCAAAAGGAAGCGGCGCGAACGCTGGTCGATTACCTGCTGGGAGAAGCGGCTCAACTGACGATGCGTCAAAATACCTTCAGCATTCCGAGTCTGAAGAAGGCCGCGGAGTGGCGTGGGAAGGGAGCGGTCAAGCATCCGTCGCGCTACCCCATGTACCGCGAAATTATTCCGTCGTTCCGTTGGACGACGGACATTCATCTGAACACAAGGCAGGTGGAGGCGATGCACCGGGAGCTGAAGTGGTTCTGGTCCCGGATGGAAGAGGAAGATACGATTTGCCGTCGGCTCGAAGAGGCGTTGTCCTGAGGAGCCGCACGGCTTTTCTTTTTTCTGCAGGCTATGGCGTTCGGACCACGCTCCTGCAATTTTTTTGCCGGGACGGTTGACAGCGCTTTCCGATGTCGTTATAGTATAAATAAATACCAGATATGATCTAGAAGGCGATAGAAATCATTGTAACATGATCTGGATCATTATTGGTTCTTATGGCTGAAAGGGGGACGGCTCGTCCGTCAAAAGAAAGCAGTGTCAATCGTCGATCAAAGTCCAGTGGGTCCGAAACAAGTCATGGATTCGTCAGTTCAGTCTACAAGCGAGGAGGGTCTCATCTATGACCAAACGTGCATTATCGATGATGCTGCCGGCTGTGCTTTCGCTGGGCATCGTATTGTCCGGCTGCGGCTCGGATTCTTCAGGCAGTCCTGACAATGCAGCCGCTCCAAGCGCGGCCGGGGATAAGGTCGCCGGAGAAATTACCGTATGGGGGCATCCGTACGTCGGCGACGACAAGAAGGAGCAGCTCAAAGCGTTCTGGAACGATACGATCGCCGCGTTCAAGCAGAAATATCCCGACGTGAAAGTGAACTACGAAGAGATTCCGTGGAAAAACCGGGAGCAAAAAATTTTGACTGCGCTTGCCGCCGGGTCCGGTCCGGACGTCTTCTATCAGCTTCCGGATCAAATTCCGCAGTTTGCCGGCAATAATGCGCTGGAGCCGCTTGACGCCTACAATAAGGACATCAAAACAGACGATTTCAGCAAAGGAGCGTTAGCCGGTGCAACTTATCAAGGCAAATTGTATGCGCTTCCGATACTGCAGGAGGTCCAGACGCTGATCTATAACCCGGACGTGGTCAAGGCGATCGGCGAAGATCCGGCCAAACTTCCGACGACCTGGGACGAATTCGACCGCTGGGCCGAGAAGGCGAAGGCCAAAGGCTACTATGCACGCAACTTCGAAGGCGGCGCGGGCTGCTGTAATGCGACGCTGTATCCTTTGCTGTGGCAGAGCGGCGGTAATGTGACGGACGACGGAGGCAGCATTATTTTGAACAATGACAAAGGCGTGCAGGCGTTGGAGTATGTGAAGAAAATGTACGACAACGGCTGGATTCCGAAGGACTCGATCTCCAACGATAACCAGTTCCCCGAATTTTTGTCCGGCAAAATGCTGGCGGTCTGGGGGCAAGGCTCGACGCTGACGACGCTGAAAGCGCAGAAAAAACCGTACGTCATCGGGCCGCCGCTGAAAAAGGAGAAGCAGGCAAGCTTCGGCACGGTAGGCATGTTCGTTGTCTCGAAAACGAGCAAAAATAAAGCCGCTGCCGTGGAATTCGCCAAATTCCTCACGAATACGGACACGGCCAAGGCGTTCAATAAATGGACCGGTTATTTGCCCGTGCGCAAATCGGCCGGCGACATCTATAACGATGACCAAGACATGAAGGAATTTATGAAGTACGCGGATCTGACGATACTCGGAATCTCCCATCCGGCTGCCCGCGGGTTTATGCCCAAGATTCAAGCGGAGATCGGCGCGATGCTGGAAGGCAAGAAGACGCCGAAGCAAGCGGCCGATGCCGCCGCCGAAGCGCTTAAGCTCGACG
>NZ_JTHN01000364.1 GCF_001399685.1 Paenibacillus sp. A3
CTTGTCAGCGCCCGATGCTTGTCGCTGCGGATATGCTTGAGGTCCAGCAGGACGAGATCCGTCACGTCCATCAGTTCCCCTGCATGCTCCGGCTCGCAAAAGCCCGACGAGTCCAGCGCGGTATGCAAATTCCATCGTTTCTTCGCTTCCCGAAACAGCGCGGCCACAAAGGGAGCCTGAAGCGTAGGTTCGCCGCCGGTCACGGTCAATCCGCCGTTCGAGCTGCGGTAATATGGAAGAAACGGCTCGATCTCGTCCAGCACGGACGCGACCTCTACCACACGGCCTGTGGCCGTCTCCCAAGTGTCGGGATTATGGCAGAACCCGCACTGCAGGGCGCAGCCCTGCATGAAGAGCACGAAGCGGATGCCCGGCCCGTCTACCGTGCCGAACGTATCGAGCGAATGGATGCGTCCTTTCATCCGATCGATCCGTGGAACGTCCGGTTGATGACGTCAAGCTGCTGCTCCCGGGTCAGCTTGATGAAGTTGACGGCATAGCCCGATACACGGATCGTCAGCTGCGGATATTCCTCCGGATGCTCCATGGCATCGAGCAGCTGCTCGCGGTTGAACACGTTCACGTTCAAGTGGTGACCGCCGCTAGTCGCGTATCCGTCCAGCATCGCGACGAGATTTTGCGATCTCACGTCGGTCTCCCGGCCGAGCGCCTTCGGCACGATAGAGAACGTGTTCGAGATGCCGTCGAGGCAGTGCTCGTAAGGCAGCTTGGCTACCGATGCCAGCGAAGCGAGCGCGCCTTTGCGGTCGCGGCCGTGCATCGGGTTCGCACCAGGAGCGAACGGCTCGCCGGCTTTGCGGCCGTCCGGCGTGCTGCCGGTTTTCTTGCCGTAGACGACGTTCGATGTGATCGTCAGCACGGACATCGTAGGCAGAGCGCCACGGTATGTTTTATGCTTGCGCAGCTTGTTCATGAAGGACTCGGCCAGCTCTACGGCCATCCGGTCGACCCGTTCGTCGTTGTTGCCGTACTGCGGATACTCGCCGGTAATCTCGAAATCGACGGCGATGCCTTTCTCGTTGCGGATCGGCTTCACCTTGGCGTAACGGATGGCGCTCAAGCTGTCCGCCACGACGGACAAGCCCGCGATGCCGCAAGCCATCGTCCGCAAAATCTCCCGGTCGTGCAGCGCCATCTCCAGCCGCTCGTAGCAGTACTTGTCGTGCATATAATGAATGACGTTGAGTGTGTTCATGTAAAGCTTCGCGAGCCAATCCAACATTTTGTCGTATTTGCTCATGACTTCGTCGTACGAGAGCTCATCCGAGGTAATCGGCACTGTCTCCGGCCCGACTTGAATGCCGAGCTTCTCGTCGACGCCTCCGTTGATCGCATACAGCAGCGCTTTGGCAAGGTTCGCCCGCGCCCCGAAGAACTGCATTTGCTTGCCGATCCGCATCGCGGATACGCAGCAGGCGATCCCGTAGTCGTCGCCGTACTCCATCCGCATCAAATCGTCGTTCTCGTATTGAATCGAGCTCGTCTCGATCGACACTTTGGCGCAATATTGCTTAAAGGCATCCGGCAGATTGGCCGACCACAGTACGGTCAAGTTCGGCTCAGGCGCCGGGCCGAGGTTGTAGAGCGTGTGCAGGAAGCGGAAGGAGTTCTTCGTTACCCGCGTCACGCCGTTCATCCCCATGCCGCCGACGGATTCCGTCACCCAAGTCGGGTCGCCGCTGAACAGCTCGTTGTAGTCCGGCGTGCGCAAAAATTTCACGATCCGCAGCTTCATGACGAACTGGTCGATCAGCTCCTGCGCTTCTTCCTCCGTCAGCGTGCCGTTCTGCAAATCCCGTTCGATGTAGATGTCAAGGAAGCTGGAGACGCGGCCCAAGCTCATCGCGGCGCCGTTCTGTTCCTTAATCGCGCCTAGGTAAGCAAAGTACAGCCACTGTACCGCTTCCTGCGCATTCGTGGCCGGGACCGAGATGTCGTAGCCGTACGATTGCGCCATCCGCTTCAGTTCGTCCAAGCTGCGGATTTGTTCCGATAGCTCTTCTCTGGCGCGGATGATGTCTTCCGTGATCGCATCGGTTTCCAGCTGAAGCAGATCGTTCTTCTTGTCTGCGATCAGCCGGTCCGTACCGTAAAGCGCTACGCGGCGGTAGTCGCCGATGATACGGCCGCGGCCGTAGGCGTCCGGCAGCCCGGTGATAATCCCGGCCTTCCTTGCGGTCTTCATGTCAGTCGTATAAGCGTCGAATACGCCTTGGTTATGTGTTTTCCGGATGTCGGTGAACAGCTCC
>NZ_JTHN01000365.1 GCF_001399685.1 Paenibacillus sp. A3
TTTCTATTTAGTATACTATTTTTTATATAAAAAAGTATTTATTTAAAAGGATGGTATTATATGTATTTTGTTTTTTTACTTTCCTTTGCTATCTTTCTATTTTTTCTGCAGTTTTATTCCTATCTCGAGTGTAAAAATGCAGTAACCCATTTCGCGGATCAATTCGTTTCAATGACCTTTCTCAAGCTGAAAACTTTTCTTGGCGTAAACCTGAGAAGCTATTTTCCGTTCCCAGCCGGATTCGGCCAAACTCCGGCCATCGTCATGTTTGCTTCCCCTTCCTGCGACATCTGCCATTTCGAACTGGAAAATATTCTTGCGCAGAAACGAAAAGCAGACTTTTCGTTTCCGATTCTTTGTATTGTGGAACGGGAGGATCGCAACTATGATAACTTCATTCAGGAATTCGGCAATCAACTCCCTCTGATCCCTGCCGATAAGGAAACTCTGGTAGAATTACAAATCTCAAGTTTTCCCAGCCTTTTTATCATAGACTCTAACGGCGTTATTCGTTATCCTGGTCATTTTTTCAAAGAAATATTAAGCGTACTGCAGGATAGGCGGAAAATGGCGAGATACCGTATCCAGTAAATAAGTGGAAGGTGCAGGTTGACGATGGCAAAAGCAATTGGAAATCTAATCCGGTTTGTTTGGACATATGGGAAGGGCTTGCTTGTTCTGACCTTCACATTAACGGTTTTATTAGGGATTATGCCGGTCACCATGCTTTGGCTGTCCAAGGAAACCATCAATGAAGTAGCCCGCTTAATTCAGCATCCCTCAACAGATTATTCCACAATCCTTTTACTGCTGCTGCTTCAATTTATGGTCACCATGCTGACATCCATTTTCATGAATATCCAAGAATATTTGAACGGAAAGCTCACCAATGTGTTGGAGCACGCAGCGCAATCATCCGTTCTTCAAAAGGTGATCTCCGCGCCGCTTTTCTATTTCGATCTCCCTGAGTTTTACAACCATCTGGAGAGGGTAAACGACGGCCCGGGCCACCGTCTGCTCTCTCCGCTCCGTCAAGCTTTTGAAATCGGCAGAATTTTTATAACGATTTCCGGCTATCTGGTATTTTTGCTCACCGTTCATTGGAGTTTGGTTCTTCTAAGCTTGTTAGCCGCTATCCCCATGTTTTTAATTCAAATGAAGTATGGAAAGAGGAACTTTTGGCTAAAGCTTGGCCTAACCCCTCTAATCCGCGACATGGAATATACCCGTTCTCTGTTAAAGGATCGGCATTCCGTCAAAGAAATCCGTTTATTTGGCCTTGGTCCCTACTTGCTAAACAGGTGGTCGGAAGCTTTCTCCCATCAATTTACGGAGATTTTAACAATATTGCGAAAGCAGCAGCGGGCGGAAATCGGGATGGACGGGCTTACTGCCTTATTCTACTCCGGAGCCGCTATGATCATGATTTGGCTGATTCAGACTACCCCCATACAAATCGGCCAATTTGTAGCCATTGGACAAGCGGTACAGGGAACCCAAGGACTGACCAACCAGCTATCGACTTTGCTGGCAAAGGTCTTTGAGGAGATGCTTTATGCGAATGACTTTTTCCGTTTCCTCGATTACAAACATCCCGAGTCGGAGAACCAAACGAAAGGAACCGAGCCATTCCCGGCGCCTTTACAGAAAGGGATTACGCTCGAAAATGTCACTTTTTCCTATGTGGATACAACGACCTCCGCATTGCAAAATATTCAGCTCCATATCAAGCCAGGGGAAAAAATCGCGATTGTGGGAGAGAACGGCTCTGGCAAGTCAACCCTGGTGAAATGTTTGATGGGATTGTATCCACTGGAAAAAGGAGACATTCGATTCGACGACGTCAGTATCCGTCAATTGGCTCAGGACCAATTGCACAAACATATGACGGTCATTTTTCAAGATTTTTTAAAATATGCGTACACCCTGCGTGATAATATCGGATTCGGGGATATTACCCGTTTGGAGGATATCGATGCGATGAAAGAAGTGGCGGCAACGACGGGAGTCGCCGAAATCGCGCAAAATTTAAGAGAAGGCTACGCAACCTTCCTCGGCCGTTTTTTGCAGGAAGGGGAAGACCTCTCCGGAGGCCAATGGCAAAAAATCGCCTTGGCTCGCGCCTTGTTCCGCCAGGGCACCATCATTATATTGGACGAGCCGACAGCGGCGCTTGATCCGTTAACGGAATTGGAAGTATATAAACTGGTCCGGGACTTAACGGAAAGCAAAACGACGATATTTATATCTCATCGCATGGCCGCCGCCAGAATGGCGGACCGGATCATCGTTATGGAGAACGGCAGGATTGCAGAATCCGGAACCCATGATGAACTTATGGCATCGAACGGTATGTATGCACGGATGTATGAATCCCAAGCTCAATGGTATGCGTAAGCGTTAGAAAGCTGGTGATGTTGATGGAAGCGTTGTCCGTAATTTGCCGAATTTTTTTAGCGATCGTATTTATCAGTTCCGGGGTTTCGTCCCTTCGTTATTGGCATGCTCATATTGGAATTATTAAAGATTACAGGCTTGTGCCTGAACCATGGGTTCGGTGGTTTGCCATACTTGAACATACCATAAAATGGCTGACCGGTATTTCTCTTCTTCTCGGAATATACAGCTCCCTTGCCGCATTAATCGGAAGCGGTCTGCTTCTGATGTACAGTATCGCCCTTGCGATTAACCTGCTCCGTGGCAGAAAAGAACTTTCATGCGGATGCGGGGGGCTTGCGGGAAACCATTCGATATCATGGAAGCTCGTTTGGCGAAATCTCTTTTTAATGGCTATGTGTCTATGTGTCTATCGCGTAACGGCTTCGTACGGGAGTTTATTGTCAGTCATCGGCGGAGAAAGCCTATCGCGCATATACGGCACAGAGTATTGGATGATGGTTGTAACGGCGCTGTTATCGGCGCTGCTGTTTTCGATCTTTAACGAATTATTCGTCATCCGTAAGAAAATGCAAGAATTGTTAGCGAAGGAGCGTCAGCAATCAAGTTAAAAGGGGATAAAAAAATGGAAAATTTCATGTACTGGTCCATCATAGCCCTGTGGGTGTTCGTACTCCTGCAATTTATTGTTATTTTCATGCTGACCAAACTGGTCGCTCAGTTCTTAAACAAATTACAGATAAAAGAAACAAGCGATAGCAAGAGGGAACTTCAGGCAGGCGATAAAGCTCCCTTGTTTACATATCTTGGCGCAAATGGAGAAAGCATCGAGTTTCCAAGAAGAGATACCGTCCCTACGTTGGCTTTATTTACAGCGGAAGGATGTCCATTCTGCAAAAAAATACTTGTCGAACTCGCAGATATGCAGGAGCGGTATCCATTGATAAGGATCGTAGTTTTTACTACAGTTGATGAAAAAGAGCCGGATATACATGATAACCATACGGTTGAATACGCCCATACCAAGGATGCATTTACCATATATGAAATCAAGGAAGTGCCTGCTGCCGTACTGATCGACACCGAAGGAATGATCGCAGTCAAGGCTGCTCTCGCCAGCTATAAGCACCTGCGGAAGCTGGTAGACGAATATTTCTCCGGTGAAAAAAGCAAAGATTCAGCTATGCAACAGAAAGCGTTAGATATGGGCAACGTGTAAATGAGATTCTTTTCCAGAGCGGATTAGATCATCGCCTCCGTCGAGCATCAGGCCCTCTCTAGCGGTTCCTCCACGGGCCGCTTTTCTTTTTTGGCGACGGACAAGTACACTTTCAGCTCTTCTACCAGCTGCAGCAGCGCGGCGCGAACCTCAAATTCCTCCCGCGTGGCCGGCAGCGGCATGTATCGGAATTGCTGCTCCAGCTCGTTCAGCTTTTTCTCGCTCCGCCCCGTATAATAAGGTACCTTGACATCCTCCGTCAGCCCGTCGAACACCAGGGCCAACAGCTCGCCGTGCGGCAGCGTCTGGTAGATGCGGGCGACAAGTTGCACCATTCGCTGGATCGCGTCCAGCTGCCTTTCCCTCATGTAAAAGTAAACCGACCAGTTGGACCCGCCGGCGAACAAATTGTTCTCGTTCGCGCGCTGGGCGGCCTGAATCGCCTTGCAGATCGTATCGTCCGCCTCCAGCAACTCCGCGCCGCTCCATATGTACTCGTTGTCTCGCAGATGGTGCGAGAGTTCCAAAAATATTTGCGAGAAAAGCTGCTCCACCCTCTGCTTGTATTCCTGCAGCAGCTTGTCCTCTCTGGGCATATAGCCTATGTTGATCAGCGTCGCCGTGCCGAGCCCGACAAGGAGCAGGGCGATCTCGTTCAGCAGCAGCTCCGCGCTAACCTGGCCGGAGGCGAATACATGAAACATGACGACCGAGCCGGTAACAATGCCTTCCTTCAGCTTTAGCCGGCTCAAAATCGGGTACAGCACCAAAATAAATACGCCGATCACCCACACGTGAAAGCCAAGCGCCCAAAACAGCCCTGCGCCGAAAAACAAACCGACAATCGAGGCCGCAATGCGCTGAAACGACGTCTGAAGTCCCCTCTTTTTCGTTACGTCGACGCCCAACACCGCGAGCAGCCCGGCCGAGAGGGGGGACTGCAATCCGAGCGTCTGCGCAAAAAAAATAGATACGATAACCGCCAGTGCGGTTTTGATGACTCGAAATCCCATAGGCTGCGTTCCTCGCTTCGACAACTGGTCGTTGAATTCGTCTATACAATAATGTACCCACATCTTACCGTTTTTCGACAAAATCCTCAACGCGTGAAGCGCGTTTGTCGAGAATCTTTTATTTTTCAGGGAACCTTTTAACAATTGGACCGTCAGCTTGACGAAGGCTGGAAAGGACAAGGACTGGTAATAAAAGAAATTTCAGGAATCCCCTTGCCCTGTCGGACCATGGCCGACGCAGCCCAAAATCCCAAACGAAGAAAGGAACTGCTAACAAATGAAAACCGTAAAACAAAAACAGTCCCGTAAATTGCGCATGGCCGGAGTCCCTGTTGCCGCGGCGATGATTGCCCTTTCGATCACGGCCACAGGCTTCCTTCCTCCAGCGCACGTTTACGCACAATCCGGCGGACAAGCTTCTGCCGTCGATTCCGTCTTTAAACTGTCCAATTCCAAGGCTTTGCGCAAGGCTGCCAATAGCGGAATGGTAACCCCTGTCAATCAAAGCGTTACGAAGAACGGGGTGAAGATTACCGTTACGGAAGTCATGCTTGACGAAGCCCAGTTGGCCATAGGGGTCATGCAGCACGCACCCGATGGAAACAAAAAATTCATGACCGCCGATTTGGTTTTGAACGGAAAAGAGATTACCGAAAGTTTGAATATGCTTGAAAAGGAAATCGACGATCAAACCGCTTCGCAAACGTTCCAGTGGGCCAATCTTGGCCAGTTCCCGGATCAATCCAACGTTAAACTGAAGCTCAAGCTTATGGCCGACAGGAAGAATTGGCGCGAAAGTGCCCCTGAAGAAGTGGAATTCGATCTCAAGCTAACGAAATCCGCAGTCCAAAGCAAAACGATTACGCCCAACGCGACTAAAACGTTCGGCGATACGACCGTTACGGTCAAGCAAATCTTGATGTCGCCTCTTCAAACGGCGGTGCAGGTCGAGGTTAAACGTCCGTTGGACGAAAAATATCCCGAGTATAAATCCCCCTCGTTCGAACTAACCAATGAGCAAGGCGTCGCCGCCGAATATTACGGATATAATGGAGATCGAACAGGCATGAAAGGGCAAGAAGATGATGTGTACGTAAGAAATTACATCATGTTGTTCGCACCTTTCCAAACGCCGCCACAATCGCTCAAACTCGCGCCCGCCTATGTGACAGACAAAATCTCCGAAACCGAGGAAGATATCGTCAGACCGATGGTGAAAGTGCCGATGGACCGCAAGCCGACTGCCGAGAAGCCCATCGTACTGGAGGTGGGCGATTCGAAGCGTATCAAAATTAACGATGTGGAATATTTGAAGGATCGAACTCTGGTTCACTACCAAACCGAAGGCAAATATTTCAGCCCGTTGATCCTGGAAGACGAAAAGGGTGAAGCAATTTACTTAAACGACAGGGACAGCTTGAAAAAACAGGACTATTTCGGTCTAAAAGTGTACCCGTTCACCGGCTGGGAGCAAACGCTGGTCGATTCGGAAACCGATACGTATGTCGCTCAATTCCCTGCTCTGGATCCCGCCCGGAAGTTAACCTTTACGATGAGCGAGGAAAAACCGTTGAAGAAGTCCTATCTTCCGGAGCTGGATATAACCGTTCCGGTTGCGCCTTAATCTAACATCTCAGAGCGACGGAGGGCTTTCCGAAACTGGAACGGCCCTCCGTCTTCATTTATTTCCCCTTTACTCCCTGTCGCCTTCTTTTCTCCCCGTCAGCTTCCCTTCCAAATAGACAACGGCTTGATACATGAAGGTCGCAACCACGGCAATAAGAAGAACGCTGCCGATCACAAGCGTAAAATTGAACACCTGAAAGCCATAGATGATCAAATAGCCGAGCCCTTCCTTGGAAACGAGAAACTCGCCGACGATGACCCCGACCCAGGAGAGCCCCACGTTTACTTTAAGGGTGGATACGATGGTCGGATACGAGGCGGGCAAAATCACCTTACGGAAAACCGTGCTCCGGTTCCCCCCGAAAATCCGCACCACCTTGAGTAAATTCGGATCCACCTCGCGGAAACTATTATACACGACCAGAATTGTGATGATTACGGTGATCGAGAGCGTTGTCGCGATGATCGACAGCATGCCCGGGCCGAGCGCAACGATAAACAAAGGTCCGAGCGCTACCTTGGGAAGGCTGTTCAGGACGACGATATACGGATCGAGCACGCGGGAGAGAAACGGCGAATACCAGATGAGCGCAGCGATTGCGGTGCCGAGCAGCGTGCCGAGCACGAAGCCGATGATCGTCTCCCACACGGTAGTCCAGGTATGCACGAGCAGCGTACCGTCCGCCGTTTTCTCAACCAGCAGCCCCCAGACGCGTGTCGGAGAGCTGAAGAGAAGCCCGTCAATCCACTGCAATCGACTTGCCGCTTCCCAACCTGCGAAAAACAAGATCAGCAGCGCCAGTTGAGTTAGGCGAACAGATGTTGTCTGCTTGCGCTCGCTCCGGCGAAACTGCGCGTACACTTCCCCGGCCAAGCTTTCAGATCGTCCTTCCTTCGCCTCCTCAAATTTCCGCCGATCCATGACCTCCGCCTCCTTTCCCGTCCATCTGCTCGAACCACCCCCATAGCTGTCGGAACAATTCGTGAAAGCCCACAATCTCTCGGGCATGCAGCGGCTGGGCTTCCCGGATCGTCTCCGGCACAACGGCCTCGGTCAGTACGCGTCCGGGATTCGGCTGGAGCACCACAATCCGGTCGCTCATTGCAATCGCTTCGGTGATGTCATGGGTGACAAGCACAGCGGTCTTGCCGCGAGCCTTCAAGGTTGCTGAGATCAGATCCTCCAGTTGGAGCTTGGTCTGGTAATCCAGTGCCGAGAACGGTTCATCCAGGAGCAGGATGTCCGGTTCCGCCGCAAGCGTTCGCACCAGCGCGACCCGCTGGCGCATGCCCCCGGACAACTGGTGCGGATAACGGTCAGCATAGCCGCCAAGTCCCATTTCGTCCAGCAAATCCAGCACATATTGGCGGGAGGCGGCGTTCAAGCGCCCGAGCAATTCGAGACCGATTGAGGCGTTCTCGAAGATCGTCCGCCAAGGAAATAAATAATCCTGTTGGAGCATATATCCGACTCTCGGAATCGGTCTTTGAATCGGTTCGCCCAGCACCCGCCCGGTTCCTGAAGTCGGCGTCAGCAAGCCGCTGATTAGCGACAGCACGGGCGTCTTCCCCCAGCCGCTCGGG
>NZ_JTHN01000366.1 GCF_001399685.1 Paenibacillus sp. A3
TTGTTTCATGGCTGCTGCGCTGGTGGACACTTCAACCACATAAGAGGTTTTTCGGGATTTACCCGCCGTAATCACGGTAACGATCAGCTCATGCTTCCCAAGCTTGCCTGCCAGATTCATGACGGTTCCTGCCGTGTAAGGCTTGCCGTCAAACGTAGCAGTGACCTTCGTCAGCCCGCTGCCGTCATTGCTTTTCCATGTAAACTGAACAGGCTGCGTATCCGGCACGAGGGCTTTGCTTTGAATCGTTTTCCCGTTCATTTGCACTTCGGCTTCCGGAGCGACGGCCGTGTTTTTGACATACGTTCCTTTGACGAATTGATACAGCCAGTCATACATGATACGGTTGGTCGGATCGGCGCTCACTGCCGTATTATATACGGCATTGTTGCCTTGATAATACGCTTTGAAGCCTTCCTGCATCAAGCCGGTTTTTACACCGCTGTTCAAATAATCGATATACCGGTCGCGGAAGACGCTATCCGTCAGCATGCGATCGTCGAACTCCAGCTCGTTGGACATCCCGTACCGCTTGGCTGTGTTTGCGGCATCCTCCAGACGGTCATAGCCCATTTCCTCGAAGAAATAGTTTGGCTGGAAATTGACAGCATCAATGCCGACTTCCTTCCACATAAAGCTTTTGTAAGCCAGGAAATGCGGAATCCAGAAAAATTTCAGGCCCATGTTATGAACCTTGGCACTCGTCGAACGAAGCAAATCCGGTCCTTTCGCGCTGGTGCTGATCTGCTCTTCCAGCCAGTACATGCCGACAAGCTCCAGGTGGGAGTACTGAGCCGCTTCCCACTTTTGCTTCACTTGATCGAGCCACCATTGGATCGCTTTTTCCCGGTTGGCGAACGCCTTCGCTTCTCCGACCGTCGAAGCGTTAAAACTTAAAGCTTCCCCGTTCACCACGC
>NZ_JTHN01000367.1 GCF_001399685.1 Paenibacillus sp. A3
CCGCTTCCATCGATAGCGCGTCGTAGAATATCCACTCCGGCCGCAGCGGCTCCTGCACGGCGGCGAGCGCTTCGCGGACGGCGCGTTCCCGCGCCAGGCTCGTATTGCTGTTACGCCTGCCGATGCAGCAGGCGATGTGCCGGTGTCCCTGAGCCGTCAAATAGCGCAGCCCCGTTTCAAAGCTGCGGTAGTGGTCGATATAGGCGCAGGACAGCGGCTCGTCCCCTGCGTCCTCGCAAACGACGATCGGACCGTAAGCCAAAAAAGGCTTGATCACATCCCAATCATTCGTCCGCGACGTAATAATGACGCCATCGACCTGCTTCATTCTTAGCATTTCGAGCACTTTGAGTTCTTCCTCGGGGCGGTAGTTCGTCTGGCAGAGGACAACCCGGTACCCGCGCCGGTTCGCTTCGCTCAAGATGCCTTCTACCGGTGAGCTCAAGTACGGATTATCCACATAAGGGAGCACGACGGCGATCATCGACGTCTTGCCTTTGATCAAATGGACGGCATTCAAATTCTGCACATAGTCCAGCTTCCGCACCGCGTCCAGCACGGCAGCCCTTTTATCCTCGCTCACGTACGGGTGGCGGTTCAGCACGCGGGAGACCGTCG
>NZ_JTHN01000368.1 GCF_001399685.1 Paenibacillus sp. A3
GTGACCGAAACGCCTGCCATGCGGGCAATTTCTTTTATGTTTGCCATAACCGTCCGCCTCCTCGCCTCATTAGCTGTATTGTAACACATCGCTTTTCATAGAAAAAAACGCTTGCTATGAAATGCATTCCATACGTTACACTCGGTTCAAGGGATCGTTTCTACCGGCGTGACGGCTTTTGCAGGCGTAACGGTAGCATCCCGATAACCGGCCTCGAATTGCTCCAAGTTCCATAACATACAAAAAAGCACAAGCTCTGCCGAATTTAATCGGCGGGCCTGTGCTTTTTTCGCTTAAATGCTTGGAGCGGCGCAACCTGCGTCCGGTCAGCGGATTTGCTTCGGCTGCTCGGTGTTCGATGCGACCACATCCAAGCTTTGCTGCGCCTGTTCCAACTGGTCCTGCACCTGCACGAGCTCTTGTCCGTGATGCTCGTGGTCCTGCGCCGACATCTGGCTCTGCGCCTTCGCCAGCGCCTGATGCGCCGATTCCAGCTGCGCAAGCGCAGAGGACAGCTTGTGCGGGTCGGACTGAAGCTGCGCGTGGCGGACGGCCATTTCGGCGTCCTTGGCCACCTGGATCGCTTTCTCCGCGTTGTCGATCACATGCCGGATCGGCATTTGATGCTGGTTGACCTGTGTCATGTTCGGCATCTTCCTCTCAATCATGCTGGATGTGCACACGGTTCAACCTTTAAGATGCGCGAAAAGCTCCGGCTTCATTCCT
>NZ_JTHN01000369.1 GCF_001399685.1 Paenibacillus sp. A3
ATAAGAGACGTCGATAATGGAGCCGGTGATGCTGGCTTGACAGATATCGAACATCCCGTCTCTAACCAGAAAGATGGCGATGATGAGCTCTGCGGCATTGCCGAACGTCGCGTTCAAAAAACCGCCCAGTCTTTCGCCGGCATAATGCGCTACGCTTTCCGTAGCTTTTCCCAGAAAACCGGCGACAAAAATGATCGCCACCGCCGAGATTAAAAATTGTACCGTCGGGCTGAATGTGGGAGCTCCGACATAGTGGGCCACTGCACTTAGGGCGAAGCTTGCAAGCAGACCGATTGTAAAACCGTGGCGTTTCAAAAGGATCACCTCATGTGGTAAAGTATACCTAACTCGAATTAAACCTATTCTAATATAATCAATTTTCGGACAAAGTAAAATACTTTAGGAAGGAGTTTTTTATGGATCTATATTTAAAAGGTAAAAAAGCTGTCGTCACCGCTTCCAGCAAGGGATTGGGCCGGGCGATCGCCGAGCAGCTGGCAGCGGAAGGAGCCGATCTATTGCTCTGCAGCCGGGATGAGCAAGCCGTATGCGACGTAGCGGCCCAGCTGACGCAAAAATACGGCGTATCGGCCGCTGGCATGGCTGTCGATCTAAGCAGCCCCGAGCAAATCGGCTGGCTCGTCCAGCAGGCTGCCGACCGGTTTGGCCGGGTTGACGCTCTCGTGTGCAATGCCGGAGGGCCGCCGAGCGGCAGCTTCCTATCGCTTGACGAGGAAGCGTGGCTCCATGCCATTCAATTGAATCTCATGAGCGTTGTCAGGCTTGTCAAAGGCTTCCATCCGCTGATGAAGGAGCAGGGTGGGCGGATCGTCACGATTGCCTCGTCGTCGGTGAAAATGCCGATTCCCGGTTTGGTGCTATCCAATACGCTGCGGACGGGAATCGTCGGTCTAATGAAGACGCTATCGGTCGAGTGGGGGCCGGACGGGATTTTGCTCAACACCGTATGTCCAGGTCGAATCAGCACGGATCGTCTGGTTGAGCTGGATTCGGCCAAAGCGGCCCGCGATCAGGTGACGGTTGAAGCGATACGGGAGAGCATGGTCAAGGACATTCCGCTCGGCCGCTACGGCGAACCGGAGGAGCTGGCTGCCACGGCCGCATTCCTGCTTTCGCCGCGCAACAGCTATATGACCGGTTCGGTCTTTTATGTCGACGGCGGGTCGGTCAAGGCCATTTAGAGGTATTTTCAGGCGAGGTGTTATCGGCTTGGTCAGGCCTGCAGCACCGGCAAATTCGGGTGTTGTCGAAAACTGTCAAATGGTTGCGCGGTACATTTGCTTTCCCGCTTGTAAGTTATTACAATAGAGCTATAATCCTTGAAGGAGTGATCCTCTTGAGCGAAGAAATTCAAACAGGTCTTATCCGCATTTCAGATGACGTCGTAGCGACTATTGCAGGATTGGCTGCGCTGGAGACTCCAGGGATTGCCGGCATGTCGGGAGGCATTTCCGAAGGATTGGCGAAGCGTCTGAGCGGCAAAAACGTGCAGAAGGGCGTTTCGGTGGAAGTGGGCCAAGTGGAAGCGGCTATCGATCTTCGAGTGATTGTTAATTTCGGAAGTAAAATCCATGAGGTTTGTCGGGATCTTCAAGAAAATGTACGCGATGCGGTGGAGAACATGACCGGTTTGACGGTCGTTGAAGTCAATATTAAAGTTGAGGGCGTCGCATTTCGCGAGGAAGAGCAAGCCGTCGTGGAAGACCCGAACCGGGTCAAGTGAAAGCAAGAAAGAGAGCCT
>NZ_JTHN01000037.1 GCF_001399685.1 Paenibacillus sp. A3
AAGTACCATATTTTCGGAAGATTGTGAGAGCTTATAGTACTAATTATTGCAGGGTGATTTGCTGGTTTTTTCCATCCCAAGTCACTTTCCAGCCCAGGTTCTCAGACAAAATGCGCAGAGGCACCATCGTCAAATCTTTCATAATGACCGGGGGCACTTCGGCCGTAATCCGCTGCCCGTTTACAATCAGGTCTTTGTTATCGATCCACAGATCAATCATTTTACCGCCGCGAAGGATCGTTACCTTGCGCTCCTTCTCGTCCCAGCTCACCTTTCCGCCTAGAGCATCGGTCACAAAACGGATCGGGATGAGCGTGTTGCCCTCTTTGATGACTGGCGCTTGTTCCAGCGTCATTTCTTTGCCGTTAACGGTCACAGCCTTTTTGTTGACGGTCAGCTGGACGGAATTATTCGATGGCTGCTGCACCGCGCCGCGGTACGTAAACGTAATATCGTCGATGCCAATTTTCCCTTTGGCTGCCCGTTCGTCCTGTCCGATCTCCTCATTTACAACATAGACGCTCTTGACGCGAATTGGATAGCTCAGCTTCAAGTCCGTCAGATCGGCAGTGATTTGCTTCCAGCCTTTCCAGTTGATGTTTCTTGCGAAATCAACATAATGAATTTTACCGGCGTTGTCAAGCAGCTCCGCACGCAGCCAGTTCAGGCTCTCGTCGCCGTTGACTCTCATTTTCATATATTGGGGCTCGCCCTCAATAAGAATGCGGGTATCCATCGTCGCATAAGCCCATTTGGTACCTTTTCCTTGCGTGAAGTCGTAGACTAATTCCAAATATTTGTTGCCGTTTGCGTCAGGAACGGTGTAGACGGAAGAGGCCACTTCTTGCGGCTTCGCATCCGGCAGCGTCATCACAGACTCTTTGTCCAGATCATACCATACCTTGTCAATCCCGACAGGAATGCTCGTCGTCGTACTGAAGCCGTCGTATCGTGCGATCAGCTGTGCGCCCGTGCTTCCTGCTAAGCTTGTTACCTTCAGCATGCCATTCGTAACTTCGCCCTGAATCCCAAGCACTTCCCATTGAATAAGCTCCGGCGGAATTTCTCTCGTCTTGCCCGACGCTGTCGTTGCCACGACCGGAAGCTTGTACGTTTCGCCTTCGGACAGCGCGAGGTTGTCAGCCGTAATTTTCATGCTGGTCAGCTGATTCCGGCCCACGACTTCGACATCCGCCGTCGAGGTACCCTGACCCGATACCGCGGTTACTTTGCTTATTCCCGGTTGGTTTGGAGTAAACACGTTATCTTTGAACGTACCCTTATTGCCGGCTACGCTCCATTGTGCCGTAATTTTATCGGTGTCGACCACCGGGTTATAAAATACGTCATAGGCTTTAAAACGAAGCGGAGCCTGCTCGCCGACAAACAGCACGCTTGGCGCCTGAATAAACAATTCCTTCACTTCGCCCTGCGGCGCGGTCGAGAACACCCCTACCCCGTTCACGACTTTTCGCTGAATTCCGGTTTCGGTTTTATTCACAAGCACCGGCGTCATTTCGCCAAGCGGCCGGGCTACCATCTGCGTAGAACCGCCTCCGTCAAGGTTAAGCCCTTTCCATACGCCTACTTGAATCATGAACTGCTGCAGCTCTTTCATCGACAAGCCTTTGCTGTCGCCGCTGTAGTCCGCTGTAATGATGTAGGCCGTCTTCTGGTCCTTGGAATAACCAAGCGCCGTCCGCGAGCGCGTGCAGCAAAGATCGTCCACCGGACGCGAAAATTCCGATGGCTTGCCTTCATCCACCAAAATCGTATGACCGCCGATCATCATTTTGAACGTACTCGCATCATACTTCTTGTTCGGGTCCTGCGGCAGGATTTGGTAGTCCGCCTTCAGCGGATCGCCTACTTTTACATGCGTTCGGATAAAATCGGCAGCTTTGCCCGACGCGCGCAAAATATACCCGTCTTTCGGAGCAATCATATTAATAATGCCGTTGTCCGCAATTTCTTTCACAATACCGTTCTGAACCAGTACTTCCGTAGGAACGGTCACGCCGTCATTAGAACGGTCCACTTGTCCCCATGCGTTCGTATACATGAACAAGCCGTCGATGTGGCTGTGCTCGCCGCCCGGTTCAAACCAGTAGTACGTCTTGTTTATCCCGCCAAGCGCATAGCTTTGCCCGTCTTTCGCAATAATGGAGCCTTTAAACGTGAACAGGTCCACAATAGGCTTGTTGTCCTTGTCCAGCGCAAACGAATAGAAACCTGGCAAATACGGCGGCGTGGCCATCAACTGCCCGTTGGCAATCTCCGGACCCATCGGGACACCTTCCGCCTGGGTATTATAGAAGTCGCCGTTCACCCCTGCGACAGCTTTCGTTTCCTTGGCCATACCCAGCACGCTTTGCTTGCGCGTAAATTGGTTCTCGGTCCCTGTCATGACATCCAGCTTGACATATGGGTTCGTCAAATCCACTTCCACAACGTTCGCATTGACTTTGACGTCTTTTTTGCTTCTCGTAAACTGCCATACATATTTTTTCAACACAGCACCAGTCGTCAAAATTTCTTGGCTTACCACTGTCGGAGCCGAATCCGCCGCTTCAGCGCTGTACGGTATCGACCATGTGGACAGCAGCAACGACACGGCCAAAACGGCTCCCGACAACTTACGCCATTTCTTCTGCACAATCACGTATCTGTTCTCCTCTCGTTTTCCACTCTCCTTTTATATAGACTCAATGACTATCCAAAAAGTTACGATAATCCCGGGTTAAAAAAATCGACAAAAATGCAAAAAGACGATCCGCGAAAAGAACGGACCGTCTTGCTTAGACAGATCTGGAGAAAATATTAAGCTTGGGCGTCAGCTTTCAACTGATCCGCTTTATCCGTACGCTCCCAAGGCAAGTCGATGTCAGTACGGCCAAAATGACCGTAAGCTGCCGTTTGCTTGTAGATCGGACGACGCAGGTCGAGCATTTTGATAATGCCAGCTGGACGCAGGTCAAAGTTTTTACGAACGATTTCAACCAGCTTCTCTTCGCTTACTTTGCCTGTACCGAACGTATCGACAGAAATCGAAACCGGCTTCGCTACGCCAATCGCATAGGCGAGTTGAACTTCACATTTTTCGGCAAGACCTGCAGCTACGATGTTTTTGGCAACGTAACGAGCCGCGTAAGCGCCGGAACGGTCGACTTTCGTCGGATCTTTACCGGAGAACGCACCGCCGCCATGACGGGCGTATCCGCCGTACGTATCGACGATGATTTTACGGCCGGTCAAACCAGCGTCACCTTGCGGTCCGCCGATAACAAAACGGCCTGTCGGGTTGATAAAGTATTTAGTATTATCGTCGATCAAAGCTGCCGGAACGATCGGCTTGATAACGTGTTCTTTAATGTCAGCTTGGATCTGCTCCAGCGATACTTCTTCGGCATGCTGGGTAGAGACGACGATCGTATCGACGCGAACCGGTTTAGATCCTTCGTACTCTACCGTTACTTGTGTTTTACCGTCCGGACGGAGGTATTCAAGCGTACCGTTCTTACGAACTTCCGACAAGCGGCGTGCCAGTTGGTGGGACAGCGAAATCGGCAGCGGCATCAGTTCAGGCGTCTCATTAACCGCAAAACCGAACATCATGCCTTGGTCCCCGGCACCGATCGCTTCGATTTCATCGTCCGTCATTTGGCCTTCACGGGCTTCAAGCGCTTTGTTAACGCCTTGGGCGATATCAGGCGACTGCTCGTTCAAGGAAACCAGCACTGCGCAAGTTTGGGAGTCAAAACCGTATTTCGCGCGAGTGTAGCCGATATCTTTGATTGTTTGACGTGCAATGGATTGAATATCGACATATTCCGATTGGCTTGTAATTTCGCCGATGACAAGAACCAGACCGGTAGCTACGGAAACTTCGCAAGCTACGCGAGCATTCGGGTCATTCGCCAAAAATGCGTCAAGTACGGAGTCGGAAATTTGGTCACAAATTTTATCCGGATGCCCCTCAGTTACAGACTCCGAGGTAAACAAACGGCGGCCCACAGGATTGGACATGAAAACAACCTCCTACTGCTTTTATTATGGATAAAGGCTTAAGTCCACATACAAAAAATCAACCTTTTCCGGGTGGAAAAGGTTTCTTTAGCTGCTACCTTCTTATTGTATGTTACTGGATTTGTAGAAGGCTGTCAATAAATTATGATGAGATCGCGTAAAATTAACATTCCTGTTGATAATTGTTTTCTTTTTTATAAGCTCAACATCATTTCTTCAGCTTTCTTGATTAATCTTGCCGTAATCGTACCGCCTACGGCACCGGCATCTCGGGAAGCAATATGCCCCCAATAATCTTCTTTAATTGAAGCAGAAGGGATCGAACCAAGCTCGGTGGCAAACTCCACATTAGCGTTCGCCAACTGCTTGCCAACCGGAAGTCCTAGCTCAGCGGCGATTTCGTATTTTAAAACATCCAGTGCTTTTCCGCTTTCCGGTACCACTTTCTTGTTGTTTCTCGCCATAACCGATACCTCCTCAAGTAGGATGTAATGTTATTATCCCTTCCTGAGGTAAACCGCAAACGTATGAATGATTGGCGAAATGGGTAAAATTATGATGCAGCTTTCGTTCCATCCGCATTCATAATCAAGTAGCTGCCGAGAACCATAACGTAAATTTCCTGCTTGTTCTTGGCGTCAGGCTTGACGCCGCGGCCCTCCCGCGGAACAATAAGTAAATGATTAAGCTCAACCGCTGCTCCCGCGGAAATATCTTTGCCAGAGGTAACGTCCGGAATTCCGTTATCGTCAGAGCTCACCGCTATAACTTTACCGGTTCGGACAATAAATTCCGTGCCCGCTCCGCCGTAAAGCGTTTGTCCTTGCTGGAGCTTAACGACGGTTAGTCCGGAATTGGAGGCAGCGTTATTGCCGGTATCGGAACCTGTGGAAGGAGAAGTTCCACTTCCGCTCCCTTGCTTAGCCAACTCAGCCGCGATGAGTTGCTTGATTTTTTCTTCGTTTATACTTTGTTTGGCGAATTCATCTGCTACTTGTTTAGCGATATTTTGTTCGAAGTAGCTCTTGGTTATGATAGGGTCGTCAACAGAGCCTGGTTGAGTAGAGGTATTGTTGGAATCTGCATAGACGATGGTTGAGAAAAGAAGAATGAGCACCACAGTAACAAGAGTAATTTTTGATTTCATTAGTTCACCTGCTTTGGATATATGTAAGAGGCCGGGCTTTGATAAAAAAAGAAGACCCGTAGGGGTCTTCTTTTTTTAATCCGTTAGGATTAGTTACTGATAACAACCGTTGTCGAAGCAGACAGGCCGTTAGAAGTCGTAGCTGTAATTGTAAACGAACCCGTTCCGTTGATAATGATTTTTTCCGGGTTGCTCGGATCAACTGTTGCAATTGGTTGGTTGTTATTTGTTGTTGCGTCAGTGATAGTATATCTTACTCCAGTAAATCTGTCATACTGATAGATGAATTCGTTTTTGAACTCATCACCATATTGATCCTTCAGAGTAAGATCACCCATCAAGTACCAACCTTTAACAGGATCGGTCAATTCGGAAGTTTTGAACGTTTTGCTGGAATCACCACGTTTAATGCTCTCAATCTTAACTGCATCACCTTTAACGGTTGCAGTTCCGCTAACTTTTTCTACGATACCTTTAGCGTTTTTAAAGTATGCAGTTACGCTAGAAGTACCTGCTTTGTTACCAAGTACGTAACCTGTCGTAGACGTCGGATTCGTCGTATTCTCACCGACGTATCTTTCAGTTGTACGAAGCACGGAGTAGTTATCCGCTGTTACTTCAACAATTCTCTTAGGATAAGCTACGAGGGTGCCTGAAGTATCTCTGGCTTCAACTTTAACTTGTTTTGCCAGCTTGCTTTCGAAAATACCCTTCTGACTGGTGGCGCTGTAAGTACCATCGTCGATCGTTTTGAAGAGATCGCCAAGTGGAGCCAAGCTATACTTCAGATCCTCTTTATTAGGATCGATAACCGTAACTTTCTTGGTGATATTATTTACATTGCTATCCGTAACTGTACCATCAACGAGTTTGCGGATTGCAAATTTCACTTCAGCGGTGCCAAATCCAGAATTGTCAGTTGTCTGCAGAGTAATCTCTTTATCAGAGAAAGATTTTATTGGTACGACAGCACCGTCGCCTGTGATTTCAAACTTATCAGCTTTAATAGTCTTGAAGCTAACATTACCTCTAGCGACAGTTGCATAGATGTCGTAAGTTACCGTTTTGCCACTGCTATCAGTGATTTTTTCCGGCAATTCTGTGAGAACTTCCGAGTAGTTGTCGATCACCTGATATTTAGGCTTAATTTCTGCACCAGCAACTGATTTATTCGCACCTTGGAAAACTTCCTTAATGGTAGAAGGGTAACGAGCTTCATTAGTTGTGTATGGCTGGTATTTATTGTTGTTGGAGTCAATAACACTCGGGATATATACCCAAACTTGGCCGTTATTTTTGCTATTAACTTTAGCAAAGTGGATTTTACCCTTGTGTTCTCCACTCAGCACAACAGCTTTATATTCGCTATCCAACATGGACGACGGAACGTCTGCCGTTGGTCCGAACTCCATCGGTCCGTTCACTTGGAAGTTGAAACGTTTGTCTTTAACGTTGTCAACAATCTCATCTTGCGTCAATTGGTTACCTTCTGCATCATAGGCTTTAAACTCAAGATAGATATCTTTGTCGCCGACAGCGATAGTATTTTTGCTGAAGTTTCCAAAATCGAACTTCGTTGCGATTTTACTTGCGCTAACTTTCACCGATGTTTGGGCATTAGCTCCACCATTCCATACGGAAAGGGTATATTCACCGGTAGTTGTAATCTTCTTGTCGCTCTTAACAAAAACAACTGCTTCTTTTACGCCGTCGCTGTCTTTGTCTTCAGTTTTTGCATCCAGCGGGTTCTCTCCGTAAATATTACCCTTTGGAATGAATTGGAAGTTAGGTTCCTGAATTTTGCTATCCTTACTTCCGGAATCAGCCGTAATCTCTCCACCGTATTGGTCGAACTGCGTCATTTTAATGACTGCCTCGTCACCGGTTGAATGGATTGCGGTCTTATCGTTAGAATAAGTCATTTCACCCAACTCAATCTTGGAGACAAGCGGGAATTGACCAATTTTGAAGATCTTAGTCTTAGTAATATCTCTCTGATCGGTAGAGTAAATATTGAGAGAGAACGTGGTGCTATCCGAGTAAACGTTCGGATTATCGGTGCTAAGTTCTACGTACATCTTAGTGCCATCTGGGGACTTCTTAATAGTTGGATTGCTGTCACCCAGTGTGCCAATAACGGAGAAGTTACCAGCAGGGAAAGAAACGAGTTGACCGTATTGGTTTGTCGGCTTAATTTGAATACGAACTTTTTTGGATCTCGCCACCGTCTCGCTAGCTGCTACAAAGTCGATTGATTTTAAAACTTCTTTTTCGCCTTTGAATTCCTTTGTTACTACATCAACTGCGGAAGCGTCCAAACCGCCGAGAGTTACAGAGTACGTATCTTCAACGATTTTCGCGCCGTCTTTCAAAGTCAACGTAGCAACTTTTTTGTCGTCGGACCATTTAAGGTTTTTATCTTTTACCTCGTATTTCGTTTCAGCTGTACCTTTTTTCAGAACAAAAGTAGCTTTGTTCGTGTCTACATCTCTGTCCAGAGTTACTTGGACTTTGTTGTAGTCAACAGCTTTAACTTCTTTAACGGAAGCTTTTGCCGGTTTGTTGGTGTCGACGAATTGTTTCTTAGCTTCGTAGGAGCTCGTAACCAACAGGTCGCGAGTTGCTGCCGAAGTACCGCCGAACGTACCGTCAGTGCCGTTGCCCATCAATTTCAGTTCGAGCGCCAAAGCAACATAACTTCTAGCCCACTCGGAAACCGTTTTGTCGCTAACGCCGGTTTTGTTTTTACCTTCGGAGTCTTTGCCCAGACCGCGGATCAAGAAAGTAGCGAGTTGCTCTTTCGTGACGTCGCCACCCGGGTTGAATTGACCAGGAGCGTAACCGTCCGTGATGCCAGCCTGTTTAACAGCTTCGATGTAAGGCACAGCCCAACCGTTAGCCGGGTCGTCGTTTTTCACATCGGAGAAGCTGGAGGTTTTCAGGGAAGTGTCAACTTTCAAATTGAAGATCAACGCTGCTACTTTCGCGAATTGAGCACGGGTCATCTTGTTTTTCACGCCAAAAGTATTCGGGCTGTCCTTGCTGTCGCCTTCGAAAATACCAGCGCCGATCATTTCGTCAAACTTAGCTTTTGTAGCTGCATCCAGATCTTTCAGATCTGTGAAATCAGCAGAAGATTTCTTAGCGTCTGCACCCAGCGCTACGGAAGAAAACATGGAGAATGCCATAGCCAGGGACAGGATTGCAGATAAACTTTTCTTCATAACCTTTTTTTCTCCTCCTCGAATATCTTGCGGTTGTTGAGAGTTCTGTGTAGAAAAATTATAGCTCGATTCCCTCATTAGCCGATTCACCCCCTTCCCAGAGTTGAGCAAAATGAGTTTTTATTGAAGATGTCTGCAATGTATGAATTGCAGAAACTAGTAAACCATTAGGAAGATTAAGGATAGAATCGCATGCCACCTAACATTATACACTGACATGCTAGCAAGGTAAAGAGCATATTTTGTGAAATTTATCCAAGTTCACAGCTCTTTGTCTTGCTTTCTGTTTGTTTCAATGTATTAAACGCACGTTGTTTCGAAAAGTTGCGCTCTTTGAAAAAACTTTTTTCGGTTTTTTTTGAGACAACTTTGAAGCAAGTACATCAAGAGCGTCTATCAAATATGTATTGTATCGAGCGCCCACAAAAGGTAGTATACAACGATCTACTCACATACGTCATCATTAATAATTTTCCAATATTGAGCGGAAACCACCTAATATTAGAGAACAAACCGCCAACTCACGGTTGACGGTTTGGTTAGTCATCTTATTTCGGGAACTTCTTTTGCTGCTTCAAGATACGCTCCATGACGGCAGCAGCTTGAACACGCGTGAAGTTTTGAAGCGGATCGAAGCGATATGTCTTCTTCTTCTGACCGGAAAGAAGAACGTTCTCGATGCCTTCGATGAATCCGGCTTTGGACACGGCTTCAACCGCCGGCAAAGCATAGATGTCGATATCTTTCGCATCTGTAAATTGCTTTTGAAGCGTAGCAAGAGACTTATTGCTGTCCGAATTCACTTTCAGCTCTGCCGCTCTCGCAATCATCACGGCCGCATCCTGGCGCGTAATGGCCTCGTCCGGCTTAAACCGGCCTCCGGCATTACCGCGTGCGATGCCAACCCGTGCCGCTGTCTCAATGTACTTATAATCGTACAGTGGATTGGTGCTGGCAAACTTCTGCACGTCGCTGAACGTCAGGTTGCCGGAGTACTGAAGCGGAAGATCGAAAGCTTTTACGAGCAGCGTAGCAAACTCGCCGCGCGTAATCGATTCGTTCGGTACAAAGAGCGACTGCAGTTTATTCAGCATAAACCCTTTGGAGTAAAGCGTATCAAGCGTATCACGGCCCCACTCGTGGCTCGTAATATCGTTGAAGCTATCGTACATGTACATGACTTGGAAATAACCGAAATGATCGATCGGAACCGTAATCGTATTTTTCTTCGGATCGACTTCGCCGCCGATGTTTTTCCAAGCCAAAGTCGTCATGCCCCGGTAATCTTCGTAGATATCCATTTGATACACGGTGACATACTTCCAGGAATCCTGTCTGATCGAATCGTCATACTTCAGCGTCAGCTCGCCGCGCTTGGTTGGTACAAACGAGTTTTTCAGGTCATTCTCATTATTCTTCTGATAAAATCTTACGTTCGCGTTGTTTACGTCAATATTATAAGGATCGCGTCCGGAGCCTGTAAGAGCTTCTTTCAGCTTGTCCTTATCCAAATAATCGTCTTGGCCAACAGCACCGCCATTGATCCAGAAAAGCTTACTGACCGGACGGAATTTGCCTGTAGGCTCTTGAAGGAAGAACGATGCGCTGTAGTCTGTGTTATAGGCTTTGTTAACACGGCCGTCCTTCACATTGGCAAGCCCGAACAACAGCTTGCGGTCTCCCGTCAAGTACTGATTCGTCGCAGTCGGTTCGTTGCGCATAAGCTTCGTGTTAGCCGGGAAGCTGAGTTCCAACTCTCCCTCGAACAGCTTATATTTGTTTTGAAGCGGCATCAGCATTTGTGCGCCTTCTACCGCCGTATTCACGTTATTCACCACAAAGCTGGCTTTGGAGCTTTCTTTGCCGCGATTAACGGTAAAGCTGATCGTGTTACGGCCTGCCTTCAAGTTTTCATAACGGTAGTAGAAGTAAGGCTTGTTGTCGGACGGGTCAATCTTGCTGAGCACATTAGCGTCTTTACCGAAGCTCACGCTATCTGCGTTCTCAGCTTCCAATTTGATGTCCACAAAGTTGCCGTTGATTGTAGCGATATCATCTTTGCCGCTCTTCACAAGAATCGGTTCGATAATCCGGTAAGGTACCGGTTCCCGGGAAATCGTGATGCTCCGCGTTTCGGTAATTCCCGTTTTGTTGGAAATCATAAATTCGAAGACGACATCCCCTGTAAAAGGAAGCGGAATGCTAGCCGTATTGATAGCTCCTGTCCCGACGCTATTCAGATAGTTTTGCTGTCCATTGGCCGGAGAGGCAGGATAATTCCATCCGGTCCCGCTATCCCGGGCATCGAAAGTAACAACCGGATTGCCCAGAGCGTCTTTTTTGCGGACGGTCATTTTGATGCTGTCTGCATTCACGAAGTTACCTACGAAAGATACGCTGTTTGCATTCGTCGCGTATTTATCCGGCGTTTGCGCCTTGGTGAACTTCTCCAGCGGGCTTGGCAAGATATCTCCTACAAATGCAGGGGTCGGCAGCGTAAACTTAAAGATCTCATACTGCACTGTCGTTACAACAGCACCGTTCAAACGCAGGTTGATTTTTACCGTATTTCGCCCTTCGTTGAGCAAATCTTTGTTGTCGTTAGGCAGCCAACGGGTGTCGGCTTTGCTCACATCCAACATAAAAGTCGATTTTGCATTGGTATCGCGGAAATCTCCTGCAACCAGCTTGGTCGTATAACCGTTAACGGATACCTCGACATTGGCATACTCCGCTTCAGGCAAGTTCATAATCTTCGCCTGCAAGCAAGGGGTGCCGCCTGTACCTGGAGTACAATAAGGTGTCTCCAATGCGGCGTTTTTGATGACCATATTGTTATAGAAGTTAACCGGAATGATATACGGCGTACTCGTGATAACTAATGGGAAGTCCAGCTTTCCGTTTGTTACACCGCTTGGTATTACAGACATCACGGCTCTTCCATCACGAATACCGTTGACTTGCACTTTCCATTTTTGTTGGGCCCCATCAGGTCCAACATAAGTGGCAGCTATACCAGTAGCATCTCCACCGATGTGAGCCTTAACGCTACCCGCCGGGGCTACACCGGTCGTGTAAATATAGAACGTAGATGGCAACTCACTGATTTCGTTATCGCCATTTTGGTTGAGGGCCACTTCAACCGGTTGATTCGTTACCGGGTCTGTGCCAAGATCCTTGGTTACTTTCGTTACATAAGGTGCAGCCGGATCAAAATAATTGAACGTAAACGTCTGCTGCGGCGCTTGACCAACCAAGCCGCTGCCCGTATAGAACGTTACGATAAGCGTCTGATTCCGAGTCGTCGGAAGAGTCAGCGGAATAGAACCCAAGTTAAATACTTTATAAGTCGAGGTCGACTCTGCCGGGATTTCCGTAAGTGGCGCCGGTGTAGTTCCCGAGAAATAAACCCGTTGGGTTGCCGGGCTCCCGCCTACTACAGTGATATCTGCATACACATACTGCGTAACCGTAGAAGAGCCCGGGGCCAGATCGACCTTCATTTTACCCGTCAGGTTAGCCGTCGTTTGATTCAATTGCGGAAACGGATCGTTCACCAGCTTCTGCTTTCCAGAACCGGTATCTAAAGCGCCGTCAAACAAAAACGGCTTGCCATTGTTGAAAATGAACTTTTTAGTCGTGTTGTACGTATTCGTGTTGTTGCTGGCGACAATTTTAAAAATGTTGTCCCCGGCTTGCATGTTGAAATCCGTGTTCCGGTTCGGAATGAACGTAAAGTCGCCATTATTGCTGCGGAACGCCGTGATCGGATTGGCTTGGCCGAGCAAATAACCTTGAACCGTCGTCGCGTTCGGCGATTTACCGGTAATGACATACGCCGTTTGCGTCGGGTCCTTCGGATACATCTGACCGTCTTCGATCGGCACGTCGTTAAACTTCAAGTCCGTAATGTTCGTTGTCGGCGTAAACGTCAGGTAGGCAGGTTGGGAAGAAATCTTGGTGACGTCTCCCATCGTAAACGTAATTTTATTCGTACCTGCAGAGAGCTTGACGCTGTTAAAAGTCACTTCATACGGGCCCGTCTTCATGCCCTTATTGGATTTGTTTTCCACCGGGCTTCCAGGGCTGGTCGTCACGTTCTCAATCTCATAATAAATAGAAGAGATCTGAGCATCGTCGATATTATCGATTTCGACGGAAATATTGACCGTCTCGCTGGTGACCGGAGTCGGGGTTGCCGCTGCCGTACTGTATCCTTTGACTTTCATCAGCGAACCGCCGGCGGCCATCGCAGAAAACGGTACGATCATCGACACCAGCAGAGCAACGATGACCGCAAAGCTGACGGCACGATTGGTAAGTCGTTTCAAGAGAAGTACCTCCTTATGTAATAAAAAATGTAGGCAAATTAACGCTTCAAAGCAATCCGGTTAAAAAACAACCTCCCCCGCCCAAAACCGGCAAAGATTTGACATCATTCGCCAAAAAAATAGTTGTACTTTACATATCGGCCGAACGTCATCGTTTTTTTAGGGAAATTTGCAAGGAAGCGCAACAAAAAATCCCAAACCAATCAAGGTCTGGGATTTTCAGCGTTTATTGTTGTGTTAAACAATGTGCATTTGATGCTAAATCATCATTTTGACATCCGTGAACGGGTGCTAAGCTGCATCGTTTTAACACGGATTTTATTTAAAAAATGAAGCACCGGTTTTTTGGTTTTGCTGATAATGCCGATCGCTTCCGCGCCAAGTACCAGTACAAAGAGCAGAATGGCAATCAATATCACGGCACCCCATAGCGCATCCTGTTCCGACATGAAGGAAAGCAGCACGGCGGAAGAGCCGAAGAACACGGCAATACCGTATATAATGAGCACCGTCGTCCGGTGGCTGAAGCCAAGTTGAAGCAAGCAGTGATGCAAGTGGCTTTTATCCGCGGCCGAAATCGGCAAGTTATTGACCCACCGGCGCATAATGGCGAAGAACGTATCGGACAACGGGACTCCTAAAATCATGATGGGAACCAGCAGTGATACGACGGTCGCCTGCTTAAATCCGAGTACGGACAGCGTAGCCAGACAAAACCCGAGGAACAGCGCTCCCGAGTCGCCCATAAAAATTTTGGCCGGATGAAAATTATAGAACAAAAATCCGGCGATCGAGCCGAGCAGTACGATACAAAGCAATGCGACGGTAACGTTCCCCATCATCAGGGCCAGTACCAGAATCGTCGTCGTTGCAATCCCCGACACTCCGGCGGACAGACCGTCCAATCCGTCGATCAGGTTAATCGCGTTGGTCACCCCTACGATCCAGAAGATCGTCAGCGGAATGGCAAGCCAAGTTAAAGAAACGGCCCCGTCGCCAAAGGGCAGGTTGACCAGATCGATCACAGCCCCGGAATAGACCACTACACTCGCAGCCAAAATTTGACCGAGCAATTTGATTTTGGGTGACAGGTCAAATCGATCATCCAGCGCGCCGATCAATACGACAATCGCCCCACCTACCAGAAGACCGAAAACAACGTCCGTTTTTAATGTATTTATAGCAGGAGAAACAACGAAATAAGCTGCGATGAATGCAATAAAAATAGCTAGTCCGCCGAGTCGCGGCATGATCCGGCTATGTACTTTGCGATGATTCGGCGCATCCACGGCACCAACCCAAAAAGCAAAGCGTTTTACCAGCGGTGTCATCAGCAATGCGATCAGTAAAGCAGCAACAAAGCCGATACCGTATAACAAGTTCATGTGTTTTTTCACAGCCCCTTTTTTCTATGACAAAACCCCAAACACTTCAAATTATACCTTGACGGCTTCTGAAATACCATCATGAATTTAGGCAATTTGGGCGGTTTTCAGGTTGTTTTCATAGGTATTATCAGGTTTCTGCACATTTTCCTCTCTACGATTCACTCTCACTGCGAATTACGGCAAAACAAGCACACTTTTATTGCATAGCGTAGCCTTATTAATTTCCTTTATGTCGACTGGCAAAATAAGAAGCGATTCGTTCCGCCGGGCGCCCGGCTTCGACTTTCAGCCGCTCAATGGCCGGCTGTTTCTCCCGTTTCCATGCTTCCACGCCGTTCCACAGCCGCAAGGTTGCTTCAGCCAGCGCGTTCGCATCGGGCTTCTGGGTACTGCAAGCGGCTTTGATCCCGAGACGATTCAAAAATTGATCGATCTTTGGATCATACGACAATCCGACCATAGGGACGAATTGACCGGCGGCATAAATCAAGGAGTGAAGACGCATTCCGACCAACACCTGGCAGGAAGCAACCTCCGCCAGCATATCCTGCGGATGGGCGATCGGAGGGGTTATGCTCATTCGCTCTTTGTAGAGTCCCCCCATATGTTCCATCACATACAAGGAAGCTTGCTCGTCGGATGGCAAATGAAACGGCAGGAAACGAATGTGCGCGTCCGATTGCTCCAATACAAGCTTAAGCGCATCGGCAACAGCCTGGAGCTCCGAGCGGTCTTCGTTCCAGAATCGGACGGATATCCCAATAACAGGCTTCTTAGGCGTGTCGCCTTTTGGGGAGCGTTGTTCGCGAAGCGATAGCCCCATCACCGGATCCGGTACCACTTCAACCCGGTCCGCAGGAACCCCCATTCGCCCCAACAATGCTTTCGATTCGTCGTCTCTAACGGAAATAAACGCGCATCGATTGAAAGCCGAACGAATCCATCCGTAGAAAAACGGCCGATGCACCGGACCGATGCCTTGAGAATAAATAAATACGGGCTTTCGAAGCCATTGAGCAAGCCGGATAATGGCAATGTAGTACGGGATCGTTTTCGTTCCCGTTTCATCCTGCAGCAGACTGCCTCCTCCGCTTATAAGCCCGTCGGCTCCGCGCAGCGTCCGCCATACCTCCGCAGGGCGCATCCGGTGAGCGGCTTCGACGCCGTAGGTTCGAGCCGTCTCCTCGGGGTTTATGGACAGAACGACAGGGACGAATGTTACGCCCTGTCGTTCTCCTTGTTCCTTCAAAGCCAGCAGAATCGATTGCAGCACGGCCTCGTCGCCGCTGTTGTGGAATCCGTAGTAACCGGACAATACTATTCGCTTAACCGGGGTACCCAACGCTGCCAACTCCTTGCAATAATTTCCCAGACCACAATCAAAACGGCTCCGATCAATAGGCCGAAAGCCAAACCATATACGACGCGAATCGACGAAATGACGAGCGGTGTATGCAGATGCGCGAACGTATCTACGACCGAAGCTTGTCCAATCACGCCGATCAGAACCAGCAGAAGCGCGCTCCGGTACTTATAGCACAAGTAAGCTCCCAGCAGGAACAAAGGATGGGAGATCATAAACTCCTTCGTGCGCGGTCGTACGCCGAGCGTATTTTCCAGGAAAGATCGGAAATATCGTTCGAACGATGATGCCTGCCCCTCGTTGCCGGTACGCGAAATGTAGTAATAGCCGGCTGCGGCAACGACTACAGCGACAATGACCCATAAAACACGGATATTCGCGTGAAGGAAGCCTTGAATTCGCCGCACTTTATCCCGGTAAGAAGTCCCATCGCTGAACACCAGCCAGTACAGAACCGTGAGTGCGATCGGAGCCGCATGCAGGATACCGACGCCGCGGAATTGTTCCAGTACCAAAGAATACGTGATTTGATTCAGCAGCCCTACGATAAATAGAGCGCCGATTAGGGAAAGAAGGGTTGTCCGCAGAAGCAGTACGATTGTGAACAACCACTTGTTACCATCCCTGCGGTCTAGCTTATTCCGTGCCGCTCGGATCGCAACCATGATAGCGAGAGTCGGCGCGCAGGTTCCTGCGCCAAGCGCCAGCGCTTGTGAAAATAAACTGTTGTTCCACACATACATCCCTGCAGAGCCCACCAATCCGAGCAAAAAGACAGCTAGCGCAAGCTCTGGGACGAAGTAAGAGATCGTCAGCGCAATTAAGGCGACGGCTCCAATCGACAACAGTGCCTTGGCGACCGGCTGCCAGCCTGAATGCACCGGCACAAACGCCGTTGCCGGCCCGGTCTGATAACCTACCTTATGAATCTGTGGAATGGCTCCGTCCGGCCCCTTCAACGTCAAATAAATCGAATCGAGCGGATGAACGATTTTCCCTTTGTCCGTACTCTTTACCGCTTTGGCATGCAGGAAAATCATCCGGATGTTCCGGTCCTTCACCGCCAGCAAAAACCGGTCCGCATAATCTTGAATGCGGCCCTTCAACTCTTCCGGAGTAATATTCTCCGTGAGCTTCTGGGAGTCGGATTCCGTGAGCGGATGAAGACGGACCACGTTGTAATCGATCTTCTTCGCGATACTGTTGAAGCCGCGCGGCGGCGTCTTTTGGTACAGGGCTTCGGTCGAGGCCAAGCCGATCTGGTGCTTTTTCATAAGCTCGGCCATCAAATCGAGATTATGCAAGTCTTTGTCGCTAACGAAACCGGGTACGGTCTCGCCGTCGATAATCATTCGCTTCACTCCGAGAGCCTTCAGTCTTCCCAGCAGCTCATCCATGCGGGCCTCATCAAAAGCCCGCCGGTTGGATAGCCGGATGACAATCGTGTACCCTTTTTCCTTAAGCATCTGCAAAGTGATCGGATCCGGGTCCATCGTTTTCAACAACGCATCTTCCATCGCCATCTCGATGATCAGGCCCGGCTGATTTTTATAGCTCCACGCTCTCGTGTTTACATTCAATTCGGCAAACGCCTTTTGAATCATCGGCTGAAGCTGCTGCTCCGATTCTTTCTCCGCAAACAAAAGATACGTATAGTTTTCATTCGGCGAAATGGGCGTCTGGGTCAAAGCGGACGCTTCATGCGATGTAAACAGCTCAATGCGACGGCTCAGCTTCAGCTCGTTGAGAGTCGCTTCATAGACAGCCATGGATTGAATTCCACGCTGCTTCATCTCGTCCAACTGCTCCAATACGAATTTGCGGGGGTCCGTTTGCAAATCGGATATTTCCAGCAAATTGCGGTAATCGAAGACGAACTCTACCTTTCGTCCCGTTTTCTGCTCCGTCTCATTCCGCTCGAACGCTACGGGGATGGCAGCCAGCATCCCAAGGATAACCAACCACCATAACCATTTAAGCGCCCGTTGATTCCATTTCATGTACGTTCCCTTCAACACTGCCCACTCCCAAAGTTAGTTGTGATTGTCCACGCGGGACATAACTGTCTGAACCAGTTGTTCGATCGCTTCGGAAGCGGCCTGCGCGGAGGTGCCTCGAACGGCAAAGTATACTTTGATCTTCGGCTCCGTGCCCGATGGGCGGAGGCAGAACCAAGAATCGTCTTCAAGCGTATATTTAAGGACGTTTTCCGACGGAAGTCCGTACAATCCTTGAGAGAAGTCCTCAACCTTAACGACCCGCAATCCGTTAAGCACTTCCGGCGGGGCGCTGCGCCAATCACTCATGATGCTTTGGATTTTCTCGACGCCATCCTTGCCTTTGAGCGTGCGCGATTCGAGCTTTTCCAAGAAGTAGCCGTGACGCGCATACAGTTCCTGCAGAACATCGTACAAGGTTTTGCCTTGGCTTTTGTAATAAGCTGCAGCTTCGCAGATCAGCATCGACGCGATTACCGCATCCTTGTCGCGCGCATAGTTGCCGGCGAGATAACCGTAGCTTTCTTCGTAGCCGAACAAAAATTCGGCTTCTCCGGTCCGCTCGAACTGTGTCATTTTTTCGCCGATATATTTGAAGCCTGTCAGCGTGTTCAATACTTTAGCCCCATAATGCTCGGCAATGACCGCTCCCATCTCGCTGGTGACGATCGTTTTGATCACGATGCCGTTAGCCGGAAGCTCTCCGCGCTCTTTGCGGCTGCTGAGCAGGTAATCGACCATAATCGCGCCGGACTGATTGCCCGTCAGCACGAAATATTCGCCGTTCGCATCCTTCACAACCGCACCCATCCGGTCGCAATCTGGATCCGTTCCGATAATGATGTCGGCGTCCGTTTTCTTGGCTTCGTTAATGGCCAAAGTGAACGCTTCCCGTTCCTCCGGATTCGGCGATTTTACCGTTGAGAAGTTAGCGTCCGGCTGTTCCTGCTCGGCAACCACCTGCACCTGATCGAAGCCGATCCCGGCCAATGCCGCGCGCACGGATAAATTGCCCGCTCCATGCAGCGGTGTGAATACGATGCGGAAGTTATCGCTCGTCTGCTTCACCAGCTCCGGGTTACGGCTGATGGCCGTGACCGCACGAATGTATTCGGCGTCCACCGCCTCGCCGATCCATTGAAGCAAACCGGCGCTTTCGGCCTCGGCGCGCGATTTTCTCTTTACGTCGGCAAACGACTGTACCTTACGGATCTCAGCAATGACTTGCTCGGCTTGCTCCGGAACAAGCTGTCCGCCATCGTTTCCGTATACTTTATATCCATTATATTCGGGAGGATTGTGGCTTGCCGTGATAACGATGCCGGCGTCGGCCTTCAAATACCGGACGGCAAATGAAAGCTCCGGCGTCGGACGAAGCGATTCGAACACGTACGCTTTGATTCCGTTGCCTGCCAGCACCTTAGCCGCTTCAAGCGCAAATTCGGGCGACTGGTTCCGGGAATCGTAGGCAATCACCGCGGAAAGCGATGCTTTGCCGGAAGCAAGCATGAACTGCGCGAGCCCTTGGGTGGCACGGGCTACCGTGTACGCATTGATCCGGTTCGTACCGGCCCCAATGACGCCGCGCAGGCCCCCGGTACCAAATTCCAGATCGCGGTAAAAGCGATCTTCGATTTCTTTAGGATCCCCCGCAATTTGTCGAAGCTCTTCTTTGGTGCCCTCGTCAATTGCCGGATCCTTCAACCAAAGCTCGTATTGCTCTTGCACATGCTTCCCCGTATTCATTATTCCATCTCCTCTACCCGGAATTTTATGTATTTATGTCAATTATGATCGGTATTTTTCTCCTGAAGCGCGAACATGATTTCGCCTTCCGCGACGACTTTATCATCGACTTTGGCCGTTGCCTGCCCCTTGCCGATAATGCCTTTCGATCGTGTAATCATGACCTCTAGCCTTAACGTATCTCCCGGCTTCACTTGACCGCGGAACCGAAAATTGTCGATCCCTGCGAGCAACCCGATTTTCCCACGGTTTGCTTCCAGTTGCAATAGGGCTACGGCACCGACCTGCGCAAGAGCTTCGACAATCAGCACCCCCGGCATGACGGGAAATCCCGGGAAATGTCCCTGGAAAAACGGTTCGTTGATTGTTACGTTTTTAATACCTACGGATTTCACGCCCGGTTCAATTTCTACTATGCGGTCCACTAACAAAAACGGGTAACGGTGCGGAATAATCTTTTGAATTTGAACGGCATCTAACAAGGCAGATGCTCCTTTCCTGGGTGAGTATAAAAACGTCTGGTTCAACTTACAATACAAATGTCCCTTCATGAGCTGCAGCAGTGAAGGTTGATATAAGGGAGCTTATGTGCGGATTTGCCGGTAAGGTGAATCCAGGCATGAGCTCTTTTTATTTCGAAAAGGGTCCCCTTAGGAATGTAAGCCGCGTTTGTTCAACAGCTTGAACTGAAGAATATAAATAATAGAGGTGACGAACGATACGGCGATGACAAACCATAAATACGCATGAGCGTATGGAAGTTCGAAAACGATCAGCAGAATGGCAACATAATACAAGACGGTCGTCAATTTACCCATCGCATTCGCCGGAACGGTCTTTTTGCCCCGAAAGTGAAAAATTGCTGATCCCACGATCATGCCCGCGTCCCGTAAAAACATGGCTCCTGCAGCTTGCCACGAAATCATCTGGGAGAAAACCAGCGACAAGATGACGGTGATCATCATCAGCTTGTCCGCGAGCGGGTCCAACATGCTGCCAAGCTCGGTGACCAAATTTCGTTTCCGTGCAATGTAGCCGTCCAGTACGTCAGTAAGCCCTGCAATAAGCAGGACGAAAAAGGCGCTTTTGATATATCCTGCTCCAAACACCACGAGGTAGACGGGAATCAGAACAAAGCGGCATACGGTCAGTACATTGGGCAAGTTCCACACGAAATAGCGTCCCCCTCTGAGCCGCTTACGTTATCGGCGCAGCTCGATTCTCTCTCTATAACGCTTCCCATCCATACATTATACCTTTATGAGGAAAAAAATAAAACTCCCTACCCGGGAGTTTACCATTACGTATCAGCAAAGATCAAATCAAACACATGACGCCACGTATTTAAATTGAAAACCTCTTGCAAATCTTGCTTTCCTATATAAACGTACCCGATCGCAAGCCCTACTAAAAGCGCCAGTATGCTAGTGAACGGAATCCACGTCCACTTCAGGAACGTAAGAACCGCTTTTTTCCATCTTTTTGATTCCGCAGGCGCCTCTTTTCGGTTATCGCTCAAGTTCCCTACCTCGCTTTGCGTAATGCCGTTAGCCACGCAAGTTGTTGGCCAAGTTCATCATTTGATCGGACGAAGATACTGCGCGGGAATTCAACTGAAACGCCCGCTGAACCATGATGAGCTCAGTCATTTCGTCTGCAAGACTGACGTTCGACTGTTCCAAAAAGCCCTGGCGAACCGTAATCGGGTCAACCGTGTTGTTCCCCGTCGTTACGGGATCCAAGATGTCGTCCCGCTGCTGTGCAGTAATATCGGAAGGCAATCCGAACACGTTATCGCCGAGCTGCTGCAAAAGCTGAGGGCGAACCACGCGTACCATTTTGATTTGTCCGACCGGAACCGCCTCCGCATTAGGATCCGCTTCATCATGGGCCAGAATCGTCCCATCCGCTTGAATTTGTATCTGGTGGTTGTTCGGCACGCGAATCGGATTGTTGTCTGCCCCCATCACGTAATGACCATCCTTCGTAGTCAAAATCAAGCCGTCAGGGTTTTGCGGATCGCCCGAAGGCGACAGCTCGAAGGAACCGTCTCGCGTCCAACGGGTTTCTCTAACCGGATTGCCCGCTGCATCCACGGAAGCGGTGGATATTTCAAACAGTCCCGCCCCTTCAATCGCCACGTCAAGCGGGTTGTTCGTTGGCTTCAGCGAGCCTTGACTCATATTCAATTGAGATGACGCAAGTTTGGCCCCCCACCCTTGGTTGTATCCAAGGGGCGTAAGCCGGCCTTCTTTTTGAAAACCGCGGGGCTGCTGCTTCACGTTGGTCAACACGTCTTGAAACGAAGCTTCCCGGCGTTTATAGCCCGTATTGTTGACGTTGGCCATATTATTCGCAAGCAGATCGAGCTTTTGCTGAAGCGCATGCATCGAAACGGATGAATTGATCATCGAATGATTCACGTGAACTCCTCCTGTAAGGGGTGTTTCTCAGCTGGACGAGCTATATGTAATGGCAGATTAGACGCGGCCGATTTCGTTGGCTGCTTTCTCCATGCTTTTATCGTAATACTGAATCATCTTTTGGTTAGCTTCATAAGCCCGTAAAGCCGACATCATATCGACCATGGACTGGCTGGAATCAACGTTGGAGCGCTCGACATAGCCTTGCCGCACTTCAACCTGGTCTTGAGCGTCAATCGGCCGGAACGCGCCTTGATCCTGAGCATTTAAGCGGTACAGCCCGTTGCCCTCGCGGACCAATTGGTTCGGATCTTCCACCCGGGTAATAAGCAGCGTCAACGGTTGTCCGTTCGCCCCCAATATCGACTGGCCCTCTGCATTGGTGAACTGTCCCGTCCGGGTCATACGGAAATTCGTGACCGGCGTACCCGCATCCATCAGCACGATAGGTTGTCCATCGCGTCCTAACACCGAATGGCCCTCGGAATCGATCAACCGTCCGTTCGCATCCAGCGAAAATTTGCCGTTCAGGGAATAGCGCTGTTCGCCGGCCGCGTTCAAGATCGTAAAGAAAGCTTGGGGCTGAATCACCCGCTGTCCGTTCTGATCCACGTACTTGCCTGAGCTGTCAAAGCGGGCGCCCGGCACCTGAATATCCGAAATCAAGGCAAAGTCAAAAGGGTTCTTCGTTTCCTGAATATCGCCTTGCGCATGCAGAGAAACGTTCTCCTCCGCCATAACCCCCGTATTAATCCGGCCGACAGGCACCGAACCCGGTTCGCCCTTGCCGCTGCGCACCCGGGAAATCAGAATTTCCGGGAACGACCGATTAATTCCGTTGCCGCTTTTAAAGCCGGGAGTGTTGAGGTTGGCAATATTATTGGTAACGATATCGTGCTTGCGCTGCTGTGCGATCATGCCGGAAGCGGCGGTATACAGGCCTCTTAACATCGATTGGTTACCCTCCTAAAATTTGCGCTTGGTTACTTTATCCAGGTTGTCCAACATAATGCCGGTCCCTTTTACAACGCAATGCATCGGATCTTCCGCAATCAGGATGGGCACCTTAAGCTCGTCCGCCAACAATTGATCGATGCCGTGCAGCATCGCGCCGCCGCCGGTCAAAATAACGCCGCGGTCGATAATATCGGCCGACAGCTCCGGAGGCGTGCGCTCCAACACGCTCTTGGCTGCCGCCACGATGGACGATACCGGCTCCCACAGCGCTTCTTGAATTTCCTGCGAATTGATGGTCATCGTCAACGGCAGTCCGCTCACCATATCTCTGCCGCGGATATCCATCGTCTCGCGCTTGCCGTCCGGATGTACCGTCCCGATACGGACTTTAATATCCTCGCTTGTTCTTTCACCGATCAAGAGCTTGTACTTGCTTTTGATATATTTCATAATGGCAGAGTCGAACTTGTCCCCTGCGATTTTAATAGAAGAGGAGGTAACGATGTCGCCCATGGACAATACGGCCACATCCGTCGTACCTCCGCCGATATCTACGACCATGTTGCCGCTCGGTTGGAAAATATCCATTCCGGCGCCGATGGCCGCAGCCTTGGGCTCTTCTTCCAAAAACACTTCGCGCGCCCCGCTCCGTTCGGCCGCTTCCCGAATGGCCTTTTGCTCTACCGACGTGATGTTCGTCGGAGCGCAGATCAAAATACGGGGGTGACTGTACCAGTTCTTCCCGCCGACTTTATTGATAAAATACTTCAGCATCATTTCCGTTATTTCAAAGTCGGCAATAACGCCGTCCCGAAGCGGACGGATCGCCACAATATTGCCGGGCGTCCGGCCAACCATGCGGCGCGCTTCTTCGCCCACGGCCAGCACTCGCTTTATATCGCTTTCGATGGCGACGACGGACGGTTCATCCAGGACAACGCCCCGACCTTTCACATGAATCAGGACGTTCGCAGTCCCGAGATCTATGCCGATATCCTTGCTTAACATTCCTATTGATCCTCCCTAGCCAACCGTCCATCCTTATTGTAAAAGAAGTGGCACTTCTATTATATACGTTACTTAGGTAAATTCGCCATGTATTTCAAAATTCCTCTTTTTTTTGAACGATTTTTCGACAAATATCGCTTCGTTTCCGGCCGGTTCGGGAGAAGGGGCGTACCGTCAGCGGCGCGGAGGCCCGTTTGCATCCAAGGGCTATAGGCCTACCTCCGCGTTGGGAAATACAGCTCACGGTACGGCTGGGAACGCGCCCTGCAACGGGGCAGGTTTACTTAACGGTAACGAGCTTCTCTTGCGCCTTCGGGCTGCGGGTTTTCCGGTATTTAATCTTGGTGGCCTCTCCCCCGCGCAGGTGACGGATGGACTTATGATATTCCAAAATATGCTTCACCTGATTGGCAAGCTCCGGATTAATCTCCGGTAGACGTTCCGTCAAGTCTTTGTGCACCGTGCTTTTGGAAACGCCGAATTCCTTGGCTATGGTGCGAACCGTATGCTTGGTCTCCACCAGGCAGCGGCCTATCTTAATGGTTCGCTCTTTGATGTAATCGTGCACTCCCCTCGCCTCCCTACTCGAGTTAGTTTGGTACATTATATGAGGGGCGCACGCTTATATTCTTTGTTTCGGAAGGCTGACAAGCCCGCAGCGAACAATTATTTCAAGGACAAGCGTGTTTTCGCAAGAGATATTCGTCCCGCGAAAACAAAAAGGCAGAGGAGCGATCCCCTGCCTGCTGCTCTGCCGATATTAATGATCTCCGAGGTATTGCTCCGGATTAACCGCCGGGCCGCCTTGACCTTGACGCAATTCGAAATGCAAATGGGTGCCTTGGTCTTTTTCCAGCTCGTTGCGTCCCGCCTTGGCGATGACGTCGCCCTTCTTCACTTCGGCGTCTTTGGCGACCTTGACTTCGGCCAAGCTTTGATAGACCGAAACAAGCCCGTTGCTATGCGTAATTTCCACCAAGTTGCCGACGACCGGATCTTTTTGTACCGCCGTGACCTTACCGCCCATAACGGCCAATACGTCAAACGCTTGATTGTCGTGTCTTGCAAAATCCATACCCATATGCGGGGTGAAGGTGTCGCCGTATTCGACCATCGCGGCTTGCCGCACTTCGTTCGACGCTTTGTTATCGAAGAAAGGAAGCACGACATCCAGTTCGCTGCGTTCTTTGACCGGCCATTGCATCGTTTCCTGTTTAGCGTTGGTAGCTACCGCGTCGGTACCCGAGACGTTTCCTGTGACCGTACCGGACTTCGTAGCATCAAGACTGACGTTTTTGTCAGGCTTCGTGATGCTCGCCCCTTGGTACCACCACATTAACGTTAAGATGATTGCCGCAGCTGCCATGTACGTTGCCGGAAATACCCACTTCTTGGCGAGCAATCTTTTCCAGGATGACGCTGTGCCGCTTTGGGCTCCTTCGGTAGATTTAGGAGCTTCTTCTTGGACCAAATCTCTTTTTTGTTCACTCATTTGTATATCACCTCGCTAACCATTCTTGCCAGGTTCGCGAGATTTATACGCGGGAAAACCTATTTTATTAGAAAGTTTTTCCTTTCAATAGATTGGAAGCACGGTCGATGGCTATGCCGGCATAATAGTATTTGACAATGTCCTCCGCCTTGCGTCCTTCCATCGCCATTCCGTTGGCGCCCCATTGGCTCATCCCTACGCCATGCCCGTAGCCGAATGTCGTAAACCGCCATTTCCCCCCGCTCCATGACCATTGAAACTGGCTGGAATTCAGTCCGAGCTTCTCTCGAACCTCTCTTCCGGTAAATAGCTTTCCGCCAATAGACAGCTTCTTTATGCGATTTCCTTGGCTCTTCTCTATTACCTTGATGCCGAGAGGGCTTCCGGCCGATACCGGCACAGCGCCGGGCAACCCCAGCTTGCGGTGCAACTCCTTGGACGTAAAAGCTACCGTCTCTTTATAACGGGGCGACAGCTTGGCATCCCAAGGGCTCGGTACGCTTCGCAAATACGGAACGTTGAAATTCCAGTAGTCTTCCGAATTTTCCGTATACCCGTTGCTGGTAGAGAAAAAGCTCGCTTCGATCGGTTTCCCTTGATAGGTTAGTACGAGATCCCTTGTTTCCTCTACCGCCCGTTTCAGCTTGTCCATGCGGGAGAGGAACGCGTCGTCGCCCCAACGCTGCTTTAGCTCCTCGTCGGTGACGTAAGCTTGATGGCTGATCGTATCCGTTACAAGCGCATTCGCGTCGGGGACATTGCTCTGGTCGCCGTCGAGCAGCCTTCGGACGATATAGGTGCGTCCGGCTATCGCTTGGGCTTTGAGCGCTTCCGGCTCAAATTCGATGGGCATCTCCGCCGCGACGACGCCCCTCACATACTGCTCGAGGGCCATTTTCTCCGTTCGCTTCTCCTTTGCCCGGTAAACGGGAATAAGCAGTTCGTCCTGCTGCCGGGCTGCGGACGGCAGCTCTGCAGCAGCAGGCGGTGCTGGTTCCGGCTCCTTTCCGGGCCCCGTGCGTACGAGCAGGCCGGGTACCAGCACGACGACAGCTGTGAAGCTGGCCAGCCATACGGCCAACCAACGAATCCAAGATTGTTGCGTCCGGGTCAGCTTGTACTTCATCAACGGGTTCCTCCATCTTTTGTCGGCTCTCAAAAATCAGGCGCTGCGGCTGCAGGTAACACCATCTTATGAACCGAAAAGATAGAATAGAACCTCAAAAGAAAGAGAACCGGCCCTTTCCGAATGAAAGAGTCGGTTCCCGTTCCAAGAGAATAGAAGCCATAAGCGTTAAGCGAGGCTTGGCTGCACAGCGAACAGCGGGAGCGTTTGCTCCTCTTCTTCCGTATCGACGATCTCGACAGGAATCCGGCGGATGTCGGCCCCCAGCGCACTGAGCTTCTCGGCAATATTTACATAGCCCCGGTCAATGTGATGAATGCCGGTAATCTCCGTATCGCCGTCGGCCGCAAGCGCGGCCAAAACAAGCGCCGCTCCGGCACGCAGATCGGTCGCGCACACCTTGGCCCCTTGGAGCTTGCTGCCGCCGCTGACGACCGCCGTACGGCCCTCCACCTTAATCTGCGCATTCATGTTTAACATTTGCTCCACATGCATAAAACGGTTTTCGAAAACCGTCTCGGTAACCAGGCTGGTCCCGTCTGCCATCAGCAGCAGGGCCATCATCTGCGACTGCATGTCGGTAGGGAAGCCGGGATAAGGCAGCGTTTTAAGATCTACCGCTCGGAGAGGGCGATCCGTATACACCCGGAGGCCGTTCTCATCTTCTTGAATTTGCACGCCCATCTCCTGCATCTTGGAAATGACCGGACGCAAATGGTCGCCGATCGCTCCTTCGATGTACAAATCGCTGTTCGTGATGGCGGCGGCAATCATATATGTACCTGCTTCAATGCGGTCGGGAATGACCGTATGTACTGCGCCGGTGAGCTGCGATACGCCGTCGATGCGGATGATGCCTGTACCCGCTCCGCGGATTTTGGCACCCATCGCGTTAAGATAGTTCGCCAGATCGACGATCTCCGGCTCCTTGGCGGCGTTCTCAATTAAGGTCGTGCCTTCGGCAAGCGCCGCGGCCATCATAATGTTCTCCGTCGCTCCAACGCTGGCGACATCGAGGTACACCTTGGCACCCTTTAATCGTCCGCTCACTCTCGCTTCGATATACCCTTGGCCGAGCTCGATCTCCGCGCCCATCGCTTCGAAGCCTTTCAGATGCTGGTCGATCGGACGGGTTCCGATAGCGCATCCTCCGGGCAGCGATATACGCGCTTGGCCGACACGGGCTAACAGCGGACCCATGACCAGAAACGACGCCCGCATTTTTCTTACCAGATCATAGGAGGCCTCGCACGTATCGATCTTGGATGCATCGATGCGGACCGTTTCATGTTTATATTCAATCTTGATTCCCAGACTTTCTAGCACCTTGTTAATGACAAGGACGTCATCCAGGGGAGGCGCGTCGTGAATGACGCTGACTCCATCCGTTCCTAAGATCGAGGCTGCGATGATCGGCAGGACAGCGTTTTTCGCGCCGTTTATTTTGACCCTGCCGGATAGCTTTTTGCCGCCGCGGACGATTATTTTGCTCATCATGATCCCCCTCCGCGTAATTTCTGCCTGCGGTTTCATAGTCCTTTAGCCGGTCACGATACCATTCGTGGCCCGAGCGGATTTTCTAACGGTTGTACTAACCATTGTTGACAACATTCTCCTCGGTTATTCGAAAAAAAGTTTTTTCAGAACATTCCGGAGAACCAAGTCGACCACTCCAAATAGTCGATCACGAACCGGGCAGTTTGATACCCTAACGCGATCGAGAGCAGGATTTGCAGCATTTTAGCTTGGGCGCTTTTGGGGCGTCTCAGCATCGTCTCCAGCTTCAGCTCCTGCAGAGCCCACCAAGAGACGCCGATGAATACCAGGACGACCACAATGTTGATCATCCCCTTTAGTCCCATCGACGCGCTCATTTGATCCAAATAATCCATGGAAAAAGCATTCCCCGCTTTCACCGCAGTGTCCCGCCGGTCCGGAAGAGCCGTATTGGCCGCTTCCGGACCCGGTTTATTTCAGAATCCCCATCAGTAGCTGGACAAATTCGGCCCGGGTCGCCTGCTGCTCGGGCCGGAACGTGCCGTCCGCATAGCCGCCGACCAGTCCTTCGGCTTTCATCTGCTTGAGCAGACCGACGCCCCAATACTCTTCATCCACGTCGGTGAACGGAAGGGCGCCTCTTCGTTTGCCCGTCATGTTCATGCTGCGTGCCAGCATCGCCGTCATCTCCATGCGAGTGACCGGCTGATCCGGCGCAAACGTCCGGTCCGGGTAACCTTCGATAATCCCCGCCTGTGTCGCCCGGGCCACATGATCGTAGGCCCAATGCGTCTCCGGCAAATCCGAGTAGCTGACCGATTTTTGCTTCGACAGCCGGAACGCCCGCGAGATAACCGCCGTCGCTTCGGCACGGGTAATCGGCCGGTCGGGCTGGAACGTATAGTTGTCGTATCCGTTAATGACCTGTTTGCCGGTCAAATTCAAGATCGCATTCTGCGCCCAATGCCCTCGAATATCGGTATAGCCGCCGGTCAACGGCTTGGCGTTAACGAGGAGCTGATACATGCGGTTATCGAACGGCCGGTTGGAAGTCAGCTTCAGATAGTACGTCCCCGGCTTGAAGCGGCCGGACAACTCCTGAGAATCGGCTGAGCTGTTGTTCATCGAGGTCGCCATCGAATTCATCGACCCGTCGTATAAATGCATATACATGCTCACTCCGGAAGGGATGTCGCTAAGTCCGACTCGAACGAAGCTTTCCTCTTCCACCTTGAACTGGAACCAATCCACGTCGTCCGACTTATCGAGCAGGCCGTTATACGGAGTATCCATCGAGATGGCGGTCGCCTGATAAGAGCGGTTATTCGGTTCGTTCGGGTCAATCAGCTTCGCGTCGTATTCGATCGCCAGCGTATATTCGCCAACAACCGGATTCGTATAATCCTTCACATTAGCAACCCGAATATAATAGGTGCCGGGAAATACTTCGGGCAAGGAGTACGACTCCGTTGCGCCGTCGTCCCCTTCGTCGATCGTCACCGACTTCTCTCCTTGCTTTTGAACGAGAAGCACCGGGTCGATTCGCGCCGTATCGGTTGTCACATGAATGCGTAACGAGCCGGTTTGGGTAACTGGGAATTCATACCAGTCCGCATCATTGTATTGGTGGAACGTCCCCTTGACCTTCACGCTCCGGGAAGGCAGCACGTACGCTTTGAACTGGCGGTCGTTGTCTTCGTACGGGTCGCGGTAAATGTCAAAGGAAGTCGTCAGTCCGTAAGGCGTCTCCACTTTGCGGTTGCGGTCGCTAAGCTGCAGTTGAAAATAACTTCGCCCCTTCGATACTTTGAACGGAACCGTCTGGCCTCCTTGCACGGTTTTGGTCGTCAGCACGCCGGAAGCGTCCGTATGCTGCACATTCACCGATAAGCTGCTATCAAGCTCCAGCGTAACATTTACGGTTCCGTCGTAGGAAGCATCCGTAGCAAACCAGTCGTTGTCTGTACCGTCCGAGAAGGAGGCGGTAATCTTTTTACTGGCGGAGACCACTTTGGCCTGATCCTTACGGTTGTTCGGTTCGTACATGTCAGCCAAATAAGGCTCATTGAGCAATCGGTCTACCCGAAGCAAGCCGTAGCCGGTGCGCGGATTCCAGCCTTTTCCGGTTAGGTCCTCCGCGGTTTGGCGAATCCATTGGCGAATCTGATACACTTTCATCTCCGGATTCCGTCCCCACAGCAGTGCGGCCGCAGCCGCGACTTGCGGTGCAGCCATCGACGTCCCGTCCTTCGCTTCGTACGAACCGCCTGTCGCCGTCGTGAACACATCCCAGGGCGCAACGACGTCGACCTCCGGTCCCGTGTTGGACAATTCGTTCACCGCACCGTTAGCATTCACCCCGCCAACTGCGAGGACGGTAGGATACGCCGCCGGATATTTGACGCGGTTGCCTTCGTTGCCCGTAGCGGCTACCAGCAGCACGTCTCTTTCCTCCGCATACCGTACGATATCGTTCATGTAGGCGGAGTATTTATTGAGGCCGAGCGAGAGAACAACAATCTTGGCGCCATGATCGACGGCATAACGAATCCCTTCGCCGAGCTTCTGCTCGCCGCCGGACCCGTCCGCTTCAAGCGCTTTGATCGGCATGATCCGGGCGTTCCACAGCATGCCGGCAACGCCCCGGTCGTTATTTCCCACAGCACCTATGACACCCGCTACGTTGGTGCCGTGGCCGTTGTCGTCCGCCGGCGGCTGTTTCGGATGAATCAGGTTGACGCCCGGCAGCAAATTAGGCTTCAAATCAGGATGCGCCAAATCTACTCCGGTATCGACGACCGCGATAATCATGCCGCTGTTGCTCTGCGTCACATTCCAGGCTTCGTTCATATGAATTTGCTTAAGGTAAGTCTGCTTGGCATAGAACGGATCGTCCGCCTCCAAAGCATAAACCGTACCGGTGCTGGTGAGGAAAATCGTGAGGCCCAAGAATGATGAGTATATTGTATGTTTAAGATGTATGCCGTTCATCGCATTCAGAATCCTTTATCATGATTTTCTTCAGCCTAACCCCATTATCTCATTCTAAGCTTTAAGCGGAATCCCTGCAACTGGAATTGAAAACCTGAGGGCAAAGTTTCACCATTCAGACATATACGCCGAAAAACCCCGCCTTTTGCAGTGACCCCAAAAAGT
>NZ_JTHN01000370.1 GCF_001399685.1 Paenibacillus sp. A3
CACCGGGGTAGTGCGGGAACGTTCTGGCTGCTGATGACCGCGGGCGCCTGCTTCTATTTGCTGGGGCAGCTGGTCTGGTCCTTCTATGCTTGGGTGCTGCGAGCCTCGGCCCCGACGATCAGTTTAGCCGACCTGTTCTGGAACCTGCAGACCGGGCTGTTTTTTGCCGCTTTGTTTTACTTGTTGTTCCGGGAGAAGAGCATTTCGCAAGGCATCCGGTTTCTCTTCGACTGTATCATGATCCTGCTGATCGTCGGTACAGTCAGCTGGGAATTCGTCATCAGGCCCAATCTGCAGACGATGCTATCCAGTCCCGAGGGGTTCGGTCAAGCGGCGGTGCTGTCGTATCCGATAACGGATTTTGGGATATTGCTGTGCCTGTTCGTTCTTCATTTCGCTTATACGCCTTTGTTCGACCGGCGGGTGCTTGCCTTGATCACCTTCGGTTTTGTCGTCTTTATCGGCGGCGACACGGTTTATGTGCTCGACGTGATCTCGGGGAAATATCAGGCAGGGCAGTGGTACGACCTGCTGTGGAGCGCTGGGCTGTTCGCATACGGCTTCGCGGGCTGGTACGCCTCTCATCCCGAAGACCGGCCTGTAGCAGAGGCACGTTTCGTCTCCGTCGCCCGTCTGCTCCGCTTGCTTTTTCCTTACGCCGGCTTCGCGATCTTATTCTTATTGATGCTTCGCCGTATCGATAAGCCGGACGCTGTCGTGGCGGGAACGGTCATGGTAACCGTCCTGATCCTCGTGCGCCAAATCTCCATGCTTCTGGAGAATGAAAGGTTGGTTAACCGGCTCAAACAAATGCTCGAAAAAAGCGAATTTCTTGCGTCTCATGACGACTTGTCCGGGCTTCCGAACAAGCGCTTGTTCGAGCAGAAGGCACAGGAAGCGATCGAGAAAGCCTCGCTGGACGGACAGCCGCTTGCGGTGCTGTTTCTCGATTTGGACCGCTTCAAATACATAAATGATAGCCTGGGCCATGTGACGGGCGACGAATTAATCCGTCAAGTGGCGGAACGGATTCGGGGAATCGTTCCGGAGACATACATCGTCGCCCGTCAAGGGGGCGACGAATTTACAATCCTGACGGGGCCGCTGGCATCTTCCCGGCAAGCGCAAGCGCTTGCGGAGTCAATCCTTCGGGCGGCCGCCGAGCCTTTCAAGGTAGGGGTACACGAGATTCAGACCTCAACCAGCATCGGCATTGCGGTCTACCCGGAAGACGGCCTGTCCATAGCCGACCTGATGAAGCATGCGGATGCGGCCATGTATCAAGCCAAGGAGCTTGGCGGAGGCCGGTTCCGGTTCTTCACGCCGACGCTGAAGGACGGCATGCTGAGAAGCATCCTGATGGAGCGCGCGCTGCGGCATGCACTGGATCACAACGAGCTGTTTCTGTGCTACCAGCCGCAGGTGTGCTCTAAAGATATGACAATCGTCGGGGCGGAAGCGCTGCTGCGCTGGAGGAATGCGGACGGGCATCTGGTCCCGCCTTCCGACTTCGTGCCGCTCGCCGAGGATACCGGCTTGATCGTGCCGATCGGCGATTGGGTCATTCGGACGGCATGCAGGCAAGCCGTCGAGTGGGAGCGGGAAGGGAGGCCGCCGCTGAAAATTGCGGTGAACGTGTCGCCCAGACAGCTCGTGCAGGACGGCTTCGTAGACAAGGTGGCCGGTATTTTGAAGGAAACGGGAATGGCTTCCAGCCGGCTGATTATCGAAATTACGGAAGGCGTCGCGCTGCAGAATACGAAGGAAACGACCGATACGCTGCTGCGCCTCAAAGCGTTGGGGCTGCATATCTCGATGGACGATT
>NZ_JTHN01000371.1 GCF_001399685.1 Paenibacillus sp. A3
ATCATCATCATGCCTTCCGCCTTCGGGCAGCCGTCCAGCACGTCCGTCCGGTACCCGACATCGAAGCGGGGCACCCCTTTGACGCAAGCGGCAATCTCAGAGCGTTCGTCGACGATGCCGATCTTGAAGGACCGGCGCAAGCCGTTGTCCGCTCCCCCCGTGCCTAGCAATCGGGCCAGATCGCGAATCAGCGTCGTTTTTCCCTGCTGCGGAGGGGAGACGATCAGCGTGCGGTACACCCGCTCGCCGCCCGGTTCGAGCAGATAGGGAAGGACCGGCTTGGCGGCGTTTTTCCATTCCCGCGCCAGCCGGACGTTGAAGCCGCTGACATCCTTGATGTACTTTACCTTTCCCTGTTCCAGGACGGTTCGTCCGGCGAGGCCGATCCGGTGTCCGCCGGAAACGGTAATGAATCCCCGCTTCAGCTCCTCCTCGAACGTGTACATCGAATGCTGCGTCAGTTGCTCCAGCAGCTCCGCGCAATCCCGGCGCGTCGGCCGGTAGGCTTGCCCCGGGTCGGCGCACAAGCTTCCCTTGTCCGATACGAAGCCGCAGCCCGAGGCCCAGACGACTTCCAGCGGCCTCTCTTCGCGGATCCGGATTTCTTGCAGCTCGGCTGCAATGCGGGTTGGTAGAGTTGCTAGGATCTGCTGCATAGCGGCGGAGAAGAACGGCAGCAGCGACCGGATCATGGCTATCCCTCCAAGCTGTCCATCTTTTACAATCATATGTATGATGCAATCTACTGAACTATGACCGATTACTTTTTTAAGATTCCAATAAAAATACAGCTTACGCCGATAAGCACCCATAGCATTTTGCCCGCCGACAGCTTTTCCGCCATCCCCACAAGTCCGATCGTCGTAGTCGTAAGCAGCACGAAAGGCCCGACCAACGCCAGCGCCGAATTGACCAGGAGCGCTTTCTCAATCTGGTTGTAGCGCAGCATAAGCAGTCCCGCCATAATCTCGATGCTCCCCGAGAAGATTCGAATCAACGCCATACTGAGGACGATTTTGTTGATGACCGACATTTGTTTCCCCCCTTCGCTTTCCTTATCACTGTATGCGGGCTCGTCTTATTTTAGGCTTACGGGGCACACCATTCGCCCAAAATGCATATGATGACACCGTAATCCAACTTTATGTTACTGCGAGGCGATACAAGATGGAGGTAACATCACCGTTGCAGTGGAATACACTGCTCAGCGATCCGACCGGGCGTCGTACGGATAAGCCGCGAGCCTTGGGCAAAACGATGGTCATCGACAAAGGCCTTGGGCTTCATGCGCTTGAGGATTTGCTGCAGACGGCCGGCGTCTATATCGACATGCTGAAAATCGGATTCGGCACCTCGCCGCTTTATAAGACGGAGTTGCTTAAGCGAAAAATCGAAATGGCCAAAGCCCACGACATTATCGTCTACCCCGGAGGCACTTTTCTCGAGGTGGCGATCCGGCAGGAT